>NZ_JNIW01000016.1 GCF_000701425.1 Deinococcus frigens DSM 12807 | reverse complement strand
GCGAAGCTGCTCGAGTTGGCTGGAGGTCAGACGTGATGGACGTCCTGGAGCGACGGTGGCCTGCAGCGTGCCGATCTTTTTGAGCCGGGCGCTCCAAGTGGTGACGGTGAGGACAGACACGCCAAAATGTTCGGCAATCTCGCGGTGCGTCTGGGTGCCGCGTTGAAGCCATTCGGCAGCGGCCAGTCGGCGTTCCTCAAGCTGGGCGCGGGAATACCGTGAAGGTTGCCATTCGGCCATGCCATTAGAGTATCAGGCTGTATTTACGCCGTGATCAATAAGGGGAGGTGGCGCGCAGCGTCGGAGGGGTTAAAGCGTGACAGCCACCCCAAAACCAGAGAGAAGCTTTCCCCCATCCCTCTAGCACTCTCCTCTACCCTCTGATAATGTGGTGAGTTGCGCTGTCTGGCGAGGCGTGAACTTGCCAAAGAGACCGTGTAAAGCGAGGTGAATTATGAACCAGTACGACCTGAACCTGATCCTGAACCCCAACCTCAGCGCCGAGCAGGTGCAAACCGAGAAGGATTACATCGAGAACACCCTGAAGAACAACGGGGCCGAGATGGCAAGTCTGGACGACGTGGGCAACCGCCGACTGGCCTACGCCATCGACAAGGACCGCGAGGGCTATTACCTGATGTACACCATCAAGGTGGGCGGCAACCCCGAAAAGGAAATCGCCAGCACCCTGCGTCTGCGCGACCACGTGCGCCGCGTCCTGGTGGTCAAGGACCGCCCGGAATGGAAGACCAAGAAGGCCTGATCCCGCTGGGAGCATTACGCTCTTGACAGAACCCGGTCAACTTGTTACAGTCTTTCCAACCCGCATGTCTTGATGACCTGCACAGGGCCACATCCGCCAGCCACGTTAGAGCACCCAGTTACGGACGCCGCCGCGCGTCCAGCCAGCCACCAAGGAGAACACTGTTATGGCCCGAGGCATGAACCATGTGTATTTAGTGGGGGCGCTCGCCCGCGACCCCGAACTGCGTTACACCCCCAACGGAACTGCCGTGTTCGAGGCCACTGTGGCCGGAGAAGACCGGATCGTCGGCAACGACGGACGTGAGCGGAACCTGCCGTGGTACCACCGCGTGTCCATTCTGGGCAAGCCCGCCGAATGGCAGGCCGAGCGCAACCTGAAGGGCGGCGACGCCGTGATGGTTGAGGGGACTCTGGACTACAGCTCCTGGGACGCCCCGGAAGGCGGCAAGCGCAGCGCAGTCAAGGTCAAGGCCCTGCGCATGGAAGGTCTGGACGCCCAGCCCGAACTGATCCAGGACGCCGGAGGCGGCGTTCGCATGGGCAACGGGATGAATGAAGTAGCACTGATCGGCAACGTCGTCCGCGACCCCGAACTGCGCTACACCCCCGCCGGAGACGCCGTGCTCGGGATCGGCCTGGCCGTGAACGAAACGTGGAATGATCGTCAGGGGAACAAGCAGGAAAAGACCCACTGGATCGACGTGACCCTGTGGCGCGAAATGGCCGAGGCCATGAAAGAGCTGCGCAAGGGTGACCCCGTGATGGTCAAGGGCCGTCTGGTCAACGAGAGTTGGACCGACAAGGACGGCAACAAACGAAACTCCACCAAAGTAGAGGCGACGCGAGTCGAAGCCCTGTCCCGAGGCGCGGGAGCCGGTGCTTCCGCAGCCACCCCCGCCGGACCTCGCACGCAGACCGCGAGCAGTGCGGCGCGCCCCCAGCGCAACGGCTACGGCCAGAGCCAGAATCAGGCGGCGAACACGGGGAACCGTTCGGGCGGCTTAGATATAGACCAAGGTCTCGACGATTTCCCACCGGAAGAAGAAGACCTGCCGTTCTGACCTATTTGTAGGAACCCAGCAGGCACAAGGAATCCATGACGCAATCCAGTGACCGCAAACCGCGTGGCAAGGGACCGAAACGTCCCCGCAAGCCCAAGGTTGACCCCTTCTCCATCGGGGAACTTGAAATTACCGATTACAAAGACGTGAAGATGCTGCGCCGTTTTGTCTCTGACACCGGCAAGATCTTGCCCCGCCGCCGCACCGGCCTCTCGGCCAAGCACCAGCGCCGCATTTCGCAGACCATCAAGGTCGCGCGTCAGTTGGCCCTGCTGCCCTACACCGAGAAACTGGTTCGGAAGTAAGGAGGCGCTGCCAATGCAAGTCATTCTGATGGAACCCGGCAAGCTGGGCAAAACCGGCGACATTGTGGAGGTCAAAAGCGGGTACGCCCGCAACTGGCTAATTCCGCAGGGCATCGCCACGTCCGCCACCGCCGCCAACATGAAGAGCCTGGAAGCCCGCATCCGCGCGCGCCAGAAGATTCAGGCCCAGGAAAAGGCCACCGCCGAAGACCTCGCCAGCCGCCTGAACGGAGTCGCCGTGGAAATGAGCGTCCGCGCGGGTGAAGGCAAGATCTATGGGGCCGTGACCCACGCCGACGTGGCGGGCGCACTGGACCAACTGGGCTTCGACATCGACAAGCGCAAGCTGGAGATGCCCAAGACCGTCAAGGACATCGGCGAGTACGACATCGCTTACCGCGCCCACCCCGAAGTGACCATCCCCATGAAACTGGTGGTCCACGCCCAGAAAGGAAGCTGAGTTTAACTTCCGGTTTGAACAGGCCCCCGCCCATTGTGGTGGGGGTTTTTCCTTTGCGCCGTGTAGGTCATCCAGGTTCGGACGACGCCTGGCAACTCTGCCTCTGGCACACGCGCTAGGGCGGCCAGCGTCCGGCCCTGTTTCAACCAGTCCTCCACCAGCCACCAGCCCAGAGCATAGGCCGTGCGTTCCAGATGAAACTGCGGGTGGGGGCGAATGAACCGGAGAAGCGTCGCATCGTCAGAATCTTCAAGGGAGGCCAGGGCGTCTTCGATCAGTTCGGTACGAATGTTCTGGCAAGCGTCCAGCCACGCCCTTTCCCCAACTCGCCAGACCAGGGGCGCGTCCGGGTGAAGGACAGTGGTGGCCCGCATTGCCAGTCCTTCCTGAACGATGGTGGCCCCCAGCGCGCGCGTCCAGCTACCCAGACTGCCGCTGAACGTGTGGTGGACCAGATGCGTTAGCTCGTGGGTCAGGATGACGCCCGCCTTTGTCGCTGCCATCTCCACGGGCAGACACAGGGTAGGCTGCGGATCACTGAAGGCAAAGGCATTGTCCTCGAATCCGCCCACGTAGGCCACCAGGCGGTGCGGGGGAACGGGAGCGCCCAGCAGCAATTCCAGAGGGGGGGCGGCGGCCTCGTCCTGCCCCAGCAGCCTGTGCGCCTCGGCTTCCAGAGCATGCGGCAGCCCGGCATAGCGGTCCCAGGCGTCGCCCAAGAGCTTGCGCGCCATAGCCTGACCTTCCGGGACAGGAGGCACGGCGGCGAATCCGTAATGCTGCTGCCACAGTCCCCACCGTCTGTCCGGCGCGACGCCCTGAGCCAGAGCGTAGAAGGTGCGAAAACGTGGGGTCAGGTCAAGGAGTTCGGTCATGCCTTACGTTGCCTCTGACGCTACTCACCGCATAACCTCTCAGCGTGAGTAGCCCGCTGACTGTCACCGATCCCGCCGCCGTTCGCTTGTTGATGCGGGGGCGGACCCGTCGGGTGCTTGGAGCTTTCCTGGCCGGAGAAAACAGCGTGTCGGGTGCGGCTCGCCGGACGGGGGCGGATCTCCGTATCGTTCACCGCGAAGTGCTGGCGCTCTGCGGCGCGGGTCTGCTGCAAATCGTACGCGAGGACAGACGCGCCGGGCGGGCCATTAAGGTCTACGCCGCCGTCGCATCCACCTTTTTCGTGCCGTTCAGCGCCACCGACGCGGTCACGCTGGATGAACTATCGGGCAGCTACGCAGGCCACTATGCCGAACTGTTCCGGCAGGCCAGCGCCCGTGAGTTTGAGCGGCTGCACCGTAAACAATCCGCCGGGCGCGAGTGGGGCGTCAGGTTGTACCTCGCGCCGGAGGGCCACTGGCAAACCGACACCAGTTATGAGGGCGCGGAGCTGATCGACGCCGCCGTGCGCTATCAGGGACCAGTGGGCCTGATGCTGGATGCCGACGCCAGTTTTACCCTCACGGAGGAAGAGGCCAGAGCAGTTCAGCGCGAACTGATCCTGATGCTGATGCGTCTGCGCCCGCTGAGCCTGGAACATCGGCAGGCGGGGACGGGCAAGCCATATCTGCTGCGGCTGGGCCTGGTGCCAGTCACCGTGGAGGAGGGCAAATGCCTGCACGAACTGGCGGGGCAGCACTGAACCTTTACTGCACTCCCCCATTCCCTGAAGCATTCTTAATCCAGTATCACCGCCCACCTCACGCCCTCGGCTGTCCCGTTAAGGTGGACGGCGGAGGTTATACTCATGTTGAACAAAATGTTGACCGTCTCGGCCCTCGCCCTTTCCTCGCTGGCGCTGGGTCAGGCCGTGAAAGGCGCTGATCTGGACGTGACCAGCGGTGGCAAGGTCTACAAGAGCTATCTGGCCGCCCCAGCCAGCGCCACTCCCAAGGCCGCCGTGATCCTGCTGCACTCCTTTAACGGGCTGGAACAGGGCTACCGCGATCTGGTGGACGAGATGGCCGGGGCCGGGTACGTGACCCTGGCGCTGGGCTGGCAGACCTTCGAGAAACAGCCCAGTGACGACGTGATGAGGGCGCTGGTGGAAGACGGCCTGAAAACCCTGGCGGCGCGTGGGGACGTGAATATGAACGCCGTGGGCCTGACCGGCTTCTGCGCGGGCGGACGCTACACCATGCTGCTGCTGCCGCAGATGAAACAGTTCAAGTCGGGCGTGGCGTGGTACGGCTTCCCCGATTCGGGCGGCTCGGCCACCCAGCCCAAAGCGCCCGCTGAATTTATCGGGGACCTCAGCGCGCCCATGCTGATCCTGCACGGGACCAGGGACCAGCCCAGCCCAATTGCCAGCATCTACGCCTACGCGCAGAAACTGGACGCGGCCAACAAGAATTTCAAGCTGACGGTCTATCAGGGCGAGCCGCACAGTTTCCTGCTCAAGGACGGCAAGATTGCGGACACCTACGCCAGCCGCGACGCCCGGAAAGAGATGCTGAACTATTTTGGCGACACACTGAAGTAAAGTTTCGAAATAGCCCTCTACAAAACAACAGGCAAGGGCAGAGACACAGGGTTCACCTCTGCCCTCGCCGTTTCCTGTGCATTCCCACAACCCTCCCCCAGATACTCAGGTGAGGCCAGCACTCCTAAACTTCAGCTTTGGGGCTAGACTGCAAGGCGAACGTCCGAATTCACGCGGCGTTCGTCTTTTCTCACTTTTTTGCGGGGCGGGGCGGACCGTCTCAAGGTCCCCGCCGCCCTGAAACAGAACCACAAGGAGTCAGTTATGCCAACGATGCTGTGGGTGATCGTGGCGCTCCTGATCGGATTGGTCGGAGGGTTTTTCGGGGGGCAGTCGCGGGGCCTGCGGGAGCGGGCCGCCACCGACGACCGCCTGCAACGCGAAGCCCGCGCAGAAGCAGAGCGCATTCGCATGGCGGCGCAGGCCGAGGTGCGGACAGCGCGGGAGCAGGCCGACCAGGCCAGACAGGACGCAGCGAAGAGGATGCAAGAGGCCGGGGAGCGTGAGGGTCAGGTCACGGCGCTGGGCGCGCAACTCGGCGCAGAGCGCGAGGAAATCGCACGGTTACGCACGCAGGCCGAGGCCGAGCGCACGGCGGCCAAGACCGAGGTGTCCCGTGACCGCGAGACGCTGGGCGCAGACCGCAAGGAAATCCGCGCCGAACGCGAGGAACTCAAGCGCGAGGTCGAGAGATTGAACCGGCGGGCCGAGCAACTCGACGCGCGCGGCGACAAGCTCGATTCGGTGGAAGAACGGGTGGAGGAACGCTCGCGCACCCTGACCGAACACGAGGCGGACCTAACCGAACGGGGCCGGGCGGTGGACCTGCGGCTGTACGAAGTCGCGGGCCTCTCGCCGCAGGCCGCGCGCGACGAGATCATGGGCCGCCTGGAAAACGAGCTGGAAGAAGAGAAGGCCATCCGGGTCAAGGCCATGCAGGAGCGCACCACGGCAGAGGCCAAGCGGCACGCCCGCCACGTGATCGCCCAGGCCATCCAGCGCAGCGCCTCCGAGACGAGCGCTGCGCTGAGCGTGTCGGTGGTGCCCATTCCCAACGACGCCATGAAAGGCCGCCTGATCGGGCGCGAGGGCCGCAACATCCGCGCCTTCGAGGCGTTGACGGGGGTGGACCTGATCATCGACGACACGCCCGAGGCCGTAATTCTGTCCAGCTTTAACCCGGTGCGGCGCGAGGTGGCCAAGCATGTGCTGGACGCGCTGGTGGCCGACGGGCGCATTCACCCCACCCGCATCGAGGAGATGGTCCACAAGGCGCAGGACGAGATGAAGACCTTTATTCACGCGCAGGGCGAGGAGGCGGCCATCGAGGCGGGCGTGCTGGGGGTCAAGCCGGGGCTGACGCAACTGCTGGGGCGCATGTACTTCCGCACCAGCTACGGCCAGAACGTCCTGAAACACAGCATTCAGGTGGCGCACCTGACCGGCATCATGGCCGATGAGCTGGGGCTGGACGCGGGGCTGGCCCGCCGCGCTGGCCTGATGCACGACGTGGGCAAGAGCATTGACCGCGAGATCGACGGCACGCACGTCGAAATTGGGATCAACCTCGCCAGGCGTTTCGGTGAGTTGCCCGAAGTGATCGACGCGATTGCCCACCACCATGACCCCGAAAACGGCGAGACGCTGTACAGCGTGCTGGTGGCCGCCGCCGACGCCATCAGCGCGGCCCGGCCCGGCGCGCGGCGCGAGGAGCTGGAATCCTACGTGCGCCGTCTGGAGCAACTGGAGCAGATCGCGGTTTCTTTCCCTGGCGTGCAGCAGGCCTACGCCATCCAGGCCGGGCGCGAGGTTCGCGTGATCGTGCAGCCCGAGAAGGTCACCGATGCGCAGGCCGTTCTGCTGGCCCGCGAGATCGCCGGACGAGTCGAGCAGGACATGGAATATCCGGGGCAGGTGCAGGTCACGGTGGTCCGCGAAAGCCGCGCCGTGGAAGTGGCGCACTAGGCAGGAGCGGGGGCGGTCAGACTGAAATGGGCCGCCCCTTATGCAAGTCAGATCGAGACAGCCTCTTTTTTTCGTCGTCCCAGTGCAGGAATTTTGACCCGATGCATAAGTTTGACATAGGCCGCATTCCACGCTATATTTGTCTTATCACCGTCCGAGAGGGCGGGTTTTTCGTTTCTGGAGCGGCTGGGTGGCCCCCTCACCCCCGCCGCTGCGCGGCTCCTCCCCCTCCCACGTGGGGAGAGGGGATGGGCAAGGCGACTTGCTTCAGTTCAGCGTATGCAAATGCAGTCAATGGACAGCGAGATTTATGCCGTCCCAGCGCGGAAATTTTGACCCAATGTATAAATTTGACATTCGCCGCATTCCGCGCTATATTTTCCTTATCACCGTCCGCAAAGGGCGGGTTTTTTGTTTTCCGCCCTTTCGTGCCGCCGACAGCAGCGGTTTTACCCCTCTGCCGTCTGCTTTCCGCTCTCTGTTTCTTGCATGGCCTTCCAGTCTTCGTAGGCCAGGGCGGGCAACAGGGAGAAGCTGCCCACCGCCAGCGAGGCCACCGCCGCCGGGACACGCACCCGCGACTTGCCGTTCAGCACCAGATACAGCGCCCCCAGCGTGCTGAGTGCGCCAATGTCCATGAACATGATTCGCGCGAACGAGCTGCGTTTCAATGTTTCCACGGTTCCCAGATCGCCGTCGCGCCGCCGCCCGACGATGGCGGTCAGCACCAGCATCAGCAGCAGCGACAGGTACAGACGGAGGCGCGCAGGGCTGGGGCGGCGGTAGTCGTCGAGGTTCATGGTCTGAGGGTAACAGGAGAAAGCGAACTCAGCGCAATGCCTCAATCACCGTCAACGCCGGAAAATCGCTGAAATCACCGACATTCTCGGTATACAGGCGATCTGCGCGGTGCAGGGCGTGTGCGCCCACCAGAAAATCGGGCAGCACGGGTCTGGGCTGGGGAAAGCCGCCTGCACGCCGCCGGGCGTGGTAGTCGGCATTGGCCCGGCCTGCCTCGGCCCAGACCACCTCACCCATATCCGGGTCAAGCGTGATCCCAACCGCTTGCAAGAAGGCGTCCAGCTCTGTTTTGGGACGTTCTGGCCCGGCCAGCAGTTCCGCGTACACCACGCCGCAGATCACCAGCACGCCGTCTGCGGCAAGGCGGTACAGGGCGCGGCCCAGTTCCGGCGCGTTTGGCGCGTGGTCATAGATCAGGGCCAGCACGTTGGTGTCAATGGCGGTGATCAGGGGCCAGTCTCGGCAGCGTCCTGTAGATCCAGGTCACCAAGACAGACCACCCGTGCGCCCGGCCCAGCCTGGAGAAGACGACGTTCCTCCGGGTCAAGGCCAGCGTGCCGTGCCCCACGGGCGTCGGCGCTGGCCTGTGCTGCGGTGGCCTGTGCTGCGGTGGCCTGTGCTGCGGTGGCCTGTGCTGCGGTGGTCTGCGCTGCGGTGGTCTGCGCCGTGGTGGCCTGGGCTGGGGCAGGCGTGCGGGCCAGCCAGGTCAGAAAAGGATTGTCACCTTTTCGCAGCGGAAGCAGATGGACGCCCTGCTCGTCCAGCGTGAATTCCACCAGGTCACCTCTGTCCACACCCAGCCGTTCACGCACGGCGCGGGGCAGGGTGAGCTGGCTTTTACTGGAAATGGCGGCGGTGACTTTGCGGGTGGTGGTCATGGCTTGGCTCCTTACTTCAGTGTAGCAAAGTAAGAAAGAGCGGATCGTGGCGGTTGGCATTCAAAAACGCCCCCGCCCTCCCAGCTTCAAAAACACCGTGGGCAGCAGCGGAAGCTGGAGCGTGACTATTAAGTCACTATGATATTAAGTAAATCGAAAAAACAGTTCAAAAATGCGAATATTTAAGATTCTCGTCTCAGTATATAATCTAAAGGTATTTTTGTAGCATAGCAGTATGCCGAAATAATAGATTTTGCGTCCTTCTCAATAGCCGGAAATGCAATTTGATATGCTGGATCTTCTGATATTCCACCCGTTTTGAGTAGGCAGTGACCGAAAATGTATAAGTCAGTGTTGAAAGGTACTAAATTCATAGTTGAAGAACCCGTATATTCGTTTATGATCTCTATGATATTTGTCGAATAATCTGGGGCTGCTATAGGATCGTCACCCAATCCGGCAATACGGAAAATTCTTTCAATCACATTTGGATTAATTTCACCATATGTAAGTTTCTTCCTAATGTTATCCTCTCTATCCGTAGATCTAAGAATTCTGGTTTCAGATGCTATGCGCGCCAGCATGAGAGCAAATAGTGACGCCCCTTCAAGACATATGTGTCTTTTCAACCATGCAATGTCAGAGTTGGAAGGTTTAATATTGTATACACTGATAGCATAAGAAATTATTCTATTTAAGTTCGTGACTGGATTACCATGAATGACTGTAGAAAGCATGTCCGTATAAGAAGACTTTAGCTCTCGATTCTGAGATCTTACTGAAGACCACTTTCTCTCTAGTTCTACCGTTAATGAATGGCTTGCAGCGCCATACCCATAATCTATATACTTTTTTGATTCAATTCTCTCATCAATAGTGGGTGAATCTAATATTTCAACACCTCCCCTCATAGCAAATTCACGAGCATGTAAGGGAATTCGAGGTGCTGAGAAAACAGCCCTGTTAGCACTGGCATATTTTTTTAGGCCGCTTACCCAAAGAATTCTCTCATATGGTTTCGGTCTTTCTCGGTCTTTACAGTCAACGATTACACGTTCTTCAGCGTCCGTCGGAGTGAAATTTACTGCCACGACGTCTACGTCAGTCGCATCAGAATTGTCTACTCCACTCGTCACACTTACTCCTCTTTTTACATAATATCCATAGGACTGAAAATAAGCTGCCACCTTTATTTCAAGTCCCATCCCAGCGTTAACGGTCATGTCTTGCCGTCCGAAGTTCCAGTATTAGCTGTTGACGAGCTTCAGTCGTTGACTTATTAAGCTGGGAACTAGAGACCACCTTAAAAATTTCCGGAGGATTAAAAGATGTTGGAAACGCAATATCTTGAGTGGCCCCAGTATTTTTGTGAGTTTCCCTGAATCCACTCTCTAAGAGCCGTTTGACAATTACGGCAGGCTCTCTCCTTCTGAGAGACATGTAATACTGCTCGCCTGTTTTATGCTCTGCCTTATTTGTTTCAATGACTCCTTCTGTCTCCAAAACGACATAATCTTCGCCAATGGCTGTACATGGCCCAACCTCATTATCCTCGATCAATCTGGACATCAGGATTACTGGATCCATTATTCTTCCTCTGCTAGCTATTGACCTTTGTTCACCAAATCTGATTGAAGACAAAAGTAGTTTTGCATTATGGAATATGTCATCTTCGAGAGTATCCATATTCATACCTTTAATTTTGACAGAAGGAGGCATAACAAAATCTGCGCTAATAAGTCCAGATCCGGCGCTGTTAACTGTCACAACTTCGATTAATCCTAAATTGGCTGCCAATTGTATAATTTCATCTGGTACACCGCAATTTTCTTTCAATAGTCCCGCAATTCTGTAAATTTTTCCAACAAGTCCATCAATTTGTTCTTGAACGATAGGATTTACCAATCGCAAGAGGACATTGATATCCTTATCAAAATCTACAGATTTGTTTTGGAATAAGCTAAAATAGACTTGGCCTCCCTCTCCATCTTCAATAAGCGTGATTAAGTTATACGTTGTAAAAATTCTAATAAGTATTTTTAAATCCACCTCACTACCTAGATTCAGCGATAAACAATATCTGCTAATTTCCTTAATTTCTCTTGGCCTGATATTAAGAAATTCCATAAAGTGGATAGCTAGCATTTCTAAATCGGTTGCCATCCCTTCGTAACTGAGTATCTGATAAACAGCATCTAAAACTCGTATGCCATCTCTACTAAGGATTCTATACTCCGTCATTTCCACATTTGAGTCGATAATACCAAGTCGTCTGAACTCTTCTAAGGATTTTTGGACGGTCTTACGGCCCAATTTGCATGCATGTCCATACGCAGCGATTTGTTGTGCTGAAATAGTCTTTTCTTTATCTGTCACAATCGTTTGGAGGAACTTCCCCATTTTGCTCGCGGTAATAATCTCTTCCAATCGTGATAGATCTTCAGAAGTCGCATGGTGGCTGAGAGCTTGACCAATATTGACGATCCATGCTCCATAACGGGCGTTAGTAAGACCGACTAATTGTTTGACAGTCACGATTTTTCACCCGCACTTGCTATACCCACAAGCCTGGCACTTCAAACAACCCTCTTCCCGAATCACGGCCCGTTCCTCGCAGACGGGGCAACGTTCGCGGGTTGCGCCGTCCATGCCCTCCACACTGACACCTGACACGCTGACGCCGCTGCCTCCGGCCAGGGGCGGCAGGCCAGCCGCTTCCTGCGCCGATATCTGCCCGGCGGCCATGTCCTTCTGGAAGGTTTCCAGCGCCACGGCGATCAGATCTGCCTTGCTGCCCACCAGTCGCCCGTTGTAGCTGCCGTACAGCCCGCCGTTGATCCCGCGCAGGGTCTTGATCAGCGCCTGGGCCGGAACGCCGTGCTGGAGGGCAATGCTGACCACGCGCCCCAGCGCCTCGCTGTCGGCATTGGCCTCGTCGCCAGCGCGCCCGCTGATGACCATGACCTCCACCGGCTTGCCGTTCAGGTGGTTGACCGTAACCAGGAACGAACGCCGGTGCCCGCTGGTGGGATCGGTCAGCTTGACCATGTCGGTGATGCCGGAGAGGCGGGCGGGACGGTCATATTGCGGCTTCGCGGAGGTTGTGGGTTGTGGGTTGTGGATTGTGGAGGCGGCGGGCTGGGCCGCTCTGGGCTGGGCCGGAGCTTCCTCGCCCATCACTTCGGCAGCGGCCTGCGCGGGGGCGTCCTCGGTCTTCTCTTCCTTGGTCTTGCTGGTACTCAGCACCTGAAACTGGCGTGAGCCGTCGCGGTAGACCGTGATGCCCTTGCAGCCGGTGCGGTACGCCTCGCTGTAGGCGTCCTGCACGTCCTGCACGGTGGCGTTGTTGGGCAGGTTGATGGTCTTGGACAGGCTGTTGCCCGCAAATCCGTCCGCATCAAAGGCCCGCTGCACCGTTCCCTGCATCCGCACATGATCCTGCGGCGCGATGTCGTGGGCGCACACGAAGACCTGCTGGAGGGCGTCGGGGATAAAGGGCAGGCCCACCGCGCTGCCGTGGTTCTCGCTCACGGCTTCCGTCACCTTGTCCCAGTCCCAGCCGCCGTCCTTCTGTACGCCGTCGGGGGCGGGGTAGGTTTCCAGCAACTCCACGAAGAGGGGGGCCAGCAGCGCCCGGTACTCGCTGCCGATCTTGCGCCAGATAAAGGGCGAGAAGACGGGTTCAATGCCGGAACTGACGCCCATCAGCATGGAGGTGGTGCCGGTGGGGGCCACGGTCAGCACCGCCACATTGCGCCTCGGCGCGTGCGGCATCTTGGCCTCGTTGCGGGCGTACACCGCGTAGACGCCGCGCTCCTCGCCCAGGCGTTCGCTCTCGGCAATCGCCTCCTCGCGCAGCGCCGACATGATTTCCATGATCGTCTCGCGGCCCGCCTCGTTGTCGTAGCGCAGCCCCAGCTTGATTAAAGCGTCGGCCAGTCCCATCACGCCCAATCCAAGGCGGCGCAGGTCCTGACTGGCCACCCGGTTGTCCTCCAGCGCAAACACGTTCACGTCCAGCACGTCGTCCAGAAAGCGCACGCAGGTACGGACATCGGCCCGGAAGGTGGCGTAGTCGAAGCTGCTGTTGTGGACATAGGCGGCGAGGTTGATCGCCCCTAGATCACAGGGTTCCCCGATGGTGAGTGGGATCTCGCCACAATTTTGGGTGTTTACGTAGCTAAATCGGGATTTTTGATGACTTCCAGACACCTGATGATGCCCAATATAGTAATTATGGAAATCATCCACCGTACCATTATAAACATCTTCAATCCCAACATATTCCACCGAGATTACACGGTGATTCGCCACACTGGCCCGCTCGGTCAGGGCCGAGTAGGTGGGCAGTCCGCCAGGATGCAGACGAACAGGCACGCCCGCCGTGCGGCAGTGGGTTTCCCATTCCTGCTTCAGGGGGCGGCGGCCCAGGCTGAACTTCAGGTCATTGAAGGCGCGAACCTGCTGCCCGGCGGTGTTCTCGCTGATGCGTGTCATGGCGGCCCTAGCTCCGGGACGGCCCATTGCAGAGGCGCGCTTAAGGCCACACGGGCGGCAGTAGCTGACCTCGCGGCGGTTCCAGGGCTGCTCGTAGTGGGCAGCGCAGTCCTCACAGGCACGGGTCACGATGGGGTAGAAGTTGCCCTCGTGCCGCACTGCGACGTAACCCGAAGCCAGCGCCAATTCGTACAGCTCAAAATTATGGACGGCCTGGCGAGACTGGCCCACGCCACGCGGCAGAGCAGGCAGTTCAAGTTCAGCCGCCACCCCTTCAGACAGGGCGTTGACGCTGCCCAACTCGGCGCTGCGGTGTCCAGAGAAGCTCTGGGGCAGGCCGCGCTCCCCGGCAAATGCCTGCCACTCCCGGTTGGTGAAGCCCCGGCCCAGCGCCGCAATCAGCTCGCGGGCGGCGTCTTCCAGCTCCGCATGGCTCAGGCCAGAGTGACGGCCATTGCGCTCGCCGGAAGTCGCCTCGCTCATCTTTGCGCGGTGAGCGTCCTTCTGCCCGTCGCTGAGCTGGCCCCACCAGCGATCACGCATGGGGTTGTTGTCGCCCAGCATGTCGGCGCGGTGCAGTTCCGCGTGGGTTTCCCGGCCCATGACTTCCAGATTGGAAGAATGATTGTTGAGGCCGTTGTAATCACGGTGATGCACCACCTCACCCGGCAGCAGTGAGCGCCCGGCGGCAAACGTGGCAATCAGGCGGTGTTCGCCCACAGGCTGCCCCTGCCCCGAAGTCAACCAGGCGTAATCCTGACTGCGCTTCCCGGCAAACCCAAACGCATCGTCAAAGTTCCCCTCGAAGCGCGTCATCGACGCCACCGAATCCCCGGCCCGTAGCTCCAGCGCCTCACGCGCAGTGCCGTCGGTCAGGTTGAAGCGGTGGTTGCCCGTCACGCGAGTCTTGAGGCCGTCGTCAAAAGTCACCTCGTAAATCGGCTGGGCGTAGCCCGTCACGCGGGGGTTTCGCATCCAGCGCACAGCAACATTGCCCCGGTCATCCCTCGCGTACACGGGAACGTCTGCGCCTGCCTCGGTCAGTTCGCGGAAGCTGACTGCGCCGCGCCCATCGGCCACCGCCACCAGGGTATCCCCAGTTACACAGGGATTCGTGCTGCGAATCTCATACCGCTCCCCCAGGTTCTTCAGGGCGCTGAATTCGTTCACGCGGTCATTGAAGATCAGGCCCGGCTCCCCCGTGCTCCAGGCATGCTGGGCGATCTGGTCCCACAGCCACGCGGCGGGAATGCCGCTCTGGGCGCTCTTGCCTTTGCCGACCGAATACACCGGCACGCCGCGCGCCCCGTCCTCATCGCGGTCTGGCAATTCGGGGAACTGTCCCTCGAAGGTTCCCTCCTGCTTTGCCAGGTAATACTTGCCCGGCACCTCCTGCGCGGTCATGGGCCACACGCCCCCTGCCTGGAGCGTCTCCCAGAACTTCTCGGTAATCAGGATGGAGATGTTGAAGGTAGAGATATCCCCCTCGGACGCCTCGCGGTCCAGATCCTTGGCGGTCAGGAAATCCAACACGTCGGGATGACTGATGGCGATGGTGGCCATCCCTGCGCCGCGCCGGGTTCCTCCCTGCCTGACCACCCGCAACACTGGCGCGTAAACAAACCGCAGCGTATTGATCGGCCCCGCTTCCTCCGCGCCCCGGTTGGCCCACACCAGGAAGTTATCGAAGATTTCCATTAAAAAGCTGACCGGGCCGCTGCTGGTGCCCCCTGAACCCTTGATCGGCGCACCCTCGGCGCGCATCTCGGACAAATCCAGGCGGGGTTCCAGGCCCAGCTTGGCGTCCTCGGCCACCTTGCGGGCCGCGTCCACGATGCCGCCCATATCGTCGGGCACGCCCTGCACGCCCTCGGGCAGGGCGCGCACGATCTGCACGCCGTTGGCGCGGGCCAGCGCCACCAGTTCCGGCGCAATCGCCTGACCGTAGACCACACGGGTCCAGTTGCGGACGGCTACCGGCTGCTTGTCGCCGTCCGGCTGGGTGGGCGGGCGCATCAGGCCCTCTATGAAATCGGTCACGTCGGCGTGGCTGGCCGCCATGTAGGCCCAGCCGCGCACGCCCGCATCGGGACGACTGCCCTCGGCGCGGGGGCGGTACACGTCCAGGTTGACGCCGTTGCCGCCCCCCACCTTGGTCACCAGCGCCAGCTTCTTGGCGACTTCCATCACGCCTTCAAAAGAGGCTGGCTCATGCTCTGTCGCGCCCTGCACAAAGCAGTTCAGGACGTTGCCGTGCTGCGTCCCCGCCCCCGCCAGCACGCGCCCGCCGGGGCAGAACTTCTTGCCCGCCATCAGGTCGTAGTACTTCTGCGCCCAGGACAGCCGCGCTTCGGGAGCTTCCGCCCCCGCCACCCAGTTGGCAATCCGCCGGAACATGCCGCCGATGTCGCCGTCGTTCGGCTGCAAATACTGCCGCCTGGCAATGTGCTGGGCGTTGTCGTCGAAGGTGGTCAGCGGCTGAGCGGGGAGGGTGGTCATGGCGAGGCTCCTTGCAAAGAGAGAAAAAGAGAGGCGGCGGACAGGGGTGACAATAGGCGGCCATACCGACCCGGTAGGACGGCGGCTTGATAGGGAGCAATAGGCTCAGATGAGTACACGGTGTCCGACTAGGGCCTGACTGTACCACTGGCACCCGGTAGGTACAAGGGCTTGTACGTGAATCTTAGGTGTTATACAAGATGCGGCATTTTTCACGTCCTGCAACGCCAGGCGAAACAGCCGCTGTAGGCGTCGAGAGGAGCTTTGGTTGATGTGATCGTCGCCTGTAGGGACTGCGGCAGAACGTCCAGACAGGCTCAACCTTAGCCGTGTTCCTCCGCCTTGGCGTCCCGCTCCATCAGGCTGGCGATCCCGCTGTCCAGGGTCCATTCGCCCGAGGCCACCCGCGCCACCGCCCGTACGATGGGCAGGTCAAAGCCGTGCGCGCTGGCCCAGGCGTCCAGCAGGCCCGCCGTCCGCAGCCCTTCCACCACCTGAGCGCCCTGGGACGGATTCTGACCGCGCGCCATTGCCTCACCTGCCGCGCGGTTGCGGCTGAGGCGGCTGGTGGCGGTGGCGAACAGGTCGCCCAGCCCACTCAGGCCGTACACGGTGTCCTCCTGCGCGCCCAGGGCCAGCAGGTAGCGGCGCATCTCGCGCAGGCCACGGGTGATTAAAGCGGCCTTGGCGTTGTCGCCCAGTTCCAGGCCGTCCACCAGTCCGGCGGCCAGCGCCATCACGTTCTTCAGGACGCCGCCCAGTTCCACGCCCACTTCGTCCGCGCTGGTATACACGCGCAGGGCCGGGGACATCAGGGCCGACTGCACTGCCAGGGCCAGTTTCTGATCGGCACTGGCCACCACCGTCGCCGCAGGCAGGCCGCCCCCGATTTCAGACGCGAGGTTGGGGCCGCTCAGCACGGCCACGCGCCCAAAGCCCATCCGGCGGGCCAGGGCCGACAGTTGCCCGCCGTCCGGGGCCAGCCCCTTGGCACACAGCACCACGCCCAGCGTGCGCGGAAGCTGCTCCAGCAATTCCGGCACGCCCACGCTGGGGACTGCCACCAGGGCAAAGTCGGCCCCACTCACGGCTTCCGTCAGGTCAGACGTGAAACGCAGGGGGTCCGGTAGCGTCACGTCCGGCAGGTAGTCGGCGTTCACGCGCGTCCGGGTCAACTCGGCCACCAGCTCTGGCCGCCGCGCCCACAGGATGACGTCCCGGCCACTGCGCGCCGCGCCCACCGCCAGCGCCGTTCCCCAACCGCCCGCACCCAGGACCGGAAGGGCGCTCAAGCCACTGCCCACGCAAAGACCCAGACGCGCGGCACATCCGGCATCGGCGGGGCGTAATCGGGGTATTCCACGATTTCCCAGCGCGCAAAGCCTGCCGCCCGCAGCGGCCCTTCCAGATCGGCAGGATCGTAGCCGCGCTCGCGGTGGGTCTCGACGAACTCGCGCAGCTCGCCGCCCTCCTCTATGCGGCAAAACGCCTGCACCACGCCCAGATCGGCCCCGGCATCGTGGTGGTGGGACCAGTGGTAATGCACCTCGCCGCCGCCCTGGAGCGGGGCCAGCCCCTCGATGGCGTCGTCCTCCCACAACTCGCGCACGCCCAGGCGGGTGTTGACGTCGAAGGCCAGCAGGCCGCCAGGTTTCAGGTGTGCCCGCGCCCGCGTCAGGGCCGCCGTCAGGTCTTCGGCGGTCAGCAGGTTGTTGAGGCTGTCAAAGACGCAGGTGATCAGGTCAAAGCGAGCTGACAGGTCAAAGGTCCGCAGGTCACCTGCCACGAAGTCCACCCCCGGCAATCTGGACCGTGCCTCGCGCAGCATGTCCTCGCTGCCGTCCAGACCGGTTACGCGCAGGCCCGCTGCTGTCAGTTCCCGCGTAAAGCCTCCCGTACCGCAGGCCAGGTCCAGGGCCGCCGAGTCCTCCAGCTTCAGGCCCCCATCTCGGGCGTAGGTCAGCACAAAATCGGCCCAGTAGTCATACTCCACATCCGACATGATCGCGTCGTACACGGCGGCGAGGGCGGTGAAGGGCGGGCGCTGCATGGTCCGGAGTATAGGGCCGCCCCCCCCGTTCAGGTGCCCCCCACTGTCTCAAGGGCGCGTCAGCTTCTCTGTGCGAATCTGCCCTTGCGTGAGCAAGCCATGAGTTAAGCGGGAAGGCTTGGTCCGTAGGCAGGCCCACTACCGCCCGCTACGGTAGGGACGTTGGATTTGTAACCATTCTCACCGGAGGTATTTCTATGAACAAGTTCCTGATTCCCCTGGCCCTCGGCACCCTGACGCTCAGCGCGTGTACCCTGGCGGGCAACCCCACCAAAAAAGACGTGACCGGCCAGATTCGCGGCTTCCAGACCAACCAGAACCTGGGGCTGGCGCTGGTCGGCTTTAACGCTGGCAAGTACACTGCAGACGGCACCGAGAGCCAACTGATCGACAAGTTCTTGACCGGCGGCTTCATCCTGGACCTGCCCAGCAACGTGCCCTACGGCACCTACCGCGTCGTGGTATTCCGCGACGCCAACAACAACAACCGCTTTGACACCGGGGACACCGTGCTGAGCAAGGACAATGGCAAGCGGCTGGCCTTTGCCCAGAGCGACAACCAGTTCTTCGCCGGGACCAAGAAGGGCTGGAACCTGGTCAATCCCGACGGCAACATCCAGACCACCGTGCTAAACAACTACGATCTGGACGCGCAGTAAGCGGCTCTGGACGCCAAACGGGGAGGCCACGCGCCTCCCTTTTTTCATGTCTCCAGCGTCCGTTCGAGTTCTTTGCGCCGCGCTGCCAGTTCCGATGTGGCCAGCGCCGCCTCTCCCACTTCCACCTTCACGTCTCCCAGCGGCACCCAACTGACGCAGCCCAGCAGGTCCGGCGTTTCGGTCACAACCAGCGGCGCGTTCAGCGGACACACCCGCAGCAGCAGGGCGTGAATCCAGGGGCGGTTGCGGTAATGAAACCGCCGCTCAATGGCCCCGGCATTCAGCGCTTGCAGGGGTTCCAGGCGCAGCGCCGCCGCCAGAGACTCTACCTTCTGCACGGCCAGCACCTCGGCCAGCGCGGGCAGCACAATCTGGCCGGGGGCGGGGTCCGGGCGCAGCAGCGGCAGGTACTGGGGTTGCAACTCGGCGGCGTTCTGATGCAGGAAGGTGGGATACAGCAAAAAGCGGCGGTGCTCGACTTCAAACCCGTCGTGCGTTTCCATGATGCCGCCCTTGCGGAGCAGCAACGACACGCGGCCAGTGGTCAGAAGCTGGCACTGGGCGTCCCATTCCTTGAGGGCAGAGAAGCTGTGGGGCTGGGTCATGGACAGAGGGTAACGCGGGTGGAGATGCAGAACGTCCCTGCCTAATGTGGAAGGAGTGGACGGCAAGTCCGGGCGACCCACGGTATTCCCGCGCCCAGCTTGAGGAACGCCGACTGATACGCATTGCGTTAGAGGATTTGTCCGAATGGAAGCATCGGGGAGATGCACTTACTCCGTTCGGCCAAAATCCCATAATTCTTTTGAAAAGTGATCTAATTCAGCATCCGTCCGTCCTGCGGCCCCAGCAGCCCCTGTGCCTTGATCAGCAGGTCTTGCAGGGTCCCGTGCCAGTCGTCGCTCTCGGGGGTGTGGGCCAGCGCCTGCTGCGCGTGGGCGACGGCGGCGGCGGGGTTGGGGAAGCCCTGCTGGGCCATCACGTCGGCGGCCATCTGGTGGCCAGTGATCCAGTCGCGGCTGTCAGGGGCGGCCTCGCGCACCACGCGCTCGTAGTGTTCCAGGGCGTCGTCCAGTTGGAAGTAATCCAGCGCCACGCTGCCCAGCACCAGGCTGGCGGGAATCACCGCGCCCTGCGCCAGCGCCTGCTCGGCTGCCAGTTGGGCCTCGGGCATGCGGCCCAGGCGGTAGTCGCACTCGGCGATATCGGCCAGCACCTCAGGCTGGTAGGGGTAATCGGCCTCGTTCAACACGGCTTCCAGCCGGTCGCGGGCCTCCACCGGGCGGTCCATGTCCAGCAGGGCCACGCCCAGCTCGTGGTTGGCGTAGGGGCGGTCCCCGTCCTCGGCCAGGGTCAGGGCGGCCTCGAAGGCGGCGATGGCGGGTTCCTGCTGTCCCAGGTGGCTGAGAATCTGGCCGCGCAGCAGCGCCACTACATAGCCGGGCGTCCCGTGCTGCCGCTCCAGCCGGTCTGCCTCGCGGATCATCTCGAAGGCGGGATCCGGCTGGCCCATCTGGAGCAGCGCCTGGGCGCGCAGGTAATGCCAGGTGGCCAGATTCAGTCCCTCGTCCTCGGCCTGATTGGCATTGATCTGCGGGGCCTGTTTGCTGCCGTACAGCAGCCGCGCGCTGTCCAGCACCTTCTTGGCCTCCTCGGCCTGACCGTCCTGGATCAGCAGCGCCGCCTGCTCCTGCAACATCACCGCGCGGTCCAGCCCGCCTGCCAGGTGCGCGGCCTCGGCGTACAGGTGAACAGCGTCCGCCGTGTGGCCCAGTTGCTCCTGACAGTCGGCCTGCCACGAGCGCAAGCGCCAGCGCAGGTGCGTGGGCAGCTCGTCCGCCGCCAGGTGAAGGTCCAGTGCCGCCTGCGGCTGCTCGGCCAGCGCCAGCGCACACAGCGCATGAAAACGGACCACGGCGTCGGCGGCCTCGCGCACGGCCCCGGCAGGTGGGGCGGCGTCCGGGCCACGCGTGCGGGCGTCGAGTTCGGCGCTCAGGGCCAGATACAGCGGCTGCTCGCGGGTGGCCAGGTCCAACGTCTGCGCCTCGGTCAGTGCCGTTTTCAGTTGCTCGGTGGCCGCGTCGCCGTACAGCGCGTGCAGGCTGCCCAGATACAGGCAGATGCGCGCCGCCGTGGGCCGTGCGGCCTTGCCCGGCCCCTTCTCAGGTGGCATGGCCTCGTCCAGTGCCGAATCCAGTACTCCAAAGGCCGTCTCGTAGTCGCCCCCCGCCAGGGCCGTGCAAGCCTGTTGCCAGGTGGTATCCGCATCAATCATTCCCCGTCAGGATAGTCCATCCTTTAGAGGGTTGACCGTGTGCGGGCCGCTGCGCCCCGGCAAAGGCCGACGGCCCAGCTTTTCAAGGTGTGCGGCAACCTTTCGGAACGCTAAAGGTAGCCCCCAAACCCCAGTTGTAATGCGGGACAATTTCATACACCTTGAGTCTGGTACACTCAAGTCTAGAAGGGGCGAATTGCGCCCCATTTTCCCACTTTCCCCCTGGAGGAACGTTCTTGAGGCGGCTTAATCCCTGGCTGATCGTATTATTCGTCCTGGCACTGTTTTTAATGTTTTCTCAGACGCCCAACGGACGGGTCAATGTCAACTACAACGAATTCAAGACCCTGCTGGACCAGGGCAGCGTCTCTCAGGTCGTGGTGCGCGAGAACAACGCCAGCGTGGTCCTCAAAGCGCCCACCGAGGTCAAGCTGGCCACCAATCCGGGCCAGCAGCCACAGACCAAAACGGTGCCGGGCTTCACTGTGCGGCTGCCCAGCAGTCTGGCCGTTCCCGACAGCAGCCTGATCACCGAGCTGGAAACCCAGAAGGTCGATTACCGCTTCGAGGCCCCCAGCCAGTGGCTCGGCATCCTGCTGAACTTCCTGCCCATCATCTTGCTGATCGGCTTGATGTACTTCTTCTTTATGCGCGCCCAGGGCGGCCAGAACGGCGTGATGCAGTTCGGGCAGAGCAAGGCCAAGAAGTACGGCAAGGAAAACCGTGTGCAGACCAAGTTCACCGACGTGGCCGGTCACGAGGAAGCCAAGAAGGAACTGATCGAGGTCGTCGATTTCCTGAAGAACCCCGGCAAGTACCACCAGATCGGCGCGGAAATTCCCAAGGGCGTGCTGCTGGTCGGCCCTCCCGGCACCGGTAAGACCCTGCTGGCCCGCGCGATTGCCGGGGAAGCGGACGTGCCGTTCTTCTCGGTCAGTGCCTCTGAGTTCATGGAAATGTTTGTCGGCGTCGGCGCGAGCCGCGTGCGCGCCCTGTTCGAGGACGCCCGCAAGAGTGCGCCCGCAATCATGTTCATCGACGAGATCGACTCGATTGGCCGCAAGCGCGGCGCGGGCATCGGCGGCGGTCACGACGAGCGCGAACAGACCCTCAACCAGATCCTCTCCGAGATGGACGGTTTCGACAAGTCCAGCAACGTGATCGTGCTGGGCGCGACCAACCGCCCGGACGTGCTGGACTCGGCGCTGCTGCGGCCTGGCCGCTTTGACCGTCAGGTGACGATTGACCTGCCCACCATGAAGGAGCGCGAGGCGATTCTCAAGGTCCACCTGCGCAACAAGCCTATTGCTGACGGTGTGGACGTGAATGAGGTCGCCAAGAGCACGCCGTACTTCAGCGGCGCGGACCTCAAGAACATCACCAACGAGGCCGCCCTGGAAGCCGCCCGCCTGAGCAAGACCCAGATCGACATGAGCGACTTCTACCGCGCGCTGGACAAGATCACCCTGGGTCTGGAAAATAGCTCCCTGACTGTTAGCCCCGAGGAAAAGAAGGCCATCGCCTACCACGAGGCCGGACACGCCGTCACGGCAGCCGTGATTCCCGGTAGCGACAAGCTCCAGAAGGTCAGCATCATCCCGCGTGGGCGTGCCCTGGGCGCAGCCTTCTATCTGCCGGAAGAACAGGTGCTGATGAGCAAGGAACGCCTGGAAAACCAACTGGTGGTGGCGCTGGGAGGCCGCGCCGCCGAGGAAGTCTTCATGGGCAGCGTGACCAGCGGCGCAGCCGACGACTTCCGCAAAGCCAGCAACATCGCCCGCAAGATGGTGCTGGAGTGGGGCATGGGCGAGAACTTCAAGAACATGGCCCTGAGCAGCGATTCCGGCCCGGTCTTCCTGGGCGAGGACATGGCCCGCCCCAAAGCGTTCAGCGAACACACCAGCCAACTGGTAGACGAGGACGTGAAGCGCATCCTAAACCACGCTTTTGACCGCGCCCGCGACCTGGTGGTGGAGTACAAGGCCGCCATGCACGAGGTGGCCGAGGCGCTGCTGACCCAGGAACTGATCACCGGCGACGTGGTGCGCGACGCGGTGGCCAAGATTGCCAGCCCGCAGATGCCGATGCCGCAGACCACGGCCTGAGCCTCACCTTTCAACTGATGGAACAAACAGCCCCCGCCGAGACGCGGGGGTTTTTCGTGCTCGCCTACGTTTTGAGATTCGGCAGATAGAACAGCAGGTCCATTGACGGCGGCCCGATGCCCTGTGTCCGCAGCAGCGCGGCGATCTGCGCGGTGTGCCGGACCTCGTGCAACATGACGTGCCACAGCAGGCCATCCAGTTTGAAGTGTTCTTCCGGCGAATCCTCAATAACCTTTTCTAGATCGGCGTCGCTCAGGGTGGCGAGGTAGGTCAGGGTGCTTTGCTCTACCGCGCGCCAGTAGTCCAGCAGGTCTGAAAGTGGGAATGGGGCGTAGGCCGGGCCGCTCCCGGCGGCTTTCAGCGCGGAAAACCCTTCCTCTACAGGCGTGTCTTGCAGAATCGTGTAGTGCAGCCAGCCGTCCTCCACACCCGCCGTGTGGGCAATCAGATCTTTGATGCTGTGCATCCGGTCGCCGTCCAGCATGGGACGCGATAAGACCTCGTCCGGTACGCTTTCCAGCGTGGCCCACAGGTCGCGGCGGGCGCGTACAAGGTAGTTATACAGTTCGGCAATTTTCATCATTCCCTCCAGATCGCCCAGTGGTTGTCCAGCGCGTCCATGTCCTGTGCCGTGCGTCCGCCCAATCGCAGCAGCGCCATGATCTGTCCCCGGTGGTGGCTGTCATGGACGATGGTGTGTTGCAGGAAGTGGGCCGGGTTGGAGGCGTAGGCCCCTTCCCCATGCGGGTCTTCAAAGGTACGGTTCTCATCCAGCGCGGCCTGAACGGCATCCAGCGCGGCATCGTCGCCAGACTTGAAGGCAGCGGCCAGTTCACCCGGCGGGCTGTTGTGCCAGCGCCACATGGGATCACCATCCTCGTCTTTCCGGGTGAGATCGAGCAGTGGCTCGGCGTGGACGCGCGACAGGTTCCACAGCCAGCCGACGCGGAAGCCCGCCATGTGCCGCAGGTGTCGGTCCACGGTCCAGCCCCCCTGACCGTCAGACCGGTCCAGATCGGCCTCCGTAACGGCCTCCAGCAGGAAGGCATTGACGCGCCCGTTGCGGCGGAAGGATTCGTGGAGCAGAGTCAGATCGGTCATGGATTCTCCTTTGTGCGGGTCATCAACCCACTCGCATTTGCACGCTCACCACGCCACCTTGCTCGATGTTCTCGGCCTTTCTGGCCACCATTTTGATGGGCAGAATGTACTGCTCATCCTTGGGAAACAGCGAGGTCTTCCATTCGGTCTCACCCAGTTTGACCCGCACCGGGATCATGCCCCAGCCGTAGCTGACGAAGCGGGCGGCGGCCTTGATCTGCTGGGCCTGCTCGGCTGGGATGGTCACGAAGTAGAACGGGGCGGGGCCGCGCCAGTGCCAGAGCGGGCCACTGAACTCAAGATTGAGGGGCATGGGTCACCGCAGAGTGTGTCATGGAAGTTGAAGAGCAAGGGGCCAGGGCATCGGCCCGTCGTTCAGATGGGGTGGCGTTTTCGGGATGTTCAGAACGAGGAGGCGAGCAGATGTTGAACGGCTGCGGGCGTCCAACCTCATCTCGTTCAGCGCCTCCATCCTCTCGCGGGCCGCCGGGGTCAGGCGAATGGGGCAGGGTTGGGTCATGGTGACCTCTCACTGGGAAAAGAGTGTGTAGTTCGGAAGAACGTAGTGCAAGCTGTAGTGATGAACGCCCTCCACGATCTCCAGCCGTAGCTCCCCGCTCAGGCCCACCAGTTCCCCGCTGCCGGAATCGGGAACCACCCGGTAGGTCAGGCTCTGGCTGCCGCGTTCGCTGACGCCCGCGTGGAAGAAGGCGAAACGACCCTGCTTGCCATTCAGCGTGGCCTGGACGATTTCGATGGCCACGTAGACCGCCGAACCCTCCACGGGCGTCATGAAAGTCAGCATCTCCACCACGCTCTGCCCGGCCAGATCGCCGCTCCACTGTTTGTCCAGCAGCCGCCGCCCGATCTCGGGAACAGCCCGGGCGGGGGCATCGGCGCGCGGCCCCACGGTAAAAGTTCCTGTGGCGGTCTCGCTCATGGCCCCATGTAGGTGGGAAAGGCGGGCGGCTCGGTGCCCAGTGCCCGCAGGTACACGTAGCCCTGACTCCGGTGATGAATCTCGTTGTCGATGTTATAGATCGCGGCGGCCCAGCCGCTCATCTCGCCCCACGGCAGGGTGTGCATACGCGGGAAGAAGGCCGGGTCCACTTTCGGCAATTCAGCCGCTATGCGGGCCGTCAGTTCGTCCCAGGCATCCAGTAGCTCGGCCCGGTCCTGCGAGACGCCGTTTCGCCACTCGGGCATGGGCCACTGGCCGGTCAGCAATCCCGTCAGTGTCAATTCGCTGACCTGATGGATTTCCCAGGCCAGCACGCCGAAGGGGCGCATTCCGCCCACGCTGAAGCTGAACAACTGGTCCTCTGGAAAAGCCAGGGTCACTCGCCGGGTCAATCGGCGGTTGCCCTGCCAGTAAGCCAGAAACTGGGCGGGCGAGACGATCACGGGCGGGGCCGATACTGGAGCGGACACTTCAACTGCGGACGTATTCGACATCTTGACCTCCGCCTACAGCGTAACCCCGATTCCCGTCAGGATCTGTCGTCTTTGTGTGGCAGACTACCAAGATGTATGACCCCTCCATGCGGGTGCTGACCGTGCTGGAACTGCTTCAGGCCCGCGAGAGCGTGACCGGCGCGGAGCTGGCCCGCGTGTTGGAGGTCAGCCCGCGCACGGTGCAGCGCTACATCGCGCGCCTGCAAGATCTGGGCATTCCGGTAGAGGGACGGCGCGGCGTGGGCGGGGCGTACTGCCTGAAACCCGGCTTCCGGTTGCCGCCGCTGATGTTCACGGGCGAGGAAGCCCTGAGCCTGGCGCTGGGGTTGCGGGCGCTGCACCTGCTGGGACTGGGCGCACTGGCCCCGGCGGCACATGCGGCGGGTGCCAAACTGGCCCGCACGCTGCCGCATGCCCTGCGGGAGACGGTGGAGGCGCTGGAAGGCGCGGTGCAACTGGACTGTTCGCCGTGGGTGGTGTCCACCGACGCGGCGCTGCTCTCCAAACTACTGGGCGCTGTTCACGCCGCGCAGACGGTGGAATTCCGGTACGCCTCGCCCCAGTCCAGGCCCATAACGCGCCGGGTGGACGTGTACCGCGCCCTGCACCTGGACGGGCGCTGGTACGCGGTGGGCCGCTGCCATCTGCGCGACGCCCTGCGCTCGTTCCGGCTGGACCGTATGGCCGAACTGTGCGTGCTGAACGACAAGTTCGCCGCGCCACCCGACTTCGACGCGCTGGCCTACCTGCGCTCCACGCTGCCGCCGGGGGCCGCCGCCGCTCCCATCAGCGTGTGGCTGGACGCCCTGCCGGAGACCTTGCAGGGCCGGGTGTCGGTCTGGTTTACCCAGGTCAGCGCCGAGGCAGGCGGCACCCGGCTGCGCTGCACGCGCGACGATCTGGGCAGTTTTGCCGCCTTCCTTCTGGGCCTGGACTGCGATTTTCGGGTGGACGGGCCGCCGGAGTTGCTGGCCGTGTTCGGGCGACTGGGGGCGCGGTGCGGGGCGATGGGGGTCACGGCGCGGCTGAATGGGGTCTATGCCGAAGAGGACAGCACGCTGTCTCCGGGTCTGGAGGAACTGGGTTTCGACGCTTTGCGCCGGGCCGGGGAGTAGGCTGACCCATGACCCAGCCTTCTCATACCCCTGAAGAACTGGCCCCCACCGACCTGGCGCAGGGCAAGGCGTACACCGCGCCCGGCATCACCGTTTACTACGACGCCCGGCGTTGCGTGCATGTCGCCAACTGTATTCGCGGGCTGCCGCAGGTCTTCGATACCGCCCAGCGCCCCTGGATTCAGCCGTGGCAAGGCAGCGCCGAGCGCGTGGCGGCAGTGGTCCGCACCTGTCCCACCGGAGCGCTGCATTACGCTCTGGAGGCTGGAGAGGCCGAAACGCCCGCCATTCCCACCACCTTCCATCTCATCCCGGACGGGCCGCTGGCCGTATCGGGCAACCTGAGCATCCAGACCCCCAGAGGTGAAGTTCGGGAGGTGCGCGCCGCACTGTGTCGTTGCGGGGCCAGCAGCAACAAACCCTTCTGTGACGGAACCCACGCGAAAGTGGGCTGGAAAAGTGGGGACGCTGAAGCCAGCAGTTAAACTGCCCCATGACTTTCCCTGACTCTTTTAACGTCCCAGACCTGATCCGCAAGAAGCGCGACGGCGGCCAGCATTCCCGCGCCGAGCTACAGGCTCTGATCGGCGGCTACACGCGCGGCGAGGTGCCCGACTACCAGATCAGCGCGTGGCTGATGGCCGTATACCTGAAGGGCATGACCGCGCAGGAAACGGCGGACCTGACGCTGGTGATGGCCGGGAGCGGCGACCAGATGGACCTGGGAGACCTGCCGCGCACGGTGGACAAGCACAGCACCGGGGGCGTGGGCGACAAGACCAGCCTGATCCTGACCCCGATGCTGGCCGCGCTGGGCCTGACGGTGGCCAAGATGAGCGGACGCGGTCTGGCGCACACGGGCGGCACCATCGACAAGCTCGAAAGCTTTCCGGGCTGGACCTCCGAACTGTCGGAGGAGCGGTTTATCAAGCAGGCGCACGACATCGGGCTGGCGCTGGTGGGGCAGAGTAGAGACCTGGCCCCCGCTGACGGCAAGCTGTACGCCCTGCGCGACGTGACGGCCACGGTGGACTGCCTGCCGCTGATCGCCAGCTCGATCATGAGCAAGAAACTGGCCTCCGGGGCGCACACGGTGGTGCTGGATGTGAAGGTGGGGGCCGGGGCGTTTATGAAAACGCTGGAGGATGGCCGCGCACTGGCCCGCGCGATGGTGGACATCGGCACCCACGCCGGGCGGCAGGTGCGCGCCGTGCTGACCGATATGGACACCCCGCTGGGCCATCTGGCGGGCAACAGCCTGGAGGTGCAGGAGGCCCTGGCCACCCTGCGCGGCGAGGGGCCGCAGGACCTGACCGAGCTGTGCGTGGCGCTGGCAGTGGAGGCCCTGGCCGCCCACGGCGAGGAAGAGGCGGCAGCCGAGGCCCGTGCCCGCGCCACCTTGCACGACGGCACGGCCCTGGCGAGGTTCCGCGCCTTCGTGGAGGCGCAGGGCGGCGATCCGGCGCTGGTGGATGACCCCTCACTGCTCGATGTGGCCCCCGGACGCGCCGAGGTCATTGCGCCCGCTGCCGGGTTCGTGGACCGCATCGACGCCCTGAACGTGGGCCGCGCGGTGCTGGCCCTGGGCGGCGGACGCGAACGCAAGGGCGAGGCCATCGATCACGGCGTCGGTGTGGAACTGATCAGGAAGCCGGGCGAGGCCGTGACGGCGGGCGAGGTGGTGCTGCGCCTGTACCACCGGAATGGACGCGGCCTGGACGTGGCCCAGCGCCTCCTGACCGGGGGTCTGGGCACCGCAGAAGTGGCCCCGGAGCCGGAAAAGCTGATACTTGACCGGGTGTTTTAAGGGTGGTGGGCTGTGGGTTGTCGGGTGTGAAAAAAGACGGGCGAAGCCTCAGCTTGACTCTCCATTCCTACGGCAGCCGCAGCGCCTTGCAGTTCTCGCCGGGACTTTCGGGGGCGTCCGGGCTGACGACGATGCGTTCGTCAACGCCCACAAAACCCTGACAGCGGGCGAGTTCCCGCAGATATTCGGGGGTGTTGGCGCTGGCCTCGGCGTCCTGCAAGACCTGCACGTCGCGCTCCAGGCCCTGGATGCGGACCTGGGCCTTCCCGGTCTGGTGACTCCAGGACACGCTGCGGTAAGCGGTGTTGATCAGTTGAAAGCTGAGCTGCACGATGCCCAGCCCCGCCAGCAGGCTGGCCAGCATCATGGTCAGAGGCAGGCGGGCCAGCCGCCGGTAGCTGAGCTGCCGCCACCACGCCCGGCGCTGCGGTGGGGGTGGGGGGGGCGGCGCGTCGGTCATGCGGCCCCAGCATAGCGCCCGCTCCCCAGGAGTGTGCTGCCAGCGGTGCTCTGGAACGGGGCGCAGGGGGGCCGTCCACACAGCCCGCTAGACTGGGAGGCATGACTGTTCCGCCCTCTCCCGCCCCAACCTCCCCGGCCCTGTCTGGTGGGCGCATTCCAGCCCTGAACTGGCATGAGGCGCACCGCACCGACATTCAGCTCCGTTTTGCCGACGTGGACGCGATGGGCCATGTCAACAACGCCCGTTACGCCGAGTTTCTGGAGGTGGCGCGCATGGACATGTCGGCGGCGACGGGCATCCAGGGTGACGATGACCATTCCATGCTGGCCCGCCTGGAACTGGATTACGTGCGCGAGATCCGGCTGGGGCAGGCCGTGTTCATCGAGTCGCTGGTGGAGCGGGTGGGACGGAGCAGTTGGACCGTGGCCGCCCGCTTCGTGGCCGACAACGTGCCCTGCGCCTTTGCCCGCTCGGTGCAGGTGCGCGTGAACGCCGAGCATATCCCCGAAGCTCTGCCGGGGCGCTTCCACGAACTGGTCAGGCCGCTGCTGGCCCGTCTGGACGAAACCCCATGAGCGGTCCCTCCCGCAACAACCAGTACCAGGAGCGCGTGCTGTACCAGGGCGATCCCTGGGTCCGCGTGGAGACCCTGCCGCGCCTGCTGGCCGAGAGCTGGCGGCGCGTCCTGTCGGCGGGCGGCGTGGTCAGCGTGGTCCGCACGCCCTTCCAGTGGGTGATGGTGTCTCCGGTCATCGAGATTGAAACGGGCGGTTACCTGGGCGACGTGGGCCTGTACGTGCCACAGGTGCAACTGGCCGAGGCGCTGGAGTTGCTGGGCTTCGAGCCGGAAGAGGCCGGGGGAGAAACAGGGAGCTGAGCGGGACGGGATAGAGTGATGAATTAAGCCACTTTCCCCTGCGCCCCCTCTTCAGGAGTTCCCATGACCACGTTCCCCCTTCCCGAACAAGTCAGCATCGGTGTGGATGTCGGCGGCACCAAGATCGCCACCGGCGTGCTGCGCGGCGACGAGTTGCAGGACCGCCACGTCCAGCCCACCCCCGAGACCGGCTGGGAGGCGGTGCTGGACGCCATCGCCGCGCAGATCGCGGAGTTGCAGCGCAAGCACCCCGACGCCCGCCTGATCGGCGTGGGTATTCCGGGGCCGCTCAACAGCGACCGCACCCGCGTCAAGTTTGCCCCCAACATCTACGGCTTCAACGACGTGCCGATGGTGGACGGTCTGCTGGAACGCCTGTCGCAGCGCATCGTGCTGGAAAACGACGCCAAGGCCGCCGCCCTGGCCGAGGCGTACCTGGGAGCCGCGCGCGGCACCGAGAGCAGCATCTACGTGACCGTCAGCACTGGCATCGGCGCGGGCATCGTGCTGAACGGGCGCATCTGGCGTGGGCGGCATGGCGTGGCGGGAGAACTGGGCCACATCACGGTGATGCCCGGCGGCCCGGTCAGCGGCGCGGGGCTGGATGGCGCGCTGGAGGCCGTCGCCAGTGGCACCGCGATTGCCCGCGACGCCAGCTACGCCCTGAACCGCGACGTGAGCACCGCCGAGGCGTTCATGCTGGCGCAGCAGGGCCATCCCGGTGTGCGGCGCGTGATCGCGCAGGCCATGAAGCACATTGGCGTGGCGCTGGCGGACCTTCAGAAAATCATTGACCCCGAGGTCTTCGTGATCGGCGGCGGCGTTGCCAGCGTGGGCGATTACTTCTTCCACGGCGTGCAGGCAGCAGCCGACGAGTACGCCCAGGGCTTTGCGCCCGTCACCATTCGCCGCGCGCAGCTTGGGCCGGACGCGGGAGTGATCGGTGCGGCACTGGCGGCCCGCTACGGCTGAACGGGACGGCTGAGCCGGACTTGCTGGCAGAGGCCGAGGCGTTCGCCCTTCCCCATTACGCAGGGGTGGAGCGTTTTTACCACAACGCCGCCCACGTCCGCGCCATGCTCGACGCCCTAGACTCGCGCGGCGTGCTGACCCCAGCGCTGGCCCTGGCGGTGTGGGGCCATGATCTGATCTATGACGCCAGGGCGGGCGACAACGAAGAACGCAGCGCGGAGGTCTTTGATGGCTGGCTGGTGTCTCAGAACGCTTCAGCAGACCTGCGGGGGGAAATCCGGGCGCTGATTCTGGCAACGAAGCACAATGCGCCGCCCGCTACCCGCGCCGAAGCATTACTGGTGGACGCCGATCTGGTAATTCTGGGGGCACCTGCCGCCGACTTCGCTGCCTATGACGCTGCCATCCGGCGGGAATACTCGCATGTTCCCGCACTGCTGTACCGGGTGGGCCGCAAGAAAGTGTTGCGCGGTTTTCTGGACCGTGGGCAGATTTACACGACACCGGAATTTACAGGACTGGAGCAGCAGGCGCGGTGGAATCTGACGGGTGCGGTGGGGCGGTTGTAAAACTCCAAGATTTATAGCCAGTCCAGATCATGCCCGATCACCAGTTCCGTCAGCTCGGCGTGGTGAGTGTTCTTCATGGCGATTGATCGGTAATTCAAGGCGTGGGCATCGGCCAAGAGCCGCACTTCGGGGGCGTCGTTGTAGGTCATTAAAATTGATCCTTGTTGTGCGGCAGTCAGTTCAAACAGCTCCGCATGGTCAATGTCCCAGTGCGCGTAAAGGCGGCTGCCCGCACGCTTGCCGCCAGCGGTATAAGGCGGATCAATAAAACTGGCCGTCTGCGAATCGTCCTTGTATTTTTCCAGGGCTGCCAGACCATCGCCATGAATAACCGTCACCCTGTTACGGTGTCTGTACAGTTCCAGGATTCGCCGCGCCAGCGTTTCTGGATACCAGCGGCTCAGCAGGCCGCGCCCATTTTCGCCCGCTTTCAGTCGCCCGGCACCCGGCGCGAGGATGCCGCCCCGGTTGACCCGGTTTCGTAAGATGGTCTGAACTGCTCGTTCCAGCGTTGAAGTAGGAGCCTGACTCAACGCTCCATTGACCGTCCCCTCGTCCATAACGAAGGCAGTGAGTCGTTGTGCAAGAAGTGGGGCGTCCTGGCTGAAAATGGTCTGCCAGACGCTGAACACATCCTCGTCTAATTCCACGATCTGAACGTGATTGGCCAGTCCTTCGACCAGCACGGTGCAGGCGCAGATGCCTCCCCCGGCAAAAGGCTCTAGAAAGAGTCTGGGGCGTCCTGGCAAACTCTCCAGCCAGGCGCGCAGATGAGGAACAAACCAGGTTTTGCCGCCGGGGTAACGGAACGGAGAGCGCTGCGGCACGGTGGAAACGTTGACTCCAGCCGCAATTCCTGGGAAAAGTGTAGGGGCCGTGGTCATAGCTCCAATTCCCCGGCAATGGTGGGAGCAATAGGCGCACTGTTCAGTTTCTCGTCCAGTTTGCCCTGCAACTTCTGCACGAAATCAGGCATCGGCCCCGCTGTTGAACGGGTAATTGCCAGCAACGCATCATCAAAAGCGGTGTACACCGTCCGCGCCCGCCTGAGCCGATGCTGAGCGCCGTCATCCTGAACATCGTAGAGAAACCACGCCATCTCCGCTTCTTCGGCAGGAACTTCAGGTAGTGGGGGTAGCGTATTGAAAAAGGCTGTGTGAAGGGCGACGGCTGACCGTTTGCACCATTCGTGCAAAATGCCGCCCTTGTAAATCAGTTGTGGAGCCAGCCGCTTACGCGACGAACTGAGATAATCGGCTCTGGGTGCATCTCTGGCAGACGGCAGGTGGCTCAAGAACTCTGTTGGATCACGCATGTACGCCTCAAAAGGCCGCCGGACATTACCACTGATGTACACGGCCTGCACTTCCAGAGCGCCAAAATCTGTGATTTGTCCGGCTTCGTCGTAAGCGACCAACACCACGTCTATGTTCCCAGCAGACTGGCCTGTGGCATCGGTCAGACGCACCTCAGTCAATGAGGTCCAGCGCGTTCCAGTGGGAAAGAAAAATTCAGCGGCGTCCTCTGCAATCAGCCAATCCTGTCGGAACCGAACAGGGCAGGTGATAGCAAGGCCACTGCTGTCATGGACGCTGCAAACCCCCAATGGGTCCTGGGCCTTATCCTTTGTGCAGTTGGGAACCTTGTTGTTGAATGGGCAAAGGCGCAGGCGACGGTATCTCTGCGCTTCTTCTGACAGATTTTCGGCAGGAAAACCAAACACTTCTGCTAGGGGTTGGGCAGGCATAGTCGGAGTTTAGCAAACCGGCCGATTTACAAACAGGATCAAAAAAGAGCCGGAGCATCACGCCCCGGCCTCTTTTCTTGCGGTTGGCCATCATCCATAAACGGTCAACCATCAATCTTGCTCTGACTAGAAGTCCATCCCGCCCATGTCGCCGCCGCCCATACCGCCCTGGGGCTGACCCTGGGGCTTTTCAGGCTTATCGGAGACAATCGCTTCGGTGGTCAGAATCAGCGCGCCGATGCTGGCGGCGTTCTGGAGCGCAGTGCGCGTCACCTTGGCAGGATCGACGATCCCGGCGGCCACCATGTCGTCCACGTACTCGCCCGTCGCGGCGTTGAAGCCGTAGCGGGGCTTGTCGCTGTTGATCACGGCGTTCACGATGACGCTGCCTTCCTCGCCCGCGTTCACGGCGATCTGGCGGGCGGGTTCTTCCAGGGCGCGGATCAGGATGCGCGCTCCGGTAGCCTCGTCGCCCATCAGGCTCTCAGCGGCCTTGCGGACGGCGGGAATGATGCGCAGCAGCGTGGTGCCGCCGCCCGCGACGATGCCTTCCTCAACCGCCGAGCGGGCGGTGGATAGGGCGTCCTCGTAGCGGTGCTTCTTTTCCTTCAGTTCGGTCTCGGTGGCTGCGCCGACGCGGATCACGGCCACGCCGCCCGCCAGCTTCGCCAGACGTTCCTGGAGTTTTTCCTTGGCGTAGTCGCTGTCGGTGGTGTCCAGTTCGCCCTTGATGGCGTTGACGCGGGCGTCAATCTCGGCCTGTTCACCCTTGCCGTCCACAATCGTGGTTTCGTCCTTGGTGATGCGGATGCGCGTGGCGCTGCCCAGCATGTCCAGGCCAACATTTTCTAGCTTATGGCCCAGGTCCTCGGACACAACCTGGCCGCCCGTGACGGCGGCAATGTCGCGCAGCATTTCTTTGCGGCGGTCCCCGAAGCCGGGGGCCTTGACGGCGGCGATGTTCAGCGTGCCGCGCAGCTTGTTGACCACCAGCGTCGCCAGGGCTTCGCCTTCCACGTCTTCGGCAATGATCAACAGGGGGCGTCCGCTCTGGACGACTTTTTCCAGCACGGGCAGCAGGTCTTTGAGGTTGCTGATCTTCTTCTCGACGATCAGGATGTAGGCGTCTTCCAGCACGGCTTCCATCTTCTCGGGGTTGGTCACGAAGTAGGGGTTGATGAAGCCCTTGTCGAACTGCATCCCTTCCACCACGTCCACTTCGGTGTCAAAGCCCTTGCTTTCTTCAATGGTGATGACGCCTTCCTTGCCCACCTTGTCCATCGCGGAGGCAATTTCCTCGCCGACCTGATCGTCGTTGGCGCTGATGCCCGCGACTTTCTTGATGGCGTCGGAGTCTTCAACCGGCACGGCCAGCTTCTTGATTTCCTCGATGGCGACCAAGACGGCCTTGTCGATGCCGCGCTTCAGGGCGAGGGGGTTGGCACCGGCAGCCACGTTCCGCAGACCTTCCTTGACGATGGCCTGGCCCAGCACGGTGGCGGTGGTGGTGCCGTCCCCGGTGATGTCGTTGGTCTTGCTGGCGACTTCCTTCAGCAACTGCGCGCCGATGTTCTCCAGCTTGTCTTCCAGCTCGATTTCCTTGGCGACGGTGACGCCGTCCTTGGTGATCGTGGGGCTGCCGAACTTCTTCTCGATGACCACGTTGCGGCCACGGGGGCCAAGGGTCACTTTGACGGCGTTGGCGACGGCGTTCACGCCACGCTCAAGGCTGCGGCGGGCGACTTCATCAAATACGAGCTGTTTAGCCATTGGGAGTACTCCTTCGGAGTGGGTCTAAAAGTTTGAAAGGGTGGAGGTCAAAAGTGGACGGTCTTGCTCGTCCTTACTCGACGATGGCGAGGATGTCGCGCTCGGCCAGGATCGAGTAGTTCTTGCCTTCCAGGTTGACTTCGGTGCCGCCGTACTTGGCGAAGTACACGGTGTCGCCTTCCTTGACATCCAGAGCGACGCGGGTGCCGTTGTCCAGCATCTTGCCGCTGCCCACGGAAATGACCTTGCCACGCTGGCTCTTTTCCTTGGCGGAATCGGGGACGAACAGGCCGCCCGCCGTCTTCTGCTCGGTGTCCTCGACGATTTCTACCAGTACACGATCACCTAAAGGTTTAAGCATGGATATTCCTCCTGCGAATGAAGTGTGGAGCCGTGCCCGCGCCGGAATCTCCGCGCCGGGTTTTTGCCGTTCCAAACGGCAGACTAGCCCTGCTGTTATAAAAATGTCAAGCGGAATCATCTGACAATTTGAGTGTAGGGCGCTCAAGGTGCGCCAGCACGTCTAAACAGCGTATACCTGCCCCACCTAGTCTGTATAACATATATATGTCAGACCAATATAGCTAGATTCTAGACCAGGAGGAACCCCTATGGCCCGCCCCGATATCCTGTCCCGCAATCCGTTTGAAGACGCCTTTGCCAAGCTGGGACATACCCCACTCACGCTTGCTGTGCTTGACCTCGATCACTTCAAGACCCTCAACGACACCCTGGGCCACACTGAGGGAGACCGCGTGCTGCGCGCCGTGGAGCGCCTGCTGTCGGGCAGTCTGCCGTCGGGCAGCATCATCGGGCGCATCGGCGGCGACGAGTACGCCGTGATCCTGCCGGAAAGCGCCGCAGAGACCGCGTTGATCCTGTTCGACGAGATGATCCGCCACTTTCATATCCACCGCGATCCGCACTGGCCGCGCAGCCTGGGCCTGAGCGTGGGGCTGGCCGCCCGTCCCGCCCACGCCAGTGAGTATGCCGAGCTGTACCGCGCCGCCGACGAGGCCCTGCTGCGAGCCAAACGCGAGGGCCGGGGCCGCGCCTGCATCTTCGTGGAGTCCAAGATGGTCCTCAAATCCAATTATTACCCCAAGAGCCAACTGGAACGCCTGAGCAAACTGAGCGGCGCGCTGGGCCGGACGGAAGCCAGCCTGCTGCGCGAGGCGCTGGACGAGCTGGTCGAGCGGTATCGGGGGGAGCTATGAACGGGACTGTGGAAACACTGTCTCCCGGCTGGCACGCGGCCCTCGAAGGAGCCTGGGAGACATACCTGCTTGGCTCGTACCCGATTGGGGCGTGCGTGGTGGACGCGGACGGGCAGGTCATTGCGCGGGGGCGCAACCGGCTGGGCGAGGAAAAGAAGGTCGACGGTGTCATTTCCGGGCATCGGCTGGGCCACGCCGAGGTCAACGCCCTCCTGACCCTGCCGGAACTGTCGGCGGCGGAGTGCCGGACATTGACGCTCGTTTCCACCGTGGAACCCTGCCCGCTGTGCCTGGGGGCCATGCTGATGCAGCGCGTCGGACACCTTTCCTACGCCGCCGCCGATCTGTGGGCCGGACACAGCGAGGCACTGACCAAAACCTCCTATCCCAGCCAGAGGAACGTGACGGTCAGCCGCGCACCGCAGAGCGTGGTCCGGGCCTGCACCGTCTGGCAATTCACCTTCCATATGGACCGGGGCATGCCGCTGGATCACGGCTACTTTCAGATTCACCGGGAGAGTGAACTGGCCCTTTACGCCGCCGCTGAGCAGTTGCACGCCTCCGGTTCACTGGCTGCTCTGCGTAAGCGCGGCGCGAGTCTGGAACAAGCGTTGGCGGTGCTGGCGTGAGCGCCCAACCCTTCCTCAACCTCTCGCCCGGTGAGGACCGGATCGGGCGGGCCTGCGCGTGGATTGAATACGAGGGCCGGGTGCTGATGTCAGCGCGGGATTCCTGGGGCTGGACTCTGCCTGGCGGCGGTATCCATCCCAATGAGACGCCTCAGCAGGCCGCCGTCCGCGAGGCGTGGGAGGAATGCGGCGCACATGGCGAGGTGGTGGGCGAGGCCGTCCGGCTTTCGGAGGGCGCGGACTGCTACCCCATGCGTCTGCTGGGGCTGGAAGCCAGCCCGGAAGGGCGTCCGGTGCTGTGGGTTAGGACGAATTCGTTGTGGTGGGCGTGTGACCCTCAACTGTGTCAGATGCTGGTCGCAGGGGGCCGCGCTGTGCCGCCGCCTGCTGTCCGGGCTTTGATGCGAGTGGTCAGGCGCGTGGTTTTCCAGATTCAGGCCAGACTTGGGCGGTCTTGAGGGCGGACTTGGCCTTGGAGGTCTAAACTCCCCCCATGCACCACTCCACCACCCTGACCGACGGCAGTCTGACCCTGCGCCCGCTGACTGAGGCGGATATTCCCGGCCTGTGCGCCCTGGCCGCAGATTGTGCGGACGAGTTGGCCCTGATGGGAACCTCCCCGTCAAACGCGGCCTACTATCAGGCAGGACTGGACGCCCCCGATCAGCAGCCCCTGACCATCGTGGTGGACGGCGAACTGGCGGGCAGCACGCGCTACGGCGACATTCGCGTGGCGCACGCGGGTCTGGAAATCGGCTGGACGTGGTTGCATCCGCGCCACATGGGAACGGGTATCAACCGCCGTATGAAGCTGTTGCTGCTGGCCCACGCCTTTGGGGAGTTAGGGATGCAGCGCGTGCAGCTCAAGACCGACAACCTGAACATCCGCTCCCAGCGCGCCATCGAGAAACTCGGCGCGGTGCGCGAGGGTGTGTTGCGGCGGCACCAGCGCCGTCAGGACGGAACCTTGCGCGACACGGTGATGTACTCCATCACGGCGGACGAGTGGCCGGAGATCAGGGCGCGGCTGGGTTCTTCTCCAGCAATCCATACGGATTAATGGCCCCGCCGCCCGCGTAAATTCCGTAATGCAGATGCGGAGGCGTGTTCTTGGCGTTGCCACTGTTGCCCACATAGCCCACGACAGTTCCCGCCTCTATCCACTCGCCTCGTTCTAACTCCGGGTATTTCTCCAGGTGCGCGTAATAGTGCCGCTGCCCGCCGGGGCCAAGGACCATCACCGTGCGCCCGCCCAGCCCGTTGGGGCCGACATTCAACACGATGCCGCGCGTGGTGGCATGAATGGGTGTATTTCGTTTGGCGAAGATGTCAATGCCCTCGTGCCTGCGCCCCTGGCTGCGGGCCGCGCCCCAGGTGTCGGTCAGATTCTGGCCGGGCAGCGGACTGGGGAGGCTGTCTTCGGCTGGCGTGGGCGCGGACAGCAGCGCCGAGTATCGCTGGGCGTTCCTGATCTGCGGCCACAGCAGATACAGCGCCCCGGCCAGCAACGCCAGAAAAACAATCAGCCCCAGAAAACGCTTCACGGTCCCAGCATGCCGCCCTGGGGCCAGGGGAGAATCAGGGGAAAGTTGTAGAAATGCCCGTTTCTTCGGCTTCCACCCCCCGGCGAATTCCCCCACATCCCACATCCGTTTACCCACAACCCTCTACAATCGCCGGATGCATGCCTTGCCCCAAGCTCCCCCCGCCTCTGAATTGTGGACGCTGTCCGGCGGCCTGCGGCTGGCTTTTGAACGCCGGGCCGGGCCGGGTTTCGCCTTTGATCTGCGCCTGCCAGTGGGCAGCGCCCATGATCCAGTGGGCCAGGAAGGTTCGTCGGGCGTGCTGGAGGAGTGGCTGTTCAAGGGCGTGGCGGGCCGCGACGCCCGCGCCTTGCAGGACGCCTTCGATGACCTGGGCGTGCGCCGGGGCGGCGGCGTGGGGCCGGAGGCGACGCGCATGGGCGTGTCTGGCCTGCGCGATGATCTGGGAGCCTCACTGACGCTGGTGGCCGATGTATTGCTGCGCCCCGATCTGCCGGAGGCCGAATTGCCCGTGCTGACCGATCTGGCGCGGCAGGATCTGGACGGCCTTCAGGACAGCCCGCCCGACCTGCTAGCGTTAGAGGCCCGGCGGGTGACCTTTCCTCGCCCCGCCGACTCCCCGCTGGCAGGCTTCGCGCACCCGCCCAGCGGCACGCTGAAGGGTTTGGAGGGGTTGACCGCCGACACCTTGCGGGCGCATCTGGACGCCTATGGGCAGGCGGGCGCGGTGCTGGGGCTGGTGGCCGATCTGGAGCAGGAAGCGGCGCTGAGTCTGGTTTCCGACGCTCTGGCAGGCTTGCGCCCCGGACGGCAGCCCCAGGCGACGGCAGATTTTCAGGCCGGGCGGCGCGTCCATGTCACGGATGCGGACGCCGAGCAAACCCACCTGAGCCTGACCGCCCCCGGCATCGCGCCTGGCGATTCGCGCTGGCTGGCGTGGCAGGTGGCCTTAACGGCGCTGTCCGGGGGCAGTGCCAGCCGCCTGTTCCATGCCGTGCGCGAGGAGCGTGGGCTGGCCTACGCGGTCAGCGCCTCGCCGGTGCTGCTGGGCGGCCAGGGCTTTCTGACGGCCTACGCGGGCAGCACCCCGGCCCGCGCCCCTGAAACGCTGGAGGTGATGCTGGCCGAACTCGCGCGCCTGCCCCAGGGTCTGAGCGCCGACGAGTTCCGCCGCGCCCGCAGCGGCCTGCGTGCCAGCGTGGTCTTCAGCGCGGAATCCATGCGCGCCCGCGCCGGGGCGTTGACGCGTGACGTGGCCGTGTTCGGGCAGGTACGCCCGCTGGCCGAATTGCGCGCAAGTCTGGACGCACTGACCCTGGAAAGCGTGAACAGCTTTCTGGCGGCCTACGACCCGGTTTCGGAAATCACGATTGTCACGCTGGGGCCGGAAAATGTTTAGGGGTGGTATCGAACCTCTGACCCACGTTCTGCCCAACGGTCTGACCCTGCTCCTGGAGGCAGACCCGGTCGCGCAGACCGTCGCCGCCGGATACTTCGTCAACACCGGGGCGCGCGACGAGTTGCCGCAGGAAATGGGCGCGAGTCATTTCCTCGAACACCTGATGTTCAAGGGGTCTGAGCGGCTCTCGGCTTCGGTTCTGAACGAGCGGCTGGACGATCTGGGGGGGCAGTCCAACGCCTTTACCGGCGAGGAGGCCACCGTCTACCACGCCGCCTGCCTGCCCGAACAGACGGGCGAACTGCTGGACACCCTGACCGAATTGATGCGCCCGGCGTTGCGTGAAAGCGATCTGGAGGCCGAGCGCGGCGTGATTCTGGAAGAAATCGCCATGTACGCCGACCAGCCGGGCATCCGCGTGATCGACGAATTGCGGGCCGACTACTGGGGCGCGCACCCGCTGGGGCACCTGATCCTGGGGACCACTCAGACGGTGGGGGACCTGAGCCGCGAGGCCCTGACCCACAACCACCGCGCCCGCTACGGCGCATCCCGCGTGACGCTGGCGCTGACGGGTGCGTTCGGTCCAGAGGCGGTTCTGGAGTGGGCCACGGCGAATCTGGCGGACTGGCCTGCTGCCGATGCGCCCGGTGTAGAGCCGCCGCCCATCCCGGCTTTCCCCGCCCGCGTGCGCGTGGTCCCGGACCCCGAACTGAGCCGCGTGCAGGTGGCCCTCGCCGCTCCCGGCCTGCCCGTGACCCACCCCCTGCGCGAGGCGGCGGGCGTGCTGGCCGACCTGATCGGCGGCGAGAACGGCGCGCTGTACTGGGCGCTGCTGGACACCGGCCTGGCCGACAGCGCCGATCTGGCCCATCTGGAATACCGCGACGCCGGGAGTTTCGAGGGCGGCTTCTCCTGCGATCCGGCCCGCGCTCAGGCCGTGCTGGACATCTTCCGCGCCGTGCTGCGCGACGCCGACGCGCTGATCACCGAACCCGCCGTGCGCCGCGCCGCCCGCAAACTGGCGGTGTCCACGCTGCTGCGCGCCGAAACGCCGCAGGGCCGCCTGTTCGCGCTGGGCATGGAATACCTGGCAACTGGGCGGGCCGAGACGACCCCGCAACTGGTGGATCACTACGCCAAGGTCAGCACCGGGGCTGTGCGCGAGGTGTTGAGGCTCTGCCCGCTGGACCGCTGGACGGGAGTGGCGCTGGGACCGCTGACGGAACTGGAATAGAAGTGCTTGCTTCCCCCTCCCCTCGTGAGCGAGGGCCGGGGTCAGGAGGGGTATGACCGGCGAACCCGCTCAAGTCCCAGATTCCAGCTCCCCCAGCACCTCCGCTGTGTGCTGCCCCAGCGTGGGCGGGGCGCGGCGCACGGGCAGGGTCCGTCCCCCGATGTCCCACGGCGGCGAGGTGACGGTGGTGTGGCCCAGCGACGCATGCTCCACCTCTACCGCCACGCCGCGCGCCCGCACATGCGGATCATCAAACACCTCGGCCATGTTGTTGACGGGGCCGCACGGCACGCCCGTCCGTTCCAGCCGGTCCATGATGTCCTGACGGGTCAAGCGGGCCAGGCCGCCCAGCATCAGCGTGTCCAGCTCGGCGCGGCCCTTCACGCGGCCCTCGTTGGTGGCAAAGCGTGGGTCCGCGTCCAGCTCGGTCAGATCCAGCGCCGCGCAGAAGCGCCGCCACAGGGCGTCGTTGCCCACCGCGATATTCACGAAGCCGTCGCCGCAGGCCACCGTTCCGTACGGCACGATGCTGCGGTGGTCATTGCCGACGGGCACGGGAATTTCCCCGGTCGCCAGGTAACGCCCCACCTGCGATGACCCCAGCGCGATCACGCTTTCCAGCAGATTCACGTCCACCCGCTCGCCCTGCCCACTGCGCTCGCGCCCGTAGAGCGCGGCCAGAATCGCCTGCGTGATCAGCGATCCGGCGAACACGTCGGCCACCGCCACGCCCACCCGCAGCGGCGGGCCGCCGATCTCGCCGTTGTAGCTCATCATGCCGCCCATGCCCTGCGCGATCACGTCGTACCCGGCGCGGTCCTTGTATGGCCCCCATTGCCCGAACCCGGAGATGCTGGCGTAGATCAGCCGGGGATGCGCGGCATGCAGCGCCTCCCAGCCCAGGCCCAGGCGCTCCAGCGTGCCGGGGCGGAAGTTTTCCACCAGCACGTCGCTCGCGGCGATCAGCTTGCGACCGGCGTCCAGGCCCTGCGGCGTCTTGAGGTCCAGCTCCACACTGCGCTTGTTGCGGTTGACGCTCAGGAAGTAGCTGGACTCGCGTCCCCCATCGCTTTCCTGAAAGGGCGGCCCCCAGCCGCGCGTGTCGTCGCCGCCGGGCGGCTCGATCTTGATCACGTCCGCACCCAGATCGCCCAGCAGCATGGTGCAAAAGGGGCCGGTCAGTACGCGTGTAAAGTCGGCCACCCGGATGCCGGAAAGGGGCAGAGCGGGCGGCGAAGGGTGAGGGGAAGTCATGGGCACGCGGCGGGACAAGGCATGATGGCGGAAACCTCCGGGACAGAGACAGGGGCACAGAGCAAGGGGGAATGTCAGGCCCCCGGAGTCTAGCCCAGTGGTGTCTGGCTCAGTGGTGTCTGGCCCAGTGGTGTCCGGCCCAGTCGGCACATGGCGCTGACTCCAGGGCACTGGTCCCAGAGCGCGCCAGCCCGTAGACTCTCAGCCGAACCCCAGGAGGTCCACGTGACAGACACCACCTATCTCGGCAAACGGCGCAGGATCATCGACGGCCTCGAAAAGGTGCGGGGCAGGGCGCGCTACACCGCCGATCTGGACCTCGCGGGCATGCTGCACGCCCGCCCGGTCCTCTCGCCGTACCCGCACGCGCGGCTCGGGGCCATCGACGCCTCCGCCGCCCTGAGCGTGCCCGGCGTGGTCGCTGTGCTGACCGCAGCGGACCTGAACGGGGGGCGCACCGCCCACTCGCGGCCCAGCATGCTCCTGGCACAGGGCGAGGTGCAGTTTGCCGGGCAGCCGGTCGCGGTGGTGGTCGCCGCCACCGAGGCGCAGGCCGCCGACGCCGCCGCGCTGCTGGACATCGACTACCAGGTGCTGGAGAGCGTGGACGACGCGGAAGCGGCCATGACCGACGAACAGTTGGTGTGGCCGCAGGGCGTGCCGGGCGCGGACACCAGTCTGGCGAGCCTGCACGGCGGCGAGGCGGGCGCGCAGGGCGGCGACACGCGGTCGAACATTGACGAGCGCCGGACGTTTGCGCGGGGAGACGCCGAGGCAGCGCTGGCAGGCGCGCACACCGTGGTGAAGGGCACCTACACGAATTCGTGGGTCCACCAGTCGTACCTGGAACCGCACGCGGTGGTGGCGCAGCCCGGACTCCGGCCCGGCCAGGTCACGGTGTATACCAGCACGCAGGGACAGTACGCGGTGCGCGGCGAGGTCGCGGGCGCGCTGGGGCTGCGCGAGGGGGACGTGCGGGTCAAGCCGATGACCGTCGGCGGCGGTTTTGGGGCGAAGTACGGCATCATCGACGCGCTGGTGACGGCGGTGGCGCTGCACCTGGACCGCCCGGTGCGGATGGTCCTGTCGCGCAGCGAGGACATGCTGACCACCATGCCCGCCCCCGGCACGGTGATCCGCGTGCGCCTGGGGGCCGATCAGACCGGCCACCTGGTGGGTCTGGACGTGCACGCCGTGATCGAGAACGGCATCTTCCGCTTTGGGCACGCGGGCATCCTCGCCACCCTGATCGGCGGAATGTACCGCTGCGAGAACCTGAGCATCGAGACGCTGGAAGTCCTGACCCACCGCGCGCCCACCGGGGCCTACCGCGCGCCCGGCGTGCCGCAGGCCCTCTTCGCGCTGGAATCGAGCGTGGACGAACTCGCCCGCGCCCTCGGGCACGATCCGCTGGAGCTGCGCCTGCTCAACGCCGTGGAGGGCGGCGACCCCACCGGCACCGGACGCCCGTGGCCGGACATCGGCCTGAAAGCCTGCCTGGAGCGGGCGCGCGAGCATCCGCTGTGGCAATCGCGCGCCGCGCGGCCCCACCACGAGGGGGTGGGCCTGGCCGTCGGCGGCTGGCCGGGGGGCTTCTCACCTGCCGGAGCAGTGTGCCGGGTGGACACCGACGGCACCGTGCGGCTGCATGTGGGCAGTGTGGACATCAGCGGCGTCCACAGCTCGATGGTGCTGATCGTCGCCGAGACGCTGGACATCGACCCGGAGACCGTCGAGATCGTGCAGGGCAGCACCGACAGCGGACCGTATGCCCCCGCCTCGGGCGGTTCGCAGGTCACCATCAGTCTGTCGGGGGCGGTGCTGGGGGCCAGCCAGCAGGTACGTGAACAGTTGCTGGACCTGGCCGCCTCGCATTTCGAGGCACACCGCGACGACATTGAGCTGAGCGGGGGCCAGGCGCGCGTGCGCGGCGTGGCCGGACAGGACGTGACCCTGGGGCAGCTCGCCCGGCTGGGCCAGGGAACGGCGGGCGGCCCCGGCCCGGTGGTCGCCGAGGGCCGCGCCGCGATCAAGGGCGGCGCACCCGGCTTCACGGCGCAGCTCATGCGGGTGCGGGTCGATCCCGATACCGGACACGTCACGCCGCTGGAGGCGGTCTGTATCCAGGATGTCGGGTACGCCCTCAATCCGCTGCTGGTCGAGGGCCAGATGCACGGCGGCACGGCCCAGGGCCTGAGCATGGGGCTGTACGAGGGCCTGAACTTCGAGGGCGGCACACTGACCAACCCCAACTTCATGGAATACGTGTTTCCCACCTCCACCGACCTGCCGCCCATCGACGCGGTGATCGTCGAGCGGCCCTCCGAACACGGGCCGTTCGGGGCGCGCGTCGTCGGCGAACCGCCGATCACGGCGGGGGCCGCCGCCATCGCCAACGCGATCCGCGACGCGGCGGGCGTACGCGTCACGGGCCTGCCTGCCACGCCCGAGCAGGTCTGGCGGCTGATGCAGGAGCGCGGCTGAGCGTATGCCTGCATGGAGGCTTATGGTTGACCGGATGCTGACCGATCACTGGCCCCTGGCCGCCCTGCGCCTCCAGACGCCGCGCCTGGAATTGCGTCCGCCGGATGACGAGGAACTGGCCGCCCTCGCCGGTGTCGCGGCACAAGGCGTCCATCACCCTGAGCAGCGCCCCTTTCTGACGCCCTGGACGCACCTTCCGCCTGCGCGGCGCGCCCTGTTTGTGATCCAGCAGCACGGGCTGACGCGTGGGCAGTGGCGGCCAGAGGCGTGGATTCTGGAACTGGGCATCTTCCACGGCGGCCAACCCATCAGCATGGTCTCGCTGCGGGGCCGCGACTTCCCGGTTCTGCGCGAGGTCAGGACCAGTTCCTGGCTCGGTCTGGACTTTCAGGGTCAAGGCTCCGGCACCGGGGCACGCGCCGCGCTGCTGCATCTGGCCTTCGCCGAACTCGGCGCGGTGGCCGCACTCAGCGAGGTCTTTCAGGACAATGCGGCTTCACAAAGTGTTTCCCGCAAGCTGGGCTACCGGCCCGACGGCATCTCGCGGGACGTGCTGGACGGTGCGGTCGTCGTCTCGGATCGCCTGCGCCTTATGCGGGAGGACTGGGAGCAAGATCAACATGCGACGGTGACGGTGACGGGTCTGGAGTCATGCCGCCAATTCTTCTTCCCCGGGTCCGATTGAGCAGCAAAAAACCGCCCCACTGGGAGGGCGGCTCTCTCTACGCTCGGACTCAGTCTGCTGCGGAGCCGTGGTTCCCGGCCTGCATGTTTTCCTTGTCCTTCTTGGCGTCGGCTTCCAGCTTGGCCTTGATCTTCTTCAAGGTAAAGCTGGCCTCGCGTTCGCGCTGGTCCAGCACGCTGCGGATAAAGCGGATGTCGTCCTGAATGCCGGGAATCAGAACCTGTTCCAGCGCGTTCACGCGGCGCGAGGTTTTTTTAATTTCCTCGCCAATGCGGCGCAGTTTGGTCTCGGTGGCGGCTACCTTGACGATGCCGTCCATCACGCCGCCAAAATCGGTGGCGGCCTGGATGGTGCGCGCCCCGACGTTGATCGGGCTGAACGTGGTGGCGGTGTCGCGCTCGGGAATCTCGATGCGCGGCACTTTCACGCCGTACAGGTTGTCGATCTGCATGTCGATGGCGTAATCGCCGCTGCCCGCCAGACTCAGGCTCTCAACGGCCTCCGGGCTGTCCCACGCTTTCGCGCCGAACAGGCTGGTGTAAGCGCCCTTGCTGACGCCGGAGAGTTCCTCGCGGGCGGCCAGCGCGTCCTTGACCAGCGCGAAGAACTCGCCGATCAACGCGTCGCGCTTGCGCTTCAGCAGGTCCGCGCCGCTCTGTGCGGTCTTGAGGCTGGCCTTGCTCGCCAGCATGGCGCTGCGGGTGGGGCTGATCTGTCCTGCCATGTGTGTTCACCTCCTTTCTTGGTGGAGATTTGGAGAGTCTGACCGCTGTCACTTACAGCGGTCAGATCTCCTGGCCTGCTTAGATGCTCGTGCTGCGCCCGCCGCGCCACATGTCGTCCATCTTCTCGCCGTAGAACTTGTCGATGGAGTCCTTGCTCAGGCGGGTCAACTGGCTCTGTGGCAGCTTGGAGAGGATGCCCCAAGCCACGGTCAGGCTGTCGTCGATGCTGCGGTCCTGATCGCCCTGGCCGATGAAATACTGCTCGAAGTCGTCGGCGAAGCGCAGGTACAGCTTGTCGGTGTCGGTCAGGGCGTCCTCACCCGTGATGGCGACGAGCTTACGCAAGTCCAGCCCGTTGGCGTAGGCCGCGAACAACTGATCGGACACGTTCTTGTGATCGGCGCGGGTCTTCCCCTTGCCGATGCCGTTGCCCTGCAAGCGGCTCAGGCTAGGCAGCGGGTTGATCGGCGGGAACACGCCCTTGGCGTTCAGCGTGCGGTCCACCACGATCTGGCCTTCGGTAATGTAGCCGGTCAGGTCGGGGATCGGGTGGGTAATATCGTCGTCGGGCATGGACAGAATCGGAATCTGCGTGACCGAGCCAGGCTTGCCCTGCACCACGCCTGCGCGTTCATATAGGGAGGCCAAGTCGGTGTACATGTAGCCGGGGAAGCCACGGCGTCCGGGGATTTCCTCGCGCGCGCCGCCGATTTCACGCAGCGCCTCGCAGTAGTTGGTGAGATCGGTCAGGATCACCAGGACGTGGTAGCCGTGCTCGAAGGCCAGGTACTCGGCAGTGGTCAGCGCCATGCGCGGCGTCAGTAGACGCTCCACGGCAGGATCGTCGGCGCGGTTCAGGAACAGCACGGCGCGGGCCAGCGCCCCGGTGCGCTCGAACTCCTGCGTGAAGAAGGAGACCTCGCGCTGGGTCAGGCCCATCGCCGCGAAGACCACCGCGAAGGGTTCATCCGAGCCGGGCACCTTGGCCTGACGCGCGATCTGGGCCGCCAGTTCGTTGTGGGGCAGACCGGAGCCGGAGAAGATCGGGAGCTTCTGCCCACGAATCAGGCTGGTGTTCACGTCAATGGTGGAGATCCCGGTCTGGATGAATTCCTCGGGCTTGGCGCGGGCGGTGGGGTTCATGGCCTGACCGTTAATGCTCAGGCGTTTCTCGGCCACCACGGCGGGCAGCCCGTCGATGGGGCGGCCCAGGCCGTCGAAGCGGCGTCCGATCATTTCCTTACTGACGCCCAGGCGAGCCACGTCTTCCACCAGGCTCACCGAGGCGGTGGCGAGGTCGAGGCCGCGCGTTTCGCCGAACACCTGGATCACGGCGTTCTGGTCGCTCACAGTGATGACCTGGCCGCCGCGCAGCTTGCCGCTGGCGTCCTTGATGTTGACAATTGCGCCGTAGGCCAGATCGCTGGCCGCGTTCACGAACAGCAGCGGCCCGGAAATATAGGCGACGTCGTTGTACTCCTTCTGGAGAAGGGTCATGCGGTCACTCCCTTGAAGGTCTGGGCGAGTTCGTCCATGACGCCCTCGCCGTAGGCATTGAATTCAGTCTCGGCCACGTAGCGGGCGCGGGCCAGCTTCTCGATGACCGGGTTCTGGATGATGTCGTCGATGGTTGCGCCGCTCTTGAGGGCCGCATCGGCTTCCTCGTAGAACTTCAGGAACATCTTCATCAGGCCGTAGTTCTTGGGCATCGAGGACGAGGCGTCCACGGCGTCGAAGCCGTTTTGCTGCAAAAAGTCCTGACGCAGCATGCGCCCGGCCTCGATGATCAGCCGCTCGTTGTCCTGCAAAGCGTCCGGGCCGACGAGCTGCACCACTTCCTGCAAGGAGGCTTCTTCCTGCAAGATGTTCTGGATGCGCTGGCGCAGTTCGGGGAAGTCGGAACCGACGTTGTCGCGGTACCACCGGTCCAGAATGGGCGTGAATAGGCTGTAAGAGCCGTTCCAGTTGATTGCCGGAAAGTGGCGGCGGCGGGCCAGGCCCGCGTCCAGACGCCAGAATGCGCCGGTGATTCGCAGGGTGGCCTGGGTCACGGGTTCGGACATGTCGCCGCCTGCGGGCGAGACTGCGCCGATCACGCTGACCGCGCCGTCCTCGCCGCCCAGGGTCTTGACGGCCCCAGCGCGCTCGTAGAACGCCGCCAGTTTCGCGCCCAGGTAAGGGGGATACCCTTCTTCTGCGGGCATTTCTTCCAGACGCGAGGAGATTTCGCGGAGGGCCTCGGCCCAGCGGCTGGTGCTGTCGGCCATCAGGGACACGCTGTAGCCCTGATCGCGGAAGTACTCGGCCAGGGTAATGCCGGTGTACACGCTGGCTTCACGCGCCGCCACGGGCATGTTGGAGGTGTTGGCGATCAGGATGGTGCGCTGCATCAGGGGGTTGCCGGTCTTGGGGTCCTCCAGTTCCGGGAATTCCACCAGCACGTCGGTCATCTCGTTGCCGCGCTCGCCGCAGCCCACGTACACCACGATGTCGGCGTTGCCGTACTTGGCCACGCTCTGCTGGGTCACGGTCTTGCCCGAGCCGAAGGGACCGGGAATCGCCGCCGCGCCGCCCATCACGAGGGGGAACAGCACGTCCAGAATCCGCATTCCGGTCAGGAAGGGCAGGCTGGGATCGAGCTTCTTGGCAACGGGACGCGCCGCGCGAACAGGCCAGTAGTGGGCCATCCGCAGTTTTGTGCCGTCTTCCAGTTCGGCAATCGTATCGTCGATGGTGTACTCACCGGCAGCCACGATGCTTTTAATCTTGCCGCTGCTTTCCGGCGGAACCAGAATCTTGTGGGTGAAGGCGAACTCCGGCACGGTGCCGAGGATGGCGCTGCCGATGACCTCATCGCCGACCCCCACGCTGGGGGTGAAATCCCACTTGCGCTCGCGGTCCAGACTGGAGACTTCGATGCCGCGCGCGATAAAGTCGCCCGACAGCTCGCGGATCTTGTCCAGCGGGCGCTGGATGCCGTCGTAGATGCCGTTGAGCATCCCTGGCCCCAGTTCCACCGACAGCGGCAGCCCGGTGGTTTCCACAGGTTCGCCCACGGTCAGGCCGGAGGTATCCTCGTACACCTGCACGAAGGCGGTGTTGCCGTCCAGGCGGATGATCTCGCCCACCAGGCGTTCGGTGCCGACTCGCACGATGTCGTACATCTTCGCGCCGTACATGCCGTCCGCGATCACCGCAGGTCCGGCAATGCTCTGCACGACGCCACTCTTGTTCTGAGTCATTGAATCTCCTTCGGAGAGGTTGATGGTTGAAAGTAGATGGTTGATGGAAAAAGAGCGTGTTGGAGGCTATTTTTACCATCAACCATCAACCGTTTACCATCAACCCACTTACAGTTTGATATCGAAGCCAATCGTTTCCCGCACCAGTTTGCCCATGTACGCCTTGGCGTCCACGGTTTCGGGCGAGAAGGCGTCTTTCAGGCTGGGAATGGGCAGCAGGATGGGCAGGTCACGGCCCCGCATGACGCGGGCGGTGGATGTCGCCGGATCGGCGATCAGGCTGGTGTCAATGGCTACCAGGCCGTAATCGCCCTCGGTGATCAGGCGTTCCAGCTCGGCCTGAGCATTTTCCGGCGTGGTGTCCACCACCTCGGCTCCAGCCAGGCGGAAGCCGGTGGCGGTCTCGTGATCGGTCAGAACGACGACTTTACGCACCTTCCAGCTCCCTTTGCAGCTCGTCCTTGGACAGGCCGTAGAACTTGGCGCGGCCAATCAGACGCATGCGGGCGATTTCCTGTTCCTTGCGGCGCAGGTAATCCAGCGCCACGCCCGGCCCCAGCGCGTCGGCCATGGCCACGTTGCGGCTGGCTTCATCCAAGAGCCGCCGGGCAATCGCCTCGGAGCTGCCCAGATCGGGGGCTTCCAGCACCGCGCCCAGATCGGGGGCCGAGACGCTGTTGTCGCCGCCCGCGATGCGCAGGAAGTCGGCCTCGGACACGTCGCGTCCGCCGGGGATGAAATAGCGGACGTTGGGGGCCGCGCCGCGCAACTGGCGGGCGATCAGCAGGTTGCGAACGTCGATCTCGCGCGTGAAGTAACGGCGGACATTGGTGCCGCGCACGCCCGAAAGCACGGCGCGGTAATACCCCTGATCCAGCGCAACCTCTAAATCGAGCAGGCTGTTGGCCCCGCCACTGACGGCGGCGCGCAGAATCTGGCCGATCTTGCCGCCCGCCACGCTCAGGGTCTGGGCGAGGCTGGCGACGTCGGCACTCTGGGCCGCGCCCTGGAGGGCAGACCACGGCAGTGTTCCCGCCGGGATCAGGCCCGCCACGATGTCGTCTGCCGATCTGCCGGTCTGCACGCCGCGCACCAGGGTCTTAACATTCTGGAGGTCATAGCGCAGCAGCAACGCCTCGATCTCGCGGGCGGGTTGCCCGGTGGCAATCGAGCGCAGATGCGAGATTGCTTTGAGGTAGTTGCGGCTCAGGGCCTCGTCGAGCTGCCCCAGACCCGCCCCCTGCGCGGTGGCCTCGCCCAGGTCCTCGCGCAGCGGCGTCTCGCTGATCTGACGCAGGAATTCCTGGTAGTTCAACGTGTTCGTCACGTCGTCCATCGCGCGGGCGTCCACCAGGGCCACGCGCATCATGCGCACGCGCCCGTTGATATACCCGTAGGGGTTGTTCATGTTCAGCCCCCTTGGGACTCGGCCAGCATGTGTGAGACTTCGGCGCTCAGGGTGGGGCGCGCGGCTTCCAGACGGCCCAGCAGGGTGTTCTGCACGCTGGTCTTGCCGCCGGAACCCAGCAGGCGCACGCCGGTCTTCACCGTGTCGTTCACGCGCACGTCCATACTGCGGCCCAGCCCGGACAGCGCCTGACGCACCGCGCCTTCCTCTGCCGCAGAGGTTTCGACGACTTCCGCCGTCGGCAGGGCACTGAGGCCCTCCTCGATCAGCTTGGTCAGCACCTGCGGGTATTCCGGCGCGCTGACCATGCTGGTGATGAACTGCTGGGCGGTCTGAAAGGCCTTGACCTGCAAGGTGTCCGAGGCCGCCAGCCGCTGGGCATTGCTGTCCAGATCGGCGGCGCTGCGGGCGCGGGTCAGTCCGGCGGCGTAGTCGCTGTCCAGGGCGCGCTTTCTGCCCTCGATCATGCCCTGGGCGCGTTCCTGGGCGGCAGAGACGATCTGCGCGGCCTTTTCCTGCGCGCCAGAGCGAATCTGGGTGATCTCGCCCTGGATTTCCTGCTCTAGGATGTCACCGAGGCTCATCGCTTACCCGCGCAGCAGGAAGAAGCCGACGAAGCCGAAGATGACGAGCGTTTCGGGGATAAAGAACCAGATCGCCATCTGACCGAACTTCTCGGGGCGCTCGGCCACCACGCCTGCGGCGGCAGCGCCGATGGGTCCCTGCGCCAGACCGGTGCCGACGGCTCCCAGGCCCAGGGCCAGGCCCGCGCCGATGGCCTTGAGTCCCGCCGCGTTGGCGTCTGCGCCCGTTGCGGCGACTTCCTGCGCGAAGGCGGAACCGGCGAAGGTCATAACAGTCAGGGCGGGGGCGTATTTAGCGGCTTTCTGGATTGCGGTGTTCTTCATGTGTTTCCTCCGGGAAAATAGGTCTTGCGACAGACTTGAGATGAGGGGTTTATTTCCGTGCCACGGGGGCAAAAGGAGCGTAACGGGTGCCGGTTTCCTGATAGAAGCCGGTGGGGTTCAGATATTCCACCCAGACCAGTCGAATGGGCTGCATGATGTGACCCAGGATGGTCAGGACGAACAGGAAGGTATGCACGATGACGCCCAGGATGATCCCCAGCAGCGGCCCGATGATCGGCAGCACTTTGCCCAGGCTCCAGCCCACGTCGGTGGCGAGGTTGGCGAGAATGGCGGCAGCGACGCCCACCGCGAACAGACGGGTAAAGCTGATGATGTTGCCGCCGTTGGACAGCACCTCGATCAGCATCAGCGGGGTCTTGCTGACGATCAGTCCGATCACGAAGATCACGAAGCCGGCCAGCATGACCAGCACCAGCGGATTGCCGAAGTTGCTCAGCGCGCCGAAATCCTGCCCGGCACGGCTGACATAGGCCACCATGATCAGACCGACCAGACCGCCCAGCATGCCCACCGCTTCCCAGAAGTGGTGCATGTGCTTGTGCTTCCAGGTCAGTTGCGCCTTCAAGGCCCAGGACCACAGCACGAAGATCACGCCCACCGCGATGCAGATCAGCATGATGGTATTGGAGAAGTCCGACAGTACACGCGGGAACAGGATCGGGAACAGGCCCTTATTGTGGCCCTCCTCGACAATCGTGTTCAGCGTGGAGGGGCTGAGCTGCACGCCCCACAGGTTACGGATCAGTTCGGGATTGTAGAAGAAGACGTGCAGTTTCTCGAACACGTTGCCGAAGAACTCGCCGGTCAACACGCCCCACAGGATGCTCCACAGGCCCATCGTGCGGAGAACGACGCCCACCCGCTTGAGGGTGGCCGGATCGAGGGTGATGCCCAGCAGGCCCACCGGCAGGCTGACGCCGCGTGCGGCCCGCGCCAGACCCCACAGCGCCACCGCCAGATACAGCAGGCCGAAGCCGATGTCCGCGACGATGAAGCCGAAGAACAGCGGGAAGAACCACGCCACCACCCACGACGGATCGAAGGTGCCGTATTTGGGCGGATCGCTGATGTTCAGCATGAATTCGAAGTTCTCGGTATAGCCGCCGTTCTTGAGCTGCACCGGAACCGCCCCGGAGTCGCCGTGTTCATCGACGGGGTGCAGTTCCATCAGGGCGCTGGCCTTGTACGGCTCCAGCGCGCCCTGAAGAGCAGGCACCCGGTCTGTGGGCACAAAGCCCTGCAACACGAAGCCGTACTTGCCACGGGCGGTCTGCGCGCGGGCGTCGTCGATGCCCACCCGGTCAGCCAGTGCGTCCCGGATGGGAAACAGCGTGGCCGCGTGCTGCGAGGCCAGCGTGCTTTTCTCGGCGCGCACCCGCTCCAGTTCCTGCGGATTGTTCTTGAGAATGGCGCTGAAGGCCGTGGCGACTTCGGACAGCGGCAGCCGCTCGAAGCGGCCCGGCAACCTCAGTTCGCCCAGTCGGGCCTTACCCAGCGCGGCACGGGCGCGGTCCCGGTCGGCACGCAGCACGGCCACCACCACAGCCGTACTCTGCTGACCGATGCGCTCGGCACCGATGGCGAAACGGTCTCCCAGTTCACCCTTGAGTGCCTCCTGCGCCGCCGCCAGCTCCTCCGACTTTTCCACGGTCAGCGGAATCAGCGTAATGCGGGAGCTGCGGTCCAGTGTTCCCGCCGCACGCGACAGCGCCGCAATGGTGTCGCCGTAGGTGCGCGCGGTGTCCAGCTCCGTTCGCAGTTCGGTCTCGCGCTCCATGAGAGCGGAGGCGGGCTTTGCGGCGGCTTCCACCAGCGCGGACCACTGGCCCTCGTCGGGCAGGGCGGCGGCGCGCTCGGGCCGCAGGGCTTCCAGCTCGCCCAGCGTGCTTTCGCTACGGGCCAGCAGGCGTTCGGCGTCGCGGCGCTGGTCGGCTGCCGCGCCCGCCAGGGGGCCGCTCTGAAAGCCCTGCGCTTCCAGCGGAACGATGTGCAGCACGCCTGCGGTTTGAAGGGCCTGCATGATCGCGCGGCTGTCGCTCTGACGGCCCGCCACCACCACCTGCTGCATCGGGTTGATCACGGCAGGACCGCCCGCATAATCGTTTCGACGGCGTGGCCCAGCTTGCCCTCGGCGCGGTCACGGGTGGACTGCGCCTGGGTGCGGGCGTCCGCGCCTGCCGCGTCGCGAATCTGGCCGACTTCCGCCGACAGTTTCTGCTCATGCTCCGCCGACATCTGCTTGGCCAGCGCTTCGGCGTCGCGCATGATCCCGGCGGCCTGGGCCTCGGCAGCGGCCACCACCTGTTTGGCTTCCTCGCGCGCCGCTTGGATCTGCGCGTCCAGCGCGGCTTCCCGCTGCGCCAGTTCGTTCAAGACCTTACTTGAGACGTCCAAAACTCCACTCCTCCTTTTCCTGCATTCCGGCAATCCTCACGGGTTTCAGCCGCTTCAAAAGCCCCATCCTTTGGGGGATGAGGTCTCTGGGGTGAACTGCGAGAATTGCGGCGGCCCGACCCGTTTGTAATAGTTGCGTCAGACTCAGCCGACATCGTAACACAGCCTTTACAAATGCCTGTGGGGGCATGCGTCCCTGAGGTGGACATTGACCATTCTGGAAGAGGAGACCTACCACTGCGGCCTTCCCCCCGGCACAAGGCGTGAAAACAGCCAGCCACCGGGGATGCGGTCGGGGCTGGCTGGACGTGGAGGTTCAGGGTTAAGAGATGGAGGTGAGGATCAATCGCCGCCCACAAAGACCGGTGCGCCCAGGCCCGTCTCGCTGTCGGCGTAGCCCTGCTCGCTGTGGGAGCTGATATCGATGCCGCTGACCTCGTGATTGGCCGAGACGCGCAGCGGCGTGACCACGCTGACCAGCTTGAGCAGGATGAACGACCCCACCCCGGCCCAGACCAGCGAGGCCCCCACGCTCAGGAGCTGCACCAGCACCTGCTCGCCCACCGGCTTGCCCTGCGCGGTGGTCCAGGCCAGCGCCCCGGTCAGCAGCGCGCCCGCGATTCCGGCGACGCCGTGGCACGCGAATACGTCCAGCGTGTCGTCTGCGCCCATGCGGTGCTTGAGCTGCACTGCCCCGTAGCTGGCTGCCGCGCCCACCACGCCCACCACGACGGCGGCCCAGGGGCTGACGAAGGCGCAGGCGGGGGTGATGGCCACCAGACCGACCACCAGGCCGGTGGCCGCGCCGACGGCGGTGGGCTTGCCACCCCGCGCCGATTCAAAGCCCAGCCAGGTCAGCATGGCGGCGGCGGGAGCGATCAGCGTGGTGATAAAGGCCAGTCCGGCGGTCTGTCCGGCAGACAGCGCGCTGCCCGCGTTGAAGCCCATCCAGCCGAACCACAGCAGCCCCGCACCCAGCAGCACCAGCGGCACGTTGTGCGGCACATGGGCGTTGCGCGGAAAGCCGATGCGCGGCCCCAGCACGAAGGCGGCCACCAGCGCGCTGATCCCCGCCGAGATATGGATGACGGTACCGCCCGCGAAATCCAGCGCGCCCGCCTTGGCCAGCCAGCCGTCCGCGCTCCAGACCCAGTGGGCCAGCGGCGAGTAAATCAGCAGCGTCCACAATGCGCCGAACAGGATGAAGGCCCCGAAGCGCATGCGCTCCACGACGGCCCCCGAGATCAGCGCCAGCGCGATGATGGCGAACATGGCCTGGAACGCCGCGAAGACGTAGGTGGGAATGGTGCCGGTCAGTTGATCCGCCAGCCCGTTCAGGCCGAGGTTTGCCAGCGAGCCGACAAAACCGTTGCCACCCTCGGAAAAGGCGATGCTGTACCCGGCCAGCATCCACAGCACGCCCACCAGGCCAATCGAGACCACACTCATCATCATGGTGTTCAGCACGCTCTGGGCGCGGGTCAGGCCGCCGTAGAACAGGGCCAGGCCCGGCGTCATCAGCAGCACCAGCGCCGCCGAGGCCAGCATCCAGGCAGTGTCGCCGGTGTCCAGCGTGGGCGTGGCGTCCTGCGCCAGCGCCGCGCCGCCCAGTGCAACGATCAGGGGCAGGGCCGGTTTGAAAGTGGCCTTCAGTGTCATAGCGTTCACGCTCCTTGTCAGGGTCCCGGTCATGCGGGGGCCAGCGTCTTTTCGGTCACGGGCGTCAGGGCCGAATTGCCTTCCTCGCCAGTGCGGATGCGGACCACCCGTTCCAGCGGTTGCACGAAAATCTTGCCGTCGCCCACCTCGCCGGTGCGCGCGCCCTTGCAGATGGCGTCGATGGCGGCCTGCTCGAAGGGTTCGCTGACGGCCATACGGATTTCTACCTTGTCGCGGAACTCGATCATCACGCGCGTGCCCCGGTACTGCTCGACGATTTCCTGCTCGCCGCCGTGTCCACTAACCCGCGAGAGCGTGATACCGCTGATCCCCGCCTGAAACAACGCTTCCTTGACCTGCTGAACCCGTTCGGGCCTGACGACTGCCGTGATCAGTTTCATGGCGTCTCCTTTTGCCTGTGCAATTTGCAGCGTTCGCATCCCTGCATAGCCAGAGCTTAGGGGCGATGGTGAGAAATGTCAAAAGGTTTAGGGATATTTGGCTAGATTTAGATAAACATATTGCAGATATTGGACTAGAAACTGTTAGTCGTTTAAGCAATTCTGGAGAGTCGGCGCGAAAAGTGCTGACAGACGGCTGAGCGGCGTCGCCCGGTCATACCGCCGGGCCTGTTGCGTCTGGAACCGCTGGCCGGTCATCACCTCAACGCCCTGCTCGCGCTGAAGCTGCCGGAGGAGCAGCAACCTTTCACCGCCCGGCCCGCCACCTGGCTGGAGCGTGCGCGCGGCGACCCTCAACTTCTGCCCGTGGTCATCACGGCAGACGGCGCGGCGGTGGGCCTGTTCGCCCGGTCCACTGGACTGGACCGCGATAGATATTTGCTTCAACCTGACCCGGACGCAGTGGCCCTCACTTCCCTGATTCTGATGAGCGCGTTCAGGAACGTGGCCTCGGCACACGCGCCATGCAACTCGTCCCGGACTTCGTGAGTCGGCATCTGCCACAGACCCGGCGCATGATTTTGGTGGTCAACCAGCGCAATAGGCGGGCCAGACGGGTGTACGAGCGAGCCGGATTCACGGTCACGGCCACGCGCGAGGGAAAATCGGGCCGCAGTAGGTCATAACTCTGCCCATAGATAAGCAAGCAGGACAGGCCCCCGCTGACCTCTCCCTCAAGTTGATCCCGCTACAGCGCCCGGCGTCGGCCCCGCAACCGGGTCCATAGGCGGTAGCCGACCAGGAACACGGCGGCCAGCAAAATGACCGCCAGAACCGGCACGAAGACAGCCAGCAGTGACATCAGCAGGCTGGTGCTGTCCTCCAGCGTGCTGACCAGCGGATTGCCCAGGCCGCCCGTGGTGGCGGTGGCGACGGGGCGAACCGCCGTGCGGGTGGCATGCACCCCGCCCGCCACGATCACGCCCAGCGCCAGGCTCAGGGCGGGGGGAATGTCGGCCACCCCCGCCTGCGCGGCAAACAGGACCGCGCCCGCCGCTGTGTTGACGATCCCGCCCACCAGATGCAGCACAGTATCTATGCCCGATCTATGCCCGGAATCTTGTCGCCCACGAAATCCAGCAGGCCAATGATGCCCACCGCCAGCAGCACCCAGGGATGGCCCAGCAAGCTGAACGGCTCATTCAGGTTCATGACCCCGGCGCGCGACAGCAGCCCCACCACCAGCAGCGGCACGTAGGCATTCAGACCTGCCGCACCCGACAGGCCCAGCGAGGACAGCAGGCCGGAGAGCAGTTCCATAGGGCATTGTGACGCGCAATCAGGCCCAAGGATGACCGAGGTTTGTGTTTTCGTTGTCTGGAAAAGCGTTTGAGGTGAATGGAACGCTCCCACGAAAACCCCTCAGTCGGCTTGAGGGGATCCGAGAAGCGCGATAGATCGTGTAATGCAGCAATCCCCTGGCCTGCTCGCTGAGGAAAGGTGGCGCAGAGCGCCGGAGGGGTGGAACGTGAGAGCAAACGCGAGACATCGGGAACCATCCAATGTTGCGCGCCTCTTGCCCCACCCTCCCCGCCTCGCGTATAGTCTTCTCTTGGTCAAGTGGGGCAGGGCAGACCAACGGCGCAGGTGTAGCAATGAAGCCTGAGCGGCCCGAACCCCAGACGTAAACGCGGCAATGCCGATGTGAGCGGACTAAACAGGAGGGCCAACCATGCCCAAGATGAAGACACTCAAGAGCGCCGTGCGCCGGATCAAGATCACTGGCACCGGCAAGGTGATGGCGTTCAAGAGCGGCAAGCGCCACCAGAACACTGGCAAGAGCGGCAACGAGATTCGCGGCAAGGGCAAGGGCTTCGTGCTGGCTAACAGTGAGTGGGCGCGCATGAAGAAGATGCTGCCCTATAAGGGAGGCAAGTAATGCCGCGCGTTAAGACCGGCATCGTCCGCCGCCGCCGCCACAAGAAGGTGCTCAAGCGCGCCAAGGGGTTCTGGGGTTCACGCAGCCGCCAGTACCGCAACGCCTTCCAGACCCTGCTGAATGCCGCGACCTACGAGTACCGGGACCGCCGCAACAAGAAGCGCGATTTCCGCCGGTTGTGGATTCAGCGCATCAACGCGGGCGCACGCCTGCACGGCATGAACTACTCCACCTTTATCGGTGGCCTGCGTCTGGCCGGGATCGACCTGAACCGCAAGGTGCTGGCCGATATCGCCGCCCGTGAACCCGAGTCGTTCAAGGCGCTGGTGGACGCCGCGCAGGGCGCGCAGAAGAACAAAGCCGCCTGAAGCACTCGGGTTGAACAACCCCGTTCAGAGCATTTGTCCAAATGGAAGCATCGGGAGTCTCCCTTCCCGATACTTCCGTTCGCTTAAATGATCAACAAAATCCACTCACTTTGTTCGGTGAAAAGTCAACAACTCTTTTAACAAATGCGCTAGGGCTTGGTAAAATCGTGGGCGATCACGGCCAGGACGACACGCAGGCCCCATTGCGCCTGCGTGTTGATCTGAACAGACGTGACGCCCTCAGCGCCCACCTGTGAACACCTGGTTTTGGTAGGTTTGTACAGTCCTGGAAGTTGGAGCTTGGACCCAAGAAATCTCCCTCGCGTGCCATATCCTTAGCTGGCCCCCGAGCAGCAGCGTCGGGGGCGGAGAAATCTACCCTGGCTCAAGCTTTAGGCGAGGGCGAGCATTGGGAAAAATGCAGGCTTTCATTGTCTTTTTCTGGTGCGGTAGTTGGGACAGATGCTTTAGGGAAGCGGCGGCTGGCAGGAGCGCCGTTGGCAGGAGCGAGAAAGACTTGAGGGCCGGGGCGATCAACCACCGCCCCTCGGGTCTTGCTCGCTCATACGAATTGCGATTGACAAGGTATCGGAACCACCTGGACATCCGAGCGGGCGTCCAGGCGTTCTCATGGGCGCTGCTCTGGACAGGACAGCGAGCAGGAGAACAACCGGAATCCGTATCAGTCCGCGTCCAGCGCCGCTTTCAGGACGCCCGATACCCGTCCCGGCTCGGCTTTGCCCTTCGTGGCGCGCATGATCTGACCGGTAAAAAAGCCCAGCAGCGCGGTCTTGCCGCTCTGGTACGCCTCAACCTCGGCGGGGTGCTTTTCCAGCACCTCGGCCACGATTCGCCCCAGTTCAGCCTCATCCAGTCCGGAGTTCAGGCCCTCGCGCTCGATCAGGGCGGCGGGAGCCTCGCCGGACGCGGCGGCGCGGGCCAGGGCGTCGCGGGCCACGCGTGAAGTGACCTTGCCGAAGGCCAGCAGCCCAGCCAGCGGCGCGAGATCGGCGGCCCGCACCTTGACCTCCCCGGCGCGCAGCAATGTGGCCAGATCGTTGACGGTCCACGACGCCACCTGAGCGAAGGTGTCGCCCGGCGCGGCGTCGGCCAGGAACGTCAGTAGCGTTTCATCCCGCGCAACCGTCCGCGCGTCGCCCTCGGAGGCCCCCAGATCCGTCAGACGCGTGACTTCCGCCTCCTGTCCGGGCGTGAGGACGGGCTGCGCGCCGCTGACTGCAACGGGCGTTGTTTCGGCTTTCTGCTTCTTGCCCTCCCCTTTCGGTTTGCCGCTTTCAGCCTTCTGCGTCTGCGCCCAGGCGTCTTTCAGGGTGATGATCCGCCCATACACGGGGGCGTCCCCCCGGCTGTCCACCGGATCGCGCCAGAAGTAGCCCTGCCGTTCAAACTGGTAACGGGTGTCCGGCGGATCGTTCGCAACGCTGCCTTCCACAAACCCACGTGTGACGCGCAGGCTGCCGGGGTTCAGGTAACGCAGAAAGCCAGTGTCCAGCGGCCCGCTGTCTTCGGATAACTCGGCGTGGCCGGGCTGTTCGGGGTCAAATTCCGGGGCGATGTCGTCGGGGTTCTGGCCTTCCGGGTTGGCGACGCGGAACAGGCGGTCATACAGCCGGAACTCGGCGGGGATGGCGTGCGCGGCGCTGGCCCAGTGGATCACGCCGCCCGCGCGCGCGCCGTCTTCGAGCAGCGTGGCGTGGACGTGAGTGACGTTGCCGGAATCGTCGGTTTCAAAGTCATCGGCCCGGATGATGCCCGCCCCGCGCAGGCGCACCGTGCCGCCGGGGGTCAGGCGCTTGTAGCCTCTGGGCGGATCGGCGCTGAAATCCTCACGCTCGATGAACAGCTCGCGGGTCAGGGGTACGTCCCGCACAGCCTGCTCCGGCGCAACCCGTTCGCCACCCGGCAGGGCCACCAGACCATCGGAAGACGCCTCGATCACGTCATGCGGCCAGTAGGGAATCTGGAGGGTCCGTGCCTCCTCCAGATTTTCCAGCGTCACGCGCACCGGGTCCAGCACGGCCATCACGCGCGGGGCGCGGTGGTTCAGATCGTCGCGCACGGCGTTCTCGTAGACGGCGATGTCCACGGTGCGGTTGGTGCGGCTCACCCCAATCTGACTGGCAAAGGCGCGCACAGCCTCTGGCGTGACCCCCAGCCGCTGCTGGGCGCGCAGGGTGGGCATGCGGGGATCGTCCCAGCCCGTCACATGGCCGCCCGCGACCAGTTGCCGCAGCTTGCGTTTGGACACAATCGTGTATTCCAGGCTGCGCCGCCCGAACTCGTACTGGTGCGGGCGCGGGGCGAAGGCCAGGCGCTCCATCAGCCAGTCGTAGATGGCGCGGTTGTCCACGAATTCCAGGCTGCACATGCTGTGGGTCACGCCCTCGATAGCGTCCTGGAGGGGATGCTGGAAGTCGTACATGGGGTAGATGCACCACGCGTCCCCGGCGCGGTAGTGCCACGCACGCTTGATGCGGTACAGCACCGGATCGCGCAGCTTCATGTTGGCGCTGCCCAGGTCGATCCTGCCGCGCAGGACGTGTGCGCCGTCCGCAAAGTCCCCGGCCCGCATGCGGCGGAACAGGTCCAGATTCTCGTCCACGCCGCGCTCCCGGTACTCGCTGGGCGTGCCAGGGGTGTGGGCGTCGCCACGCAGGCGGGCCATCTCGTCGCCGCTGACGCTGTCCACATAGGCGTCGCCCTGCCGGATCAACTGTTCGGCGTACCCGTAATACCGTTCGAAATTATCGGAGGCGTAGAACAGCCCATCGCCCCAGTCCCAGCCCATCCAGCGCAAGTCGGCCATGATGCCCTCGGCGAATTCCTGGGACTCGCCCTCGGGGTTGGTGTCGTCCAGGCGCAGGTGATAGCGGCCCCCGTACTGCACGGCGGTCTGGAAGTCCAGGAACGAGGCGAAGGTGTGGCCCAGGTGCAGGTAGCCGTTGGGTTCAGGGGGAAAGCGGGTCACGACGCCCGCATACTTGCCGCTGGCCAGGTCGCGTTCGATGATCTCGGTGATGAAATTGGGAGCCATCCGCGCGCCGGGCGCAGGATCGGGCAGGGAGTCGGGCGCGGTCATCGTGCCAGCATACCCGCGTGTGGGGCGCGGGCCACGCCCTGGCCGTTCGTGAGGTCCGCCTCTACCCCCGGCACACGGCCCCGCCGCGCCTAGCCCCCACACTGCCGTATGGAACTTCTCTGGAACGTCTTCATCGATCTGCTGACCCCGGAAAACGGCTGGTCCGTGCGGCTGGTGGTGCGGATCATCCTCAGCACGGCGCTGCTGTTCGGGTACATCGTCGTGCTGGCACGCACTTTCGGGTCACGGACCTTTGCCACCTTTACCTCGTATGACTTTCTGACCAACGTGGCCGCCGGGTCGCTGGTTGCCAGCGCGATTCTGGGAAAAAGCATTGTGGAAAGCAGCCTCAGTCTGCTGGTGCTGGTGGGCGTGCAGGCCAGCGTGTCTGCCGTGAGCGCCCGCTCGAAACGCGCGCGGGAATTCTTCGACAATGGGCCGGTGGTGCTGGTGGAGCGCGGGCAGATTCGCCGTGAGGCGATGCGCCGCGCCCGCATCTCGGACGCCATCTTGCACGAGCAATTGCGGCAGGCCGGGGTCAACAGCGTGGACGGCGTGGCCTTTGCGGTGCTGGAATCCGGCGGGCGCATCAGCGTGTTGCAGACGCCGGAGCAGGGCACCATCAGCCGCGCGGTCCAGCCAGAGCGCGGCGGATCATGATCCCGGTGCGGCGTGCGCGGGCAAGGGACACACGACTGACCGCCCGCCGCAGTACCCTGGGAACCGCATGAATCTTGAACTGAGCGCCGTCTGGATGCGGGTGCAGAGCCTGCTCCAGGGCTTTATCGTGACCATTCCCAACATCCTGATCGGCCTGCTGGTCTTCCTGGTCTTCTTGCTGATCGCCCGGCTGGCGCGCAACGCCGTGACGGGTCTGGCCGAGCGATCCGGGCAGCCCAGGGGCGTCTCGCTGGTGTTCTCGCGCACCGTGTCGTGGCTGGTGCTGGCGGTGGGCGTGCTGACGGCGCTGACCGTGATCTTCCCGACGCTGACCGCCGCCTCGCTGTTCGGGGCGCTGGGGGTCAGCGGCGTGGCGATTGGCTTTGCTTTCAAAGACATCTTCCAGAACCTGCTGGCGGGCATCTTGATTCTGGTCACGCGGCCCTTTCGCATTGGCGATCAGATTGTCTCCGGCGATCACGAGGGCGTGGTGGAGGACATTCAGGTGCGCGCCACGCTGCTGCGGACCTACGACAACCGCCGGGTGGTCATTCCCAATTCCGAGCTGTACACCAACCGCGTGACCGTGAACACCGCCTACGAACACCGCCGCCTGGCCGTCACGGTGGGCATCGGCTACGGCGACGACATCGCGGCGGCCCGCAAGCTGATTCTGGAGACACTGAAGGGCCTGGACGGCTTGCTGCAAGACCCCGCCCCCAGCGTGCTGGTCAGGGAACTGGGCGACTTCTCGGTGAATCTGGAGGTCCGCTTCTGGATCGATCCGCCCGTGCGCAAGGAGGCCGTGGAAACGCAGGACAGCGTGCTGGAGGCCATCAAGAATGCGCTGCCCGCCGCTGGCTTCGATCTGCCCTTTCCCACCCAGCAGGTGCTGTACCACGATCAGACCGAGACGGCGGACGGGAACCGCAGGGAGCAGCGCGAGGGCTGGCCCGCCCGCGAGGACAACCCGCAATCGAGGCAGCAGGCCCGGCGTGAGGCGCAGCAAACGCTGCCACACCCGGAGGCCCGGCAGCCATGAACCGCACCTGGCTGCGCCTGCGCCAGATCACCCAGGAATTCTGGTTCATTCCGGCGGTCATGACCGTCCTGGCGCTGCTGCTGGCCGAGGCCGGGATCAGTGCCGAGGAAAGCTACGGCGTCCCCGAGGGGCTGCGTTTCGTATATGGCGGCGGCGAGACCGGTTCGCGCAGCCTGCTCTCGGCCATCGCGGGCAGCTCCATCGGGGTGGCGGGCACAGTCTTCTCCATCACCATCGCGGCCCTCTCCTATGCGGCGGGATCGATGGGGCCGCGCCTGCTGGACAACTTCACGCGGGACCGGGGCAACCAGTTCACGCTGGGCACCTTTATTTCCACCTTCGCCTTCTCGCTGTACACCCTGCGCGCAGTGACAGGCAGCCAGGACCAGCCCTTTGTGCCCCACTACAACGTCACCTTTGCGCTGGTGCTGGCCATATTCAGTGTCGCCATGCTGGTGTATTACCTGGCGCACATCACCGGCTCGATCAACATGACCCATGTGGCCAACCTGCTGCGCGACGACATGCGCGACTCGCTGATGCGGGCCACCCTGAAAGAGGACCCGGACCGCGACCTGGCCGTGGCCCCGCCACCGGAATTCTGGGCGGGCGGCGAGGTCCTGCACGCCCCCAGCGGCGGCTACCTGCAACTGACCGACAACGACCTGTTGCTGAAAAAGGCCAGGGAGGCGGACGTGGCCCTGCTGCTGCACGTCCGGCCCGGCGACTACGTATTTCCCAACTCGGTGATCGCGGTGGGCGTGCCCAGATTGCCGCAGGGCGTGATGGACGCCCTGAGTCTGGGAGACCGCCGCACGGTGGGCCAGGACCTGGAATACAGCGTGCGCCAGCTCTCGGAGGTGGCCGCCCGCGCGCTCAGTCCCGGCGTGAATGACCCGGTGACGGCCATCGACGTGGTGGACCGTTTCGGCGACGCGCTGTGCAGTTTGCAGGACCGCCGCTGGCCCGACGGCGTGTACCACCACGGGCAGGTGCTGCGGCTGGTGGTCCCCGTGACCGATTTCGTGGGCCTGACCCACAGCATGTTTTCCATGATCCGGCAGTACGGCAAGGGCAGCCCCAGCGTGATGGTGAGGATGCTGGAAGTGTTCGGCACCGCCGCCTCGTGCCTCAGGGACGCCGAACGCCGCGCCGTGATCCGCCATCACGCCGAACTGGTCCGCGAGGACGCGCTGGCGAACATCGAGAACTCGGCGGACCGCGCCGACATCGAGGACCGCTACCGCAAGGTGCTGGACACCCTGGCGGGCGGTGGGGCCGCCGAGGTCCGCAGGGCCGCCCAGCACGCGGTCCGGCAGGCGCAGGGCGAGCAGGTGAACTGAGGGGCAAGCAGTGGGCCGGAGGGTGGGAGGCGTGGGCCGGCCACCTGTACCGGGCGCAACCGGGGAGTCGCGGGCAGGACAACACCTCTTTTCTCCCCTCATCCAGAGACAGGTCCACCCCGGCAGCGCCCATTGAACTTTTCCTCCCCGCAGACCCGTATCATGCATATGACGTGGATGGCTGTGCCTGACTCCCGCTTTTCCCTGCGCTCCCAGCCCGCGACGGCGGCAGAGCGCGCGGAAGAGCATGTTCAGGCAGCCCAGGCCGGGCCGCAGCAGGCAGAGCAGCCGGACACCGACGCCCGCCTGGCCCTGCGCCTGCGCCAGCGCGAGGAAGCGGCGCTCTCGGAGGTGTACGACCAGCATTCTGGGGCCGTGTACGGGGTGCTGAACCGGCTGCTGGGCGACGCGGCGGCGCAGGAAGCGTTGCAGGACGTGTTTGTGCGGTTGTGGGAGCGCCCCGAAAGCTATGATCCGGCGCGGGCGGGCCTCAAGACCTTTTTGCTGGTGATGGCGCGTTCGCGGGCGCTGGACCGCCTGCGCGCCACCAAGGCCACCCTGCCGCTGTTCACCGAGGACGGCGCGGAGCTGCCCTTCCCGGATACGGGACCGGGGCCGGTGGGCCACAGCGAGGACGCCCAGCGCCGCGAGCAGATTCGCGCCGCGCTGTCGCAGCTCTCGGCGGCGCACCGCGAGACGGTCGAGCGCGCTTTTCTGGTGGGCGAGTCCCGCGAGGAGATCTCGGGCGCGATGAAGGTGCCGGTGGGAACGGTCAAGAGCCGACTGAGTTACGCCCTGAAACACCTGCGCGCCGTGCTAGAGAAGGCAGGCCAGGAAAACGCGGGGCCGGAAAACGCAGGGCTGGGAAAGGAGGTGGAGACATGGCTGGAATAACCGAACCTTGCGACACGGTTCAGCAGCAACTGGAAGAACGCGTTGGCCTGGGCCAGTCTCTGACCCCCGAGCTGCGCGCCCACCTGGCGGACTGCCCCGGGTGCCGCGCCCACCTGACGCTGCTGCGCGATCTGGAGGCGGCGCTGCTAGAAGTCGTGCCGCCGCTGGAGCCGCCCGCCCACCTGAAGACGGCGGTGCTGGGCGCGGCGCGCCAGGCGCGGGTGACAGCTCCGGCTGCTGCAAAGGCGCGCCCCCATCCCTCGCGCCGCTGGTGGCCGCTGATGCTGGGCGCGGCGGCGGTGTCGGGTCTGCTGGCCTTTGGGGCGCTGCTGACACCCTCGCGCGGGACGGCGGCGGCGCTGCCCGATCCGGCGGTGGTGGTGGCGGCGGCAGGCGGCCTGCTGGTGGCCAGCAACGATCAGGGCGGCACCCTCAATCTGCTGCGTGGCGATCAGGTCACCGCCACCCTGCGCTCGGGCGGACGGCAGCCATCGTGGTTCACCCAGGGCGTGCGGCTAGGAGACCGGGTGTACCTGGCCGACGCCGCCAATGACCGCGTGCTGGAGGTGCAGACCGATCCGCTGAAGGTGGTCCGCTCTTACCCGGTGCCGGACGGCGTGGCGGGCCTGACGGCTTCCAGCGGGCCGGACGGTGGGCGCGTGTACTTCAAGACCGTGCGCGGCGCGGTGGGCCGCCTGGGAGACGCGGGGGGGCAGATCACGGTGGCCCGCGAGGCCGGGATGCCGCTGGCCGACGTGATGGACGGCGTGCTGCTCTCGGGCGGCACGCTGTTCGTGACCCACCACCTGACCGGCGAGGTCTGCCTGCTGGACCCCGACACCCTGAAGGTCCTGAAACGCGTGGTGGTGGGCGGCGCGCCGGTGGACCTGGCCCCCGAGGCGGGCGGCACCGTGCTGGCGCTGGACGTGAAGGGCCGCCTGCTGCGCCTGAGCGCGGGCGGCGAGGTTGTCAGGAGCTGGCCCCTGCCCGGCCACCCCGACAAGCTGGGGGTCAACGGCAGCGTGGCCCTGGTCACGGACCGCGCCGGGCAACTGACGCGCATCGATCTGGTCAGCGGCAAGCTGCACCCCATGCCCCTGGTCCACCCGATGGACGTGGTGGCCCTGCCCGACGGCACCTTCGCCGTGGCCGAGGGCAGTGCCAGCGGCAAGGGCAGCGTGCGCGTGCTGGACGAAGCGCTCAAGACGAGCTGGCAGTTGGAGGGCGGGAGCAGGAAGTAAAACGGGCATCCTGGCGAGATTCAATCTCCATCCGAGGACAGGATTCCAACGCTCCTAGCCTTCCGCTGATCCCCGCCGCAGCAGTTCAAACTGGCCCGGCAGCGACACGAAACCCAGCCGCAGGTTTACCGCCAGCATGGGCGCGTTCTGGCTGTGGTTGTTGGTCCGCATGGTGCCAATTCCAGCCGCCTGCGCCCGGCGGATGGCCTCCAGTTTCAGCGGCAGCGCCAGCCCACGCCCGCGTGCGGATGGATGCACGGCGGTCAGTTCGTTGTAGGCCGCCTGCCCGCCAAAGATCGAGACCATCACGGTCAGGCCCAGCCACTCACTATCCGGCCCCAGCGCCAGCACCAGCCATTCTGGGCGCGGATCGCTGTCCAGGCGCAGAACCTCGCGCACCTGCGCCAGTGGCCAGCGGGGGTGCCCGGCCAGATCGGGGGTCTCGGTCAGGCGGTCCGCGACGAAATTTAGATAGCGGTCCAGCGTGGCCTCGTCTGCACCTGCCAGGTCCATGAAGGTCACGCCCTGCGCCACCGCCCGCTCCAGATCGGCTTGAAAAGGAGTTTCGTCGAAGCCGTTCAGGTCCAGCTCGGAGGCAAAGCGGTGGAGGTGCCGCTCGAAGCCGCGCCGCTGCGCCCACGCCAGACTTTCCATGTCCGTATCCGAAACGCCAGTGGCGAGACTGGCGACGCCCAGCCGCCTGGCCTCATCCTGAACGGTCTGCCACAGCGCGCGGCCCACGCCCCGGCCCCGGTGGTGCGGGGCCACCATGACATTGACACTCAGAAATCCCGGCGGATTGAAGGGAAAGAACGAGAGGAGGGCGGTGCCCACCACCTCTCCCCCATCCACAGCCACCCAGCGGCAATGGGTCTGCGCGGCGTCGCGGCGGGCGTCTTCCTCCAGCAAAGCTTCAGCGGTGGCCTGACGGTTCAGGACAGCGTTGCTGATCGCCACCCACGCGGGGGCGTCGGCGGGGGTGAAGGGGCGAACGGTGAACTGAGCCGTCACGGCTGCTCCCCGTGGGGTTTCGTAGCGTCCAGCACGATGGACACGAAACCCAGCTTTCCCTCACGGTTGCGGTGGTCCAGTTGCAGCGAGCGGTAGATCGGCCCGGTATTCAGGTCCCAGTCCCGGGCGTGAAACTGGCCCTGCGCGTCGCAGTATTCCAGCAGCTCCACCGTGAATCCGGCCCCCGTGAACACATCGGCCAGCAGTGGGGCGGTGTACACCATCTGGTGATCGGCGGCGGGGTGATCGGCTGGCCCCGGTCCCCCGATCTGCACCCCGCGCTGATACCCGGCATTTGGAAAGTTTGCGTCCGGCACGGCCACCCGCACAAAACCGCCGGGCTTGAGGAACTCCAGAGACAGCCGGGCAGCGGCGCGGCCCTGCTGCTCGTTCAGGTGTTCCCAGACGTGTTCGCACAGCAGCGCGTCGGCCCGGCGGCTCCCGAACCACGCGGCCCAGGTGGCCCGGTCCAGCAGATCAAGCTGCTCCCGCTGGGTGGGAATCCAGCCGTCCCAGCGCTGCTCACCCGCGCCGATGATGACCCGCAGCGGTTCGTCCGGCCTCATGCCAGGCCTTTCACCATCTGCCGGATGGCCCCCAGATGGTAGGCGACGTGCGCCACCGCCCCCGTCATGCTGCCCGTGGCATCCCCCGTCGCCTCGCCCTCTTTCTGGGTGCGGGCAAAGGCGCACAGGGCGTCGTAAGCGGCGCGCAGACGGACGCGCAGGTCGTCCCACGCCTCGTCGTCCACATCCGCCGGGTGAAAGCTGCCTTTCCAGTCGAACGGCCCCCGGTCTCCGCCGCGCTCCCAGCGCACGACCACTTCCATGTGCAGGGCGCTGTGGCGGGCGTGGCCAGCGATGGACGTGCCGTGAATCTCGGTGCTGGCCTGCGCGGCGCTCAGGGCGTCCAGCGTGGCGATCAGTCCGTTGTTGCCGCTGCCGTCCGCCGCCGTGCCATCCAGAAAGGCCGTGCCCTCGCCGGGCGCGCCGCCCTCCACGGCCTCGTGCAGGATGTCGAGAATGCCTTCCAGCCAGTGCTGGGGCTGTCCGTCTTGTGCGGGTTGGCTGTGTCCAGGCTGGCTGTATTCGGGCTGGGTCATGGTTCAGCGTACCCGGACAGCCGCGAAACCGCCAGACCTCTGCCGCGCATCATCCCCGGCAGTGATACACTCGGGGGTGCGCCCGCGCCCGGCACGCAGAACGTGTGCCACTGGCCGAAAAGACAACATTCGCCGCCAGCGTTGTGAACGACAGTGCAGGGAAACAGTCCGGCGCTCCGCTTTACCGAGTACCGCGCCACGCCAAAAGGAGAACTACCATGACCGACAACAACGAGCCGCGCCAGGGCCAGCCCGCCGACGACCAGATGCCCGCCGAGGTGCGCGAGATTCTGCCCCACCTTGAGGGCGAACCCGACGAGGACCTGGTGCTGGACGCCCAGGAAGCCCAGGCCGAGGGCCACGGCGATGACGCCCATGACAGTGACGACAGCGCCATGCAGATGCAGAGCCAGGACGCCACCGGAGGCCCAGAAAAAGGTACAGAAGATGGTGAGGACGGCGAGGAAGACGAGTACATCGACGCCGACGACCTGATGGAGCTGCTGGGCGAGATGAAGGAAATGCTTGAGGCCCAGGGCAAGGAAATTCGTGGTCTGCGCCGCGAGATGCGCGAGATGCGCGAGGGCCAGGGCCAGGGCGGTTTCAAGAGCGGCGAGCGGCCTGCGGGTGACCGTCCCAGCAGTGACCGTCCCGCCCCCCAGGGGGGCAACTTCCGTCCCCGCGAGGACCGGGGCGGACAGGGCGGCTACGGCGGCGGGGACCGTCAGGGTGGCGGCGGCTTCCGGGGCAATGACCGGGGCGGCTCGCAGGGCGGCGGTTATCAGGGGGGCGACTTCCGTCCCCGCGAGGACCGGGGCGGACAGGGCGGCTACGGCGGCGGGGACCGTCAGGGTGGCGGCGGCTTCCGGGGCAATGACCGGGGCGGCTCGCAGGGCGGCGGTTATCAGGGCGGCGGCTTCCGTCCCCGCGAGGACCGGGGCGGACAGGGCGGCGGCGGTTACCGGGGCAACAATGACCGGGGTGGACAGGGCGGCGGCTATCAGGGCGGCGGCTCCCAGGGCCGTGACGACCGGGGCGGCTCGCAGGGCGGCGGCTTCCGTCCCCGCGAGGACCGTCCGGCCTTCCGCCCGCGCGAGGACCGGCCCCGTGATGACCGGCCCCGTGACGCTGCGCCCGCTCCCCGCGAGGGCAGTGAGGGCGGCGAGGGCGGCGGCTTTCGCCCGCGCGCCCGCGCCGACCGCGGCTGGAGCAACAACCGCAGCGACGACGAGTAAGATGCTGGCCCGCACAGGGCGCTCACGAGGAGACTGGGAGAAACATCCCGGTCTCTTTTTGATGTCCAGTCGGCGGGGACTGCGCCTGGCCCCGTGATCCGCCCGCCCTGTACACTCCTGCGGTGAGGCATTTTCAATGAGTCCGGCCCTGTGAATCCGGCCCTGAGCGGCCTGCTGTCGGCGCTGACGTATGGCGTCGGCGATTTTCTGGCGGGGCTGGCCAGTCGGCGCGATTCGCCGCTGCGGGTGGTGGCGCTGACCCACCCGATCAGTGCGGGGGTCATGCTGCTGCTGGCGGTGGTGATGGGCCAGGCCTTGCCGCCCGTGGGCGACCTGCTGTGGGGCGCGCTGGCCGGGGCGGTGGGCTTATTCGCGGTGCTGGCCTTTTACCGCGCGCTGGCGCTGGGGCCGATGGGCGCGGTGTCGGTGGGCGCAGGGGCGCTGTCCGCACTGGTTCCGGTGGTCATCGGTTTGCTGGGCGGCGAGGTGCTAAGCTCCCTCGGCTGGCTGGGCGCGGTGGGCGTGCTGCTGGGAACGGGTTTGCTGAGCTACGCGCCGGGAGAGGGCGGCAGCGCCGTCCGCTGGCAGGACAACGGCGTGCTGATCGGGCTGGCGGCGGGCCTAGGCTTCGGCTTCTTCTTTGCGCTGCTGGGACAGGCGCAGTCGCCGGGGGTGTTCTGGATTCTGGGGGCCGCCCGGGTCAGTTCCTCATTGATCGCCCTGCCGCTGGCCGCGCGGCTGGTGGGCCTGCGCCCGCACAATCCGGCGCTGATCCTGGCCTCCGCGCCGGGGGACACGCTGGGCAACCTGTTTTACCTGCTGGCGGTGCAGGGCGGCGGGCTGGCGGTGGGTTCGCTGCTGTCCAGCCTGTACCCGGCCTTTACCACCCTGCTGGCCGTCACCGTGCTGCGCGAGGGCTTGCGCGCCGCGCAGTGGGTGGGCGTGGTGCTGGCGCTGGTAGGAGCGGGGCTGATCGCGGGGCGCTAGGCGTCACATCGGGGCGGGCGCGACTCTGCCTGTCACCAACGCAGAGGCTTCCCTGGCAATTTCCTCCCACTCCACCGCCGTCTGACGGCCCGCCGCAAATTCAGCGCCCAGGCGGGCGTGCAGGGCGCGCAGTCCAGCGTCGTCCTTGGACAGCTCGCGGCCCGTGTGCGCCCTGATTAAAAAGATCAGCCCGGCCACGCCGCTGTCTGCCGTCAGGCTCAGTTCCAGCGGACGGCCCAGCAGGCCAGGCACGTCGAAGGGCGCGTACATCGGCCAGAATTTGTTGAGGCCGTCGGCGTGGATGCCCGCGCGGGTGCGGTGGGCGTCGCGGCCATACAGCGGGTACTTGGCAGGCACACCCTGGCCCAGGCGTTCGTACAGGTCGTTCAGACGGTTCAGCACGGTGAAATCGGGCAGCCCGCTGACGCCCTGGCCCACCAGATGCAGGCCGACCAGATGCAGCAGCACGCCCTCCAGTGGCGCGTTGCCGGTGCGCTCGCCCTTGCCCAGCAGCGTGCCGTTAATAGCCGCGCACCCGGCCAGCACGGCGGCCAGGCAGTTCGCCACCACCAGATGCGTGTCGTTGTGGGGGTGGAATTCCAGCCGCTCACCCGGCACGCCCGCCGCCCGCAGTTCGCGCACCATGCCGGGAACACTGCGCGGCCACGCCACGCCCTCCAGCGGCAGTCCCAGGCCCATCGTGTCGCAGAGGCGGAACTTGGGGGCCTGGTCTGCCGGATACTTTGCGGCCAGTGCCTGTACCGCCGCCACGAAGGGCAGAATGAATTCGCGGGGCGCGCGGGTGGCGTCCTCCAGGTGCAGGCGGGGGCGCAATCCCGCGTCCAGCACGACCCCCACCGCGTCCAAGTAGGTGCGCGCAGCCTGGGCGCGGCCCCCCGGCTTGAACTTGTAAAAGGTGTGGTAATCGCTGGCGCTGGCGAGCATCCCCGTCTCAGCCACGCCCAGCCCGGCCACCAGTTGGGCGTCCTGGCTGGTGGCCCGGATCCAGGTGGTGGGTTCCACCGGATGCCCGCCGCGCCAGCGTTCCAGCGCGCCCTCCAGCATGGCGCGGTCCGCCGGGCGGTACACGAAGAACTCGGCCTGCCGCAGCGCCCCGGACTGGCCCGTGAACGCGCCCATCAGGTCATAGATGGCCAGCCCATCGGTTTCGTTCAGCGGCAGACCGCCCTGCTGGCCGTCGCGGTGGGTGGTCTCGGTGGTCCACGCCTGCGCGGGCAGGTTCGGGGGCCGCCCCTCCTCCCAGACGAACTGGGGAAAGCCGTCCCTGGGAAAAGCCTGGGGAAAGAGGTTGGCCTCTGGCACGTCGGCAACAGGGGAAGTCATGCCCGAACGCTAGCCCTCAGTGAATGTGCCGTCAATCTTGATTCTCCGATCAATGTTAGCCTGAACGATGGCCGAACAGTTTCTCAGGGCTGTTGAGGCCACCGCCCTGCTGGGCGTCAAGCCCGCCACCCTATACGCCTACGTGTCGCGCGGCCTGATTCGTTCCGAGGCCGGACCCGGGAAGAGCCGCCAGCGCCTGTATCACGCCGAGGACGTGCGCGCCCTGCTGGCCCGGCAGGAACTGAAACGCGATCCGGCGGGGGCGGTGCAGGGCGCGGCAGCCGGGGCGCTGGAATGGGGCATGCCCGTGCTGGACAGCGCCCTGACGCGGATCGCGGGCGGCACCCTGAGTTACCGGGGCCGCGACGCCGTGACTCTGGCCGACAGCGCGACGGTGGAAGAGGTGGCCGCGCTGCTGTGGACCGGAAACGCGGACGGCTGGGCCAGCCTGCCTCTGCGCGCCCGCCTAAATCTGGGAGCCACCTTTGGGCGCAAGGACTCCAGGCAGAACCTCTCCTGCGCCGAGGCGTTCCTGCACGCGCTGGCCCACGCCGGGGCGCAGGACATTGGCGCGCAGGACACCCGTGCCGGGCAGCTTCCCGCCCGCGCCGCCCGCGTGCTGAGCCTGCTGTACGCCACGCTGGAGCGCCATGAACGCCGTCCCGGTGCCCCAGATCTGCCGCTGCACGCCCGGCTGGCGCGGGCCTGGGGCGTGATGGCAGATGCCGATCTGCTGCGCCGCGCCCTAGTCTTGCTGGCCGATCACGAGCTGAATGTCAGTACCTTTGCCGCCCGCGTGACCGCCAGCAGCGGCGCAGGCCTGCCACACGCCACGCTGGCCGCGCTGTGTGCATTGCAGGGGCCACGGCATGGGCTGGCGGCTTATGCGGCCCACGAACTCCTGACGCACACGCTGTTCACCGACGCCCGCATGGCTCTGAAGGCGGCCACCCAGCAGCGCGCCTTTTTGCCCGGCTTCGGCCACCCGCTGTACCCGGAAGGCGATCCCCGTGCCCGCGCGCTGCTGGGCGCGCTGGAGGCCACGCACGCCGGTGCTCCCGCCATGCGTGCCGTCCGTGACCTTCAGACGGTGGCGCGGGCCGAGACGGGCGAACTCGCCAACGTTGACCTCGCGCTGGCCGCGCTGACGCACACGCTGGGACGCGGCCCGGACGACGCGCTGACGCTGTTTGCCCTGGCCCGCGCCACGGGCTGGCTGGCCCACGCCACCGAAACGGTGCTGGGCGGCAGGATGATCCGTCCACGGGCGCGTTACGTGGGGCTGTAGATCAGTGGGGCTGTAGATCAGTGGGGCTGTAGATCATCAGTCCGTGGTGGAAAAAATGTCCAGTTCGCCCAATGACTTTTCCAGCGCCCGCGCCGCCTCCAGTTGCCTTCCCAGCACCGCGTGCTTCTCGGTCAGCCGTGCATTGGCCTCACGGATGCGGTTAAGGGTGGTGGCTTTCAGCTCCTGAAGTTTTTCCGGGCGGGGCTTTTCCACGCCCGCCGTGACCGTCGCCATTCCGCCGCCCTCGCTTTCGATCAGCATTCCGGCCACCTGCTGCGCCTCCAGAAAGGCCCGTGTTTCGTCCAGTGTCAGGCCCAGACTCTGCCACTGGCGGATGCCCCGGACCTCAATGATGTTGTGCAGCAGGAATTTGAATTTGCCGTTCACTGTATAGGGGTGAATCAGCCCCTCCCGCAGAAAATGGCGAATGGTGGAGGCGGGCAATTCCATCAGTTCCGCGAAGCGCCCGAGGCCCAGGCCGCGTGGATCGAGCATGGCGTCCAGAACTTCCCCCCCACCGCAGATGTTGGCGACGCCCTGACGAAATTCAGGCGTGCTGTTGAAGGATTCGCGCAGGGCATTCACACACTGCACGAACTCCTGAGGGGTGAGAGTTTGGCCTTTCACGCGTGCCGCCTGACCCGCTCCACGCGCACGCTCAGGCGCAGGGTGGGCCAACGCCATTCCCACGACCAGTTCTGGCGGCTCCAGCTCTGGCAAAGCTGGGCGGCCAGGCGTGCGCAATCCGCCTCGGCGTGAAGCTGCTCCAGACGGGCGATTCCGGCGGCGTGACGGTCCAGTTGATGGTGCGGCATGAGGTGGGCCTCCTGTGCTGCCCATGCTGGAACGTGCAGCACGCTGCATGTCAAGCTCCATGCGTCTTTACCACGAGAGCGGGCCGTCCACTCCGGTAAGAGGGGCGGACGGCCCGGCACAACAAGGAAAACTAGCGGACGTTCAGGGTCAGGCGGGCGGCGGGCGCGTCGCTGGGACTGGCGTCTGCCGGACGGACCTCGTAGGTGACCGGTCCCGCGCTGGAGCCGGGATTGCTGGTGTAGCTCCAGCCGCAGCCCGCGCCCACGGGCACCGTCTTGGTGCCCACGATCCGCTCGCCGCGTTTGACGGTCACGGTGTAGGCGCTGCCGCCCCCCACGCCGCCGAAACGGTACGGCGCGGTGACGGTCTCGCCGTCCGCCAGGCTGACGTCCAGGGCCTGGGTGCAGGCGGCGTCCTGATCGCCGGCAGGCGCGGCCTCCACGGTCACCGGCAGGGAGGCCACCTGCTGACCGTCCGCCGAGCGGATCACGTAGGTCTTTGCGCCCGCGCCGGGGCCAGGGACCTGACGCGTCCAGGTGCCGTCTGTGCCCACGGTGAAGCTGCCGATGCTGACGCCGTCCTCCAGCACCTCGAAGGTCTGTCCCGCCGGGCCGCTGCCCGACAACGCGAAGTCCGTGCCGGGGACCTGCGCGCCGCTGGCCGGGCTGCCGACGGTGACCCTGGCCGCGCCTGCTGAAGCTGCTGTCCCGGCGTTGCCTGCCGCACGACCTGCCGCGCCCTGGGTGCTGGGCGCGACCTGAAGGCGAATCCTGGCCACCACCTGTCCCGCCGCGTTGCGCAGGTCATAGCGCTGCGGCCCCGGCAGCGCGGCTCCGGCCAGGATGACGGCCTTCCAGGTGCCGTCCGCGCCCACGGTCATGCTCCCGGCCCGCAGGCCGCTGTGGAACAGCTCGAACTGCTCGCCCGCCGGTCCCGTGCCGCGCAATGTCAGCCCGCCCGCCGCCACCCGCGCGCCGTCTGCGGGTTCGGTAATCACGACGGGGACGGTGGCCGCGTCCGCCGCCGAGACTCCAGCCGCAGAGACGCCAGCCGCCGCGATGCCCGGGGCCGCAGCCCCGGCGTCGTTTGCCCCGCTGACCGCCGGCCCCGCCAGAGCCGGGGTGCCCGAACCTTCCGCAGGCGCTGGGGCACTGGTGGGAGCAGATGGGGCCGGATTGATGGGTTTCGGATTGATGGGTGTGGGGGCAGGAGTGGGCGCGGATGACGGGGCAGGCACATCCGGCGTTGCAGCGCCACTGGCCGCACCGTCATCCGTGGCAGCGCCGTTATCCGTGGCAGTGCCGTCAGTTGCAGGCGTGCCCGCCGCCGGTGTGGCCGGTGCCGGCGCGGGAACGGAATCTGCGGCTGGAACGCCGCCCGGCACAGTGGCCTCTGCCGTGCCGCTCTCCGAGGGGCTGCTGTCCGGCGCAGTGGCGGCAGCGTCGGCGTCCGGCGTGGCTGGGACGGATGGGACGGCGGGGGTAGAACTGACGGGTGGAGCAGCGCCCGTGCTGTCAGGACCCGTGCTGTCAGACCCAGTACCGTCAGGAACAGTACCGTCAGGAACAGTGCCGTCAGACCCAGTGCCATCGGAACCCATGCCATCGGAACCCATGCCATCAGAACCCGTGCCAGCCCCGCCCACCACGACGTCCAGCGTGGCCATGTCCCCGCCCGACGTGTCCCGGAGGGTGTAGGTCTGCGGTCCCTGGGGCGCGCCGTCTCCCACGTCCAGGCTCCACGTTCCGTCCGGGCCGACGGTGGCGCTGCCCACCTCATCGTCGCCCTGGAACACGCTCAGGGTTTCACCAGCGGGACCGGTGCCGCGCAGGGTAAAGCCGCCCGCCGGGACTGCCGCGCCGCCCTGGGGGTCCGTGAAGCCCGCCTGGACGGGCGTGATGGGCGCGGTGGTGGTTTCAGGGGAGGGCGCAGGTGTGGGTGCAGGTGCGGGCGTGGCAGGCTGGCGGTTTTGCAGCACCCAGCAGCCGCCCAGCAGCAAGAGCAGCAGCAGCGGAATCAGCCACAGCGGAAAGCCGCCGCGCCTGCGGGCCGGTGGGGGCGGCGGCGGTGCGGGCGTCTGGAAGCGGGCGGGCCGGGCCGGCTTGAGGGGCGAGGGCCTGGGCGGCGCGGCAGAAACCGGCGCGCCCTGCTGCACGACAACGCGCGGCGTGGTCTGCACGGTGGTGGAGGCGGCTCCGGGCAGCGGCGTCCCTGCGGCCAGGCTGCCGATCAGCACGCCCAGACTGGAGAAGCCCGGCGGCAGCGCCGCCTTCAGGCCGTCCGCCAGACCGCCAATTGGCAGCGCTGCCAGTCCGTTCGGGTGGGCGCGGCTCAGGGCCGAGAGCACCAGCGGGGTCAGCAGGGCCAGCAGGCGGCGCGAGCTGTCGCCGCTGCCGCCCAGCGCGCTGCCCAGCCGCCCGGTCACCGCGTTCACGTCCCCGAACAGCGAGGCCAGCAGCCCGCGCCCCTGGCCCTCGATGCGGGCCACCTCCACCGGGCTGTCCAGCAGGTCCGTGTTGACCTGACCGTCGTCACCCGTCAGCGGCGCAAAGGGGCGGGCCAGCGTGTCCAGGTTACCCCCGGCCCCCGCCTTCCCCACCAGCGCGGCCAGCACCACCGGCAGCGCCGCCAGGGCCGCCTGCTTGCGGACCCCGCCCCCAAAGCCCGCCACTGCGCCAAGCTGCTGGCCCACCGGGCCTCCAAAGCGCGCCTGGAGGTACTTGAGCAACCCGTCCGGCGTACTGGGGTCCGGCGGGGTGGCCTCGGATGGGGCAGGTTTAGCAGATGCCGCCGGGGCCTCTGCTGACACCGCTTGCGACGGGCTGGCCTCTGGCGCGGTTTTCTCCAGCGCGACAGGGGCCGTTTCGGCTGGCACTTCTCCGACTGGCTCGACTGATGCTGGCGGGACCGTTTCCGCCGCCTCCGTGGCAGCCACGTCCACGCCGACCGCCCCAGCCAGGCCCGCCAGCATCGGGGCAATGTTCCCCGCCTTCAGTCCGCGCTGACCCAGCGCACTCAGCAGCAGCGGCAGCGCCATCTGGAGGAGGGTCTGAACCCGGGCCGGGTCCGCCGCCGCCTGTTCAGTCATCTGGGCGGCCACCTGTGCGGGCAGGGTTTCTGCCGCCCCCCCCAGCAACGCCGAGGCCAGCAGTTCCCCGGCCTGTTGCAGGTTCGCTGCGCCGCCCGACTGCTCCAGCGCCCCGGCCACACTGCCAAAGCGGGGCAGCGAGTCCACGGCGTTGGCGATCATGGCCTCGCCCTCCGGCGTGTTCGCCGACCCGGCCAGCGCGCGGAGCTGAAGCGGCAGTCCGGCCTCCAGCACCCGCCCGGCCATGTCCGGCTCCAGGCCCACCGCCTGGGCCAGCCGCGCCACCGCATCGGCGTCAAAGTAGGACTGAATCAGGTCGGTTGCATTCATGGACATTCCCCACAGCATAGGGTGAATTCAGAGCCGCAGACCCAGGACCGCGCCCCCAGATGATATTCAGGTCAGGTCAGCGCAGCAGGAGACCGTGTCTTTTCCAACGTTTGGACGGCCCTGTTCAAGCTGCTTGCCTGAGCCGATCACTCAGCGCCCGTTGCCCCGTTACTCATTGCCCCGCTTGAAATTGCCGGTGGCGCGCGCCATCAGCAATTGCGCGGCGTGGTCTTGCCGCCCTTCCACACGCTTCAGGAACCGTTCGGCGTCTTTACCCGCCAGCGTCGTCACGGGCCGCCCGTAATGCGACACAATCATCCTCCGTCTTTCAGCGCCCGGTAATCGAAACGCCCGTCCAGCAACTCTCCCCGCGCGTCTTCCGGCACTACAGCAGGACGCTGGGGTGCGAACCCTCCACGACTTCCAGCCGGTTGCCGAAGCTGTCTTTGAGGAACACGCGCGGTATCCCCGCCTCATCGTCGGAGATGTAGGGAACGCCGTGTGCGTCGCAGTGCGTCGCAGTGCGCCCCGAAAGCGCCGATGTCGTCGCAACGCAGCGCCGGATGCCCCTTGTCGCGCGGCACGAAGTCGGGGGCCACACCCACATGCAGTTGCCGCCCGTCGGCCAGCGCAAACCAGACACCGCCGTTATTGAGGAAAGGAGCGGGCTTTCGCAGTTCGGGCAGACCCAGAAACTCGCCGTAGAAGGCGCGGGCAGCGGCCTCACATCCGGCGGGGGCTTCGACTTGAAAGTGATCGAGTCCGGTAATCAGGGTGGCCATGCAAAGAAGCGTAGCAAGCACAGTCGCCCGCTGTTGCTACTACTTCAGGGACAACAAGTGAGATTAGGCCTGCGCCGCGCCCTCTCCCCCACCCTGGGCTGGAGGATCGAAGCTGTCGTGTGCCCGCACCACCAGCGTCAGAATGTCGTAGGTGGCGACGAGTTCACCCGTCTGGTTGGTGATCTCGGCGTGCCATTCCACCACCCCGGTGGGCTGCTTGTCATCCGGGCGCAGGTCCTTGCGAATCTTGCGCTTACAGGTCAATCGGGTGCGGATGGTGTCGCCGATGCCCACCGGTTCCACGAAGCGCAGGTGTTCCAGCCCGTAGTTCGCCAGCACCGGCCCCGGCGCGGGCGAGACGAACATTCCGGCGGCGGCGGCGATCAGGAAATAGCCGTGCGCCACCCGCTTGCCGAAGATGCTCTCCTTTGCGCCGATCTCGTCCACATGGGCGTAAAAGTGATCGCCGGTCAGGCCCGCGAAGTTCACGATGTCGGCCTCGGTGACGGTGCGGCGGTGGGTGAGCAGGCTGTCGCCCACCTGAATTTCATCGAAGGTCTTGCGGAAGGGGTGAATCACGTCCTCGCGAACCTCGCCCCCCGGCACGAATTCGCGGGTGATCGCGGCCAGGGTGGTGGGATCGGCCTGCACCGCCACCCTGTTCATGTGGTGCTTGACGCCCGCGATGCCGCCCAGCTCCGCGCCGCCACCCGCGCGTCCAGGGCCACCGTGAAGGAGCTGCGGCAGTGGGGAGCCGTGGCCGGTGCTTTCCTTCGCATCGTCGCGGTTGAGCACCAGAATCCGCCCGTGCGTACTCGCCAGCCCCAGCACAAGTTCAGTGGCCTCCGCGCGGTCATGCGTGATGACGCTGCCCACCAGCGAACCGCGTCCCATGCGGGCCAACTCAATGGCGTCATCTAAAGAGTCGTAGGGCAGCAGCGTCGCCACCGGGCCGAAGGCCTCCAGCTCGTGCGGCGCAGTGGCGGTCAGGGGCGAGTCGCACAGCAGCACCGTGGGATCGAGAAACGCGCCCTTCTTGCGGTCACCGCCCAGCAGTTCGCTCTCGGTGCCGCCGCCAATCACGACTCGCGTCTCCCTACCCAGCTCCTCCAATGTCTGGCGCACGCGGTCCCGCTGCTCCACGCTGACCAGCGCGCCCATTCGCACGTCGTCGCGGGCCGGATCGCCCAGCGTGACCTTGCCCAGCTCCTTGCGTAACGCCTCGGTGACGGCCTCCACCAGCCCCGACGGCACGATGGCGCGGCGGATGGCGGTGCATTTCTGGCCGGCCTTGCCGGTGATCTCGCGGGCCACTTCCTTGACATACAGCATGAATTCGGGGCTGTCGGGCGTCACGGTCAGCCCCAGGACGGAGGCGTTCAAGCTGTCGGCCTCGGCATTAAACGGCACCGCATGGGCGATCAGGTTGGGGTGGACCTTGAGTTTGGCCGCTGTCGCCGCCGAGCCAGTGAAGGCGACTAAATCCTGCTCGCGCACATGGTCCAGCAAGTCGCCCGGCTCACCGATGACCAGTTGCAACGAACCCTCGGGCAGCAGACCGGACTCGATGATGTCGCGCACCACGCGCTCGGTCAGGTAGGCGGTCTGGGGCGCGGGCTTGACCAGGCTGGGCATCCCGGCAATAAACGACGGCGCAAGTTTTTCCAGCATGCCCCACACCGGGAAGTTGAAGGCGTTGATCTGGACCGCCACACCTTCACGCGGGACCAGCAGATGGCGGCCCACGAAGGTTCCGGCCTTGCCCAGTTGTTCCACTTTCCCTTCGGGCAGGAAGCGCTCATCGGGCAGCTCGCGCCGGGCCATGCTGCTGTAGCTGAGCAGGGTGCCGATGCCGCCCTCGATGTCCACCCAGCCGTCGCGGCGGGTTGCGCCGGTCAGCAGGTTGAGGGCGTAATACTCCTCCTTGCGCTCCATCAGGTACAGGCCCAGCGCCTTGAGCGCCCGCGCCCGCGTGTGGAAGGTCATCTTTCGCAGCGCCGCGCCCTTTTGCCGCCCGTAGGCCAGCGCCCCGGCGAAGTCCACGCCCTCGGAGGAAATCACGGCGACGGGGCGGCCATACACGGCGTCCACCAGGGTTTGCCCGTCGGCGTTGGCGTGCCACTGGCCGGAGATATAGGAGGCGGGGCGGAGGACTTGGTAAGTGGGGAGCCTAGTGGTCATATCTTATTCTATCAAAGATCATTTATTGATCGCGGCATAAATTAGAGTCCATCAAGCGGCGCGGCAACTGGATGTATCTGACGCGCTGCCAGGCACCGACCAGTTTCTCCTTGAGGACGGTGACCGAACGGGCACAGAAATTCCCCAACACATTTCGTTTGACGTACGCCCACACGAGCTCAATTGGATTGAGCTCTGGCGCGTACGGTGGCAAGTACACCAACGACAGGCGTTCGTGGATCTCCACGAACGCCTGAACCATCTTCGCCCGATGGATACCCGCATTGTCCAGAATCACCACGATCTTCCCCTGGATGTGACGCAGGAGATGCCGGAAGAACGCGATCACGTCTCCACTTCGAATGGCGCCCAA
>NZ_JNIW01000015.1 GCF_000701425.1 Deinococcus frigens DSM 12807 | reverse complement strand
ATCTTCCCTCACCCTGTCCACATAGCTCACGGCATGGAACACGTCCAGGACGTGCTGCGTAACTCCCAGGCAGTTCATGCGGTCTTCGATCCAGAGTGCGCCGTCGGACACGCTGATCAGCGTGTCCTGTTGCCATACACCCGCCACCCGCAAAGAACCGGCCAGCAGTGGAAGAAACTCGTCTGCATCGCATTTTTCGGCCACTGTGATGCGGTTGGCTGGTGAATTCTCGGCGTAGACCGTGAGCGCTTTGATCTCGAACGCCTCACCCGTTTCTCTGGGAATGTCGTCTCTGACGACATTCTTCCCTGTCTTGTGACCGAGGACGATCACGCCATCAGCCTGCACCACCATCACCCGTCCCTTCGTGCCGGGAAGATTGGGCAACGGTTCTTCCGCTCGAAGTTTCAGGGTATGACGAACCATCTGTGCCGTCTGATACGCGAGCGGTGCCATCAGCCGCTGAAGCTGACTGGTGGAAACGGACAGGCCAAATCGGCAGGCGAGCTTCACCGCACTGGCGTAGCTCACCGCTGTACTGAGTGCCATCAGGTGGTCCAGTGCTTGCGGGGTGAAGCCGCTGGTGTCCAGGCTGGCATCTTTAGGCAGGCTGAGATGACGCCGGTTGGTTCTATGTTCCCAGGTTTGCGCGGGAATCCTGACCGCTCCCCAGCAGCCGTGAATCAGGAGCGTCGTTGCGCCATCCCTGCACCACTGCGGGTCAGTCGGTTGGTGCTGAGGGGGGAAAATCCTGCTTCTGGCGCAGGTTAATGAGGGTCTGGAACAATTCTCGCATCAGCGGACTCTGCTGATTGAGCAAAGTCTGTTCCAGCTCAGCATTGCTGAGCTGCCCCTCGGACTCCTCCAAAAGCTGGTCCAGATGACGTTCCATGACTTGACCTAGAATCTCTCGCTCCGTTGCCATACACCATCATCCCATTTCAGCGGGACGCACCCCGCCAGACCTGCTCCCTTGACCGATTGACGTTCACCATCTATAGTTCTGTGGCTGGGAATCGAGGCGTAGCGCAGCCTGGTAGCGCACTACCTTGGGGTGGTAGGGGTCGTGAGTTCAAATCTCGCCGCCTCGACCAGCACCGAGTTCACAGGGCACCCCATCAATGGGTCCCGCCCTGACAACCTCTGCGGAAGCTAATAACAGCTTCCGCAGATTTTTTGTGGTGGCGGTCCGGCGGGCAACACTGGGCTGTGCCGCCCAAACAGAGCGGGCCAGATGCTCTAGGCTGAGCCTCAAATGGATTTCAATCTGCCCGATGACCTGCGCGAGGTGCAGGCGACCATCCGCGACTTCATGCTGTCCCGCGTGGAACCGCGCGCCCATGAGATCGAGGACAGCAACAGCGTGCCGCCGGAGTTGTTCAAGGAGGCCGCCGAGCTGGGTCTGTTCGGCCTGAGCATTCCAGAGGAATACGGCGGCGTGGGTCTGGGCATGCTGGGCCGCTGCGCCGTCTACGAGGCGCTGGGGCAGGGGCATATGGGCTTCGGCGGCGTGATCAGCGCCCACGCCTCGATTGGCACGTCGGGGCTGGTCAGGCTGGGCAACGAGGAACAGAAGCAGAGGTTTCTGCCGCGCATGGCGTCCGGCGAGTGCGTGGCGGGCTTTGCCATCACCGAACCCAGCAGCGGTTCGGACGCGGCGAACATCCGCACCCGCGCCGTCAAAAAAGACGACGTGTACGTGCTGAACGGCACCAAGCACTATATTTCCAACGCGCCGATTGCCGGGCTGCTGACCGTGATCGCCATCACCGACCCGGCACGCGGCACCAAAGGCATGAGCGCCTTTCTGGTGGAACCGCAGACCACCCCCGGCGTGCGCGTGGGCAAGATCGACGAGAAGATGGGCCAGAAGGGTGCCCTGAGCGCCGAGGTGATTTTCGAGGACGCCGAGATTCCCGCCGCCAACCTGTTGGGGCCGGAACATATGGGCTACCGCGAGGCGCTGGGCATCCTGACCGCCGGGCGGGTGGGCATCGCCGCACGCTCTACCGGGGCCATGCAGCGCCTGCTGGACCTGAGCGTGGCCCACGCCAAGACCCGCGAACAGTTCGGACAGCCCATCGGCGAATTCCAGGCGGTGCAGTTCATGCTGGCCGAGATGGAAATTGCCGTTCAGACCAGCCGCGTGCTGTGGCAGAAGGTGGCCTGGATGGTGGACGAGGGCCAAGACGTGCGCCGCATGGCCAGTATCGCCAAGTACCACGCCACCGAGGCGCTCTCAGCGGTGGCCGACAAGGCCGTGCAGGTGGCCGGGGGCATGGGCTACATGAAAGACAGCCCGGTAGAGCGCTATTACCGTGACCAGCGCCTGCTGCGAATCTATGAGGGCACCAGCGAGATCCAGAAAATCATCATCGCCAGGAGTTTGCTGGCTTAAGGCGGCGGTGGCGACGGGGCTTTTATAATAGCGGGATCTTCAGGCGTCCCTTAAAATGGTGGGATGAGAAACCCTGGACTGGCGCGAACCGGAGTGTTGCTGTGCGGTCTGGGCCTGGCAGGCTGTGGCTCACTGGGCAGCGCGCCAACGCCGCTGGCGGGGGACCTGCTGGGCGCACCCACCACCTTGAATCTGGGGGGACGGGTGCTCAGCCTCACGGCGGCCCCGCAACTGGTCCGGGAAGCGGACCGCTTCAGGGTGCGCGTGAGGGTGGAGACCAGCGAAAAGGCCAGCACCCCGGCCATGTCCACGCCACTGAAGGTCACGGGCATCTATGTCTTTACGGGATCGGGCCTGTGGCAGTCGCCCCGGCTGAATGATTTTTCAAGGGCCAGCGCCTGCCCGGCCCACGCCTGCGCCTGGGGCAGCGGCGGCGCGAACGGCTTCACGGCGGGTGAGGACGTGCGCGTGATCGCCCAGCTTCAGGACGCCAGCGGCAAGACCTACTGGCTGCGTGACGCCCGGAGTCAGAACATCGTGGCCAAACCGCTGACCCGGTAGGATTCGAACCTTCCCGCCGTCGCCCAGCAGTCCTCCCTCGTCAATTTCACACCGTCCGTTTCAGGATGTTGTCGCTTCTATTCCTCTCTGAAATGTGGCGGCCCTGGCCTGAAAGGACGATGAAGGCCATGCGGACGGGCGACAGCGTTGAGCTGTCCCTCATTCCTGATCGTCGTAATGGTGTAGCAGCCCGGCATCTGTATCCCCGGCGGGGCGATGATGACGGGCCACCAGATCGGCCACCCGCACCCTGGCCCCGGCGTGGGCCAGCAGCGTAGCCCCCAGTTCCGGGTGCTGTGCGCGGATGCCCAGCGCCCCCACGGAGGGCAGCCAGCGCGCCAGCCGGGTAGGCACCAGCCCCACCAGCACGCGCTCGGTCACACGGTACGGACGCACGCTCTTGCCGCAGTCGTGGAGTAGGGCAGCGGCCACCAGTTCCGGGTCCGCCCGTGGATGCTCGCGCAGCAGATGCAGGGTCACGCGGCAGGCGTGTTCGCGGTCACGCGGGTCCATACCCCCGTATACGTGGGCCTCGCCGGGCGTCATGTGGGTCAGCGCCCAGGGGTCATCCGGGTGGGCGTCCACGGCCCGCAAGCTGCGCGCTAACCGCCGCACCTTGGCCGCGTAACCCAGCGCCTTGCGGCCTATGCGGTCAGACAGGCGCAGGGGCTTCATGGAAATCAGGATAGTGGAAAGTAGGCCCCGGAACTGCAAGAAAAGAGCGGGAGGCCAGCTCGATCAGCCGCCTCCTACCTAGAAGAACTCCAGGCATAAATTTCGGTCATTGATGGAGTCAAACGAGTAGACTTCTAGATCCCAGTTTGTACAGGTAGTGCGGCGAGAGTGCGCCCAAGACAGTTTCAGTTCAGCTCATCCGAGTGATGGTGCAGCGCGGCATGCCACCCGCCGCACCACTGTAGATGTACAGGTCGTCACGCGCGCTGTCATAGATGCTGGTGTACAGCCCGCCTTGGGGGATGTTGAGCGCTAGGGAGCGGGGGTTATAGATCAGACAGTGCCAGCCGTCGTCTTTGAAGTTACCATCGATGCCAACCTGGGCGTAGGCAGCTTGCTCACCTTCAAGGCGGTGATTGAAACGCACGGTGCGACCGTTCTGGAGTTTGCCAGCGTAGGCGAATACACCGCCTTTGGCAAAAGCCACAGGCGGCACGGTGAAGGTATCGCCTCGTCCGTCGCCCCAGTCCACAGTCCAGACCTGACCGGGGGCGAAGATGGGATCCTCTAAACCGTTTTTATCGATGTACAAAGATGATGTGGGCGAGCAGGCGCTGAGTGCGAACAGAGGGGCGAGCAGAAGGCGTCTCATGTAAGAAATTCTAACGTCTCAGTCCGCCGCCGTCTCGGCCCCGGCCACTTCCAGCGCCGCCAGCGCGCGTTCGGCACTCATGGCCGCGCGGGTGCCCGCGCCGACGCTGGTGCCCAGTTGGCGGTAGATGTAGTCGCTGACATCGCCTGCCGCGAACAGCAGGGGCACGCTGGTATAGATCTCGTCAGTCACGTCCACGTAGCCGTCCTCACGCAGTTTGAGGGTGTCCTTGACGAATTCGGTATTGGGCACATGGCCGATAAAGATGAACACGCCATCGGTGGTCATCTCGCTCGTCTCGCCGGTCTTGAGATTGTTGAGGCGCACGCCACTGACCGCGCCGTCGCCCTGGATTTCCTCGACGGCGGTGTCCCAGATGAACTTCATCTTAGGGTTGGCAAAGGCGCGGGCCTGGGCCACCTTATTGGCGCGCAGGCTGTCTCTGCGGTGGATCAGCGTGACCTCGTCGGCAAACTTGGTCAGGAACAGTCCTTCTTCCACGGCGGCGTCTCCCCCACCGATCACCACCACTTTCTTGCCCCGGTAAAAGAAACCGTCGCAGGTGGCGCAGGTGCTGACGCCCCGGCCCCAGAACTCCTCCTCGCCGGGCACGTTCAGGCGCTTGGGGTTCGCGCCCGTCGCCAGAATCACGCTCTTGGCGCGGTAGTTGCCGCCGTAGCCCTTGACCACGAAGGGGTAGTGGTGATCGCCGGTCTGCTCAATGGCCTCCACCTCATCCATCTCGATCCTGCCGCCGAATTTCTCGGCCTGCTGCTGCATGCGCTGGGCGAGTTCCATACCGCTGATGGGTTCGGGAAAACCGGGATAATTCTCGACTTCCTCGGTCTGGGCGATCTGGCCGCCGGGCAGACCCTTCTCCAGAATCACGGTGCTGAGGCTGGCACGGCCCGTGTAGATGGCGGCGGTCAGTCCGGCGGGGCCGCCGCCGACGATCACGACGTCATAATCCTGGGTTTGCGGGAGGGTACTGGTCATAAGAAAAGCGTACCACCGCCCACCCCGGAAGTTGGTTAAGCACGCACAGTTTACTTTTTAAAGCATGGGCAGCAGAAAGGCCGCCGGGGAGATGTACTGCCGCCAGCTTCCCAGCGAACGGGCCACCGGACGGGGCGGGCGCTGGGCACTGAATTGCCCCTGACGGTAGGCGGGTCCAAACCGCCGCATGGTCCAGACCTCATGGGCTTGCAGGGCGGGCCGCAGAAACTGCCGGGCAAATTTTGCGGGAATGGGCCGTTCGTTCAGGGTGTAACTCTGGGTGCGCCGGTTGAACCGCAACAGGTCTGATTCCTGCCGGAGACACAGGCCGGAACTGTGCAGGCTCAGGTGGTCCAGAACATAGGTGCTGCTGCCCTGGGACGCTGGACGTTTCTGAAAGCCGCGCAACAGCAGATGGCCCTGCCGGGAGTCCAGACCCAGCAGCCAGAACTGGACGGTCAGGGGGCAACAGGACCGCAGATCAACGCTTGTCATGTTATTGATAATAGTATATCATTACCAGTAGATGACCTTCCCTGCCTCTCCATCTGTGCCCATCACCGTGCTGTGCGGTTTTCTGGGCGCGGGCAAGACCACACTGCTCAACCACCTGATCCGCCAGTCCGGTGGACGCAAAATCGCCGTGATTGTCAACGAATTCGGCGCGGTCAACATCGACGCCAGTCTGGTGGTCAAGACCGACGAGCAGACGATTGAGCTGTCCAACGGCTGCATCTGCTGCACGCTGCGCGGCGATCTGCTGCTGGCCGTGGAAGACCTGCTTGACACCCGCGAGCTGGACGCCATCCTGATCGAGTCCACCGGAATCGGCGAGCCGCTGCCCATCGCCCAGAGCTTCTGCCTGACGCCCGAGGAACTGGAGATCGAACCCGAACCCGGTCAGGCAGCCATTCCCAACCTGCTGGGGCGGGTGCATGTGGACGCGATGGTGACGGTGGTGGACAGCGCCCAATTCTTTGACCTCTGGAACCGCCAGGACACCATTCCCGGCGACGACTTCGAGCGGGGCTTCGGGGAGCTGCTGGCCGAACAACTCGAATTTGCCGACATCGTGGTCCTCAATAAAACCGATCTGGCCGCGCCGGACGACGTGCAGCAACTGCGCGAACTGGTGGGCATCACCAATCCGCACGCCCGCCTGCTGGAAGCCCAGCACGGTCAGGTGAACGTGGCCGAGGTGCTGGACGTGGGTCTGTTCGACTTTGATCAGGCCAGCCAGATGGACGCCTGGATGGCCGAGCTGGAAAAGGAACACCCCCCCGAGAGCGAGACTTATGGGCTGGGCACCCACATCTACCGCGCGGCCCAGCCCTTTGATTCGGCGGCCCTGCAAAAGGTGCTGATCGGCGGTTTGCCCAGAAACGTGATTCGCAGCAAGGGCTGGGTCAATCTGGGCGACGGTCTGGCCACCCTGTGGAACCACACCGGGCGGCAACTGGCGCTGGAGGGGGCCGGAGAGTGGCATGACCCCGCCGAGGCGTTCAGCGAGATCGTGTTCATCGGGCGTGATCTGGACGGGGCCGAGCTTGACCGGCTGTTAGAGGGGGCCGTCTCACGGTGAAGCCTGTACGCGTTGACCTGTTCCGTTTTTCCTTTTTCCATCTCTCTCCAAAGGAGTTTCAAATGAGCCGTGAATGTTATCTGACGGGCAAGAAAAATCTGGTGGTCAACAGCGTGATCAGGCGCGGCAAGGCGCGGGCGGCGGGCGGGGTGGGGCGCAAGGTCACGGGCGTCAGCAAGCGGGTGCAGAAGGCCAACCTACAAAAACGCACCATCCGCGAGGGCGGCGTGGTGAAGACTGTGTGGCTCAGCGCCCACGCTCTTCGCACGTTGGTGCGCGGTGGCTTTAAGCAAGTGGAGTTGCTGTGAAGGGCCTGATTGTTCTGGGCCTGCTGGGGCTGTCAGGGCTGGCAAGCGCCCAGGCTGCGCCCCTGCAAGTCAGCGTGTCCAACAGCATCCTGGCCGACTTCGTGCGGAATGTGGGCGGGACGCGCGTGAGCATCAACGAGATCGTGCCTGTTGGAGGGGACTCGCACACCTTTCAGCCCACAGCCAGCGTAATCCGGGGTCTGGCGGGCAGCCGGGTGCTGTTCGTGAACGGGGCTGGGCTGGAACCGTGGTTGCCGCAGGTGCGGGCCTCTGCGCCCTCTGTGCCGGTCAAGACCCTGACCAGCGGCCTGAAGCTGCGCGAGGGCGGCGAGGAAGAGAAAGGCGAGGAACACGCCGGGGAAGAACACAGCGACTTTGATCCCCATGCGTGGTGGGACCTGGGGCTGGCGGCAGGCTACGTGAAGAACGTCCAGAATACCCTGAGCGCCCTAGACCCGGCGGGCAAGGCAACCTATGCCAGCAACGCCGCCGCGTACCTGGACAAGTTGAGCGAGGCCGACGCCTACGCGAAAAAGCAGTTTGCCACGCTGCCCGCCAGCCAGCGGCAGATCGTGACCAACCACGACGCCCTGAATTACTTTGCTGCCCGTTACGGCCTCACGGTTGTCGGCACCGTGATTCCCGGCCTCAGCACGGAGCGCGAGCCGAGTGCACGCGAACTGGCGACGCTGATCACAGCCGTCAAGAAGAGCGGTGCGAAAGTCATCTTCACCGAGAACGTCATCAATACCCGTCTGGCACAGGCACTGGCGAAAGAAACGGGCGCGAAGATCGCTCCGCCGCTGTACACCGACGCGCTGGGGCCGAAAGGGAGCGCGGGCGAAACCTTCCTGGGAGCTTTCCGTGCCAATGTGGACGGGATGATGCAGGCCTTGAAGTAACGTCATCAGCGCCGTGTGAGGGGGGACTGCTTTGATTCCAGTCTCTGTTGGGAAAGCGCCAACAAAGACTTTCATCGTCGCAGTCCCCTCTTGCTTATTCTCGCTCCGCTCGGATTCGTCTGCGACTCATCTTAAGCTGGTGTGACCCGCGCTTTCTCTAAACCACGCAGCAAAGCCTGCCCCGCAACTCACGCGGGGCAGGCTTTGGCTATTGGTCTCGGTAGTGGACGAGTGCGCTGACGCTATGCCTGATCAGTCAGCCAGCCCCACTCATTCAGATAGGCTTTAAATTCGGCCAGCACGGCGCGGGCCTCGGTCTGTTCGGGGGCAGAGAGGCCAGCGAGCCAGGCGTTGGCCCCAGCGTCTGGAAACGCGGCGCTGAGGGCAGGATCGCCCAGTACGTCGCTCAGGACCTCAAGCCACGCCTCGCTGCGGGCCTTGCGCCAGGGTTGCTGGCGGGTCAACTCGTTGAGAAAATCCTCGCTGGCATCCGAGAAGCGGGCGGGGCGGCCCACGATCCACGGCGCACTGGAACGCGGCCAGGCGGTCACGCTGTCCAGCCCGGAAAGCCCTCAATGGCGACCAGCGTGGGGCGGGGCGTCTTGCTACCCGGTGCCGCCGCGAAGGTGCTGGTCAGGTTGTCCAGGCTCTCGCTGTCCTCACCGGGATGCTGAACCGACAAGAAGAGAGTCTTGCCGTCGGGCGAGAACACCGGGCCGGTCATCTCGGCGTCTATCGGGCCGACGGCGAAGCGGTAAGCCTTACCCATGTTCGGCCCCTCGGTGGGGAAGAAGAACATGGCATTGTTGCCGTGGTATTCCTTGATCGGGTTGGTGCCCAGATCACTGTTGTCCGTCACCATCCACAGGTTGCCGTAGGGATCGAACACCAGGTTGTCCGGGCTGGCAAAGCCGCTCTGTGGGCCACCGTAGGCAAAGACTTCCCACAGGAATTTCTCGGCGGTGAAGTTATCCTTGTCCTCACGGAATTTGATGATGTGGCCGAAATAATTGCCGTGCTTGCTGTTGTTGGTCAGCGCGGCATACACCTCGCCGGTGCGCGGGTGAATCTCAATGTCCTCCGGGCGGTCTACCGGGGTGCCGCCAATCGCCAGGGCGCTGGAACGGGCGTCGGCCAGCACCTCGGCCTGACTGGCAAACAGGGGCTTGCCGTCACTGGCATTGGCCTCCTGCAATTTCTTGTTCTTGTCGTAGTCCAGCAGTAACCAACTGCCATTGCCGAAATTGGCGACATACAGATCGCCCTCGGCCAGCAGGTCACGGTTGGCGGCGCGGTTGGCCGGGTTGTATTTATTCCGGCTGACGAACTTATAGATGCACGCATCCTGCATGTCGTCGCCCATGTACACCACCACCCGGCCATCCTGGGCCACCTTGACGGCGGCGTTCTCGTGCCGGAAACGTCCCATCGCCGTGCGCTTCTTGGGCATCCAGGCGGCATCAAAGGGATCAATTTCCGTAACCCAGCCCTGGTGCATGGCCTCGTAGCCGCTGCCCGCCCAGGCTTTGGCGTAGCCGTCCACGTTTTCCTCACAGGTCAGCAATGTGCCCCAGGGGGTCTGGCCGCCGGAGCAGTTGCCCACCGTCCCGCTGACCACGGTGGCCCCCTTGACGGGCGCTTGGCCGCGCACCGGCCCGGTCAGCTCAATCTGGGTCATGGCGTCGATCCGCCGGTTGCGGGCGTCCGGCACCACTTTCCAGGTCTGGCCTTGCTTGCTCACCCGCACCACGCTGACGCCCACCGATTCCATCTCTTTCTTGATCTGCGCCGGGGTGCGCTCTTTGGTATTGCCGCCTACAAATAGGGGATTGACATACTCATGGTTGATGGTCAGCAGGGCGTCGGTGGCGCTCTGACCGCCCCCGAGCAGATCTGCCGGGAAGTAGCCGATAAAATCATGGTTAAAGCCGATTTCGCGGCCATCTGCCGTGAACGTCTCACCCCAGGGGGCCAGCACCTGAAAGCGGTAGCCCGCTGGCAGGGTCAGGGTGTCGGCGCGGGTGGGTTCGATGGGGCGGAAGGGTGCCACCGTCTGCGGCTTGAGTTTGGTGGGATCGGCGTTGATGGGCGCGCCGTTGTTGGCCGCTGCCTGCGCGCCGCTGAAGGTGACGGGCAAAGCCAGCGCCGCTGCGCCCGCTGCCGCCGTGCCCACGACACCCCGGCGGGTGATCCTGGCGTCCAGAAGGCGGTGCCAGAAGCTCTGGGACGATTGATTTTGGTTTATCATGAGACAAGTATGGAAGGGTCAGGTCAGCCTTTCTTCAGATGTGGGTCAGGCGACTGTCAGGCCGGTTGCCAGGGCAAGTTGATCCGTGTCAGCGCCGCCAGACATACGGCGTCGTCGTCATGACGGCCAGCATCCCGCTCCGCTCCAGAATCGGGCGGGAGAATCTGGTGCAGTCGCTGTGCAGGTAACGCGCGCCCCTGGCGAGTGCGGACTGGGCGCGGGCCGCTGTGAGGGCGCGGTAAAGGCCCCGTCCGCGCCACTCCGGTAAGGTGCCGCCGCCCCACAATCCAGTAAATTCAGTGCCTGGGATGATTTCCAGACGGCCCACGCAGACCACTTCCTGCGGGGTTTCGGCCACCCAGAGTTCCACGCGGCCCGCACCTTTCTCGATCAGGCGCATCAAATCGTCCACGTTAGATGGGTGGCCGAATGCCAGTTCCTGCGCCCTGGCCGCCCGCACCACATCCGGGTACGGGTCTCTCTGATCGTCGATGCGGCGAAGCGTCACGCCGTCCGGGAGCGGCACGGACTGGGCCAGCAGGTTCGCCTCTCCCAGCATGACCGTTTCGGGGTCTTCGGCCTGCAAACCATGTGCGCTCAGGCGCTGCGGCAGATCGGCAGGAATGTCGTTCCCGCGCGTCTTCCACTCGAAAGATGTGATCTGCAGATCGGCGGCGTAATGGGCGATGGTCTGCGCGATCAGGTTATCGAGTGCCTGCCCGGCAACGCCCTCCAGCGAACGATAAGAAACAAACCCGCGATCCCCAAATTTACCGCGCCATAATGGCCCATCCTGGTCAACGCTGTCGGCAGACAGCATCTCGGCCCCCTGACGCAACTGGGCGTCGTAGGCGGACAGCAACATTTTTAGGAGGTCATTCTCCATCCCCCAGTTTAGATGCGAGTTGACTTCCCACACCTTCTTGATAACCCACTCGCAATATTGGCCCGACAGGAGTAAAATTTCGCCGTGCTCGGCGTTGAACATCTGACCGTCAAATACGGCTCGCAAGTGGCCCTTGAGGACGCCACCGTGCGCTTCGAGGCCGGGACATTCTCTGCCATCATCGGCCCCAACGGTGCGGGCAAATCCACGCTGCTACGGACGCTGGTAGGGCTGCTGCCGGACTATGGCGACGCCGTGCATTTCGACGCTGGACACACCGCGCAGGACTGCATTTCTTACGTACCGCAGCAGCAGACGCTGGACTGGGGCTTTCCGGTCACGGTCTGGGACGCGGCCATGATGGGCCGCACCGGACGCCTGGGCTGGCTGCGCTGGCCGGGCCGCGCGGACCGTGAGCGGGTGGCGGCAGCCCTCAGAGAAACTGGCGTGTACGACCTGCGGCACCGCCACATCGGCGCGCTCAGTGGGGGCCAGCGCCAGCGCGTGCTGCTGGCCCGCATGCTGGTCCGCGACGGCCACCTGCTGCTGCTGGATGAACCCCTGACCGGCGTGGACGCCACGACGCAGGAGCAACTGATGGCCTTGCTGCGCGCCCAGGCCGACCGGGGCCGCGCCGTGGTGATGGTCACCCACGATCTGGAACAGGCCCGGCGCTGGTGCGATCACCTGATCCTGATTAACAAACGTGTGGTGGCCGACGGTACGCCCGCCGAGGTCTACACGCCGCAGAATATCGAGGCGACGTTCAGCACGTCATATTTAGGACATACGCATGCGGAGGCTTGAGCCTGCCTGTGAAGAACAGCCGGGGGAATCTGGCGCGTTCTTTGACTTACCCAGCGGCCCCCTCCCGTGCAGGGGACGAGGGGAACAGACCTTCGACACTTTAATCCCTGGACCTGGACATGCAGTTCCTCACTGACCCCCTGCAATTCGACTTTTTCATCCGCGCTTTGCTGGCCGTCTCATTGGTCAGCGTGTTGTGCGCGCTGGTGGGCGCGTGGGTGGTGTTGCGCGGCCTGAGCTACATCGGGGACGCCATGAGCCACGCGGTGCTGCCGGGCATCGTGGGGGCGTTCCTGTCGGGCGGAAGCCTGTTGCTGGGCGCGCTGGTGGCCGCCGTGCTGACTGCGCTGGGCATCGGCGTGGTGGGGCAGCGCAGCGGGCTGAAGCAGGACAGCGCCATCGGAATCGTGTTCGTGGGCATGTTCGCGCTGGGCATCGTGATGCTCTCAAAGGTGCCCACCTTTACCTCGGACCTGAGCCATTTTCTAATCGGTAATCCGCTGGGTGTCACGACTGCCGACCTGTGGGGCGCGCTGGTGGTCACGCTGGTGGTGGGCACGGTGCTGTACGCGGTGCAGAAGGAACTGCTGCTGGCCTCCTTCGATCCCACCGAGGCGCGGGCGGTGGGGCTGCCGGTGCGGCGGCTGGAAAGCCTGCTGCTGATTCTGATCGGGCTTGTGGTGGTGCTGACCGTGCAACTGGTGGGCACCACCCTCAGCGTCAGCCTGCTGATCACGTCCAGCGCCGCCGCCCGCCTGCTGTCCCGCAGCCTGCCACGCATGATCGCGCTGGCCGCCGCGCTGGGCATCATGGGCGGCGTGGTGGGCCTGTACCTCAGCTACTACCTGGACACGGCGACGGGTGCAACCATTGTGCTGGTCAACACGGCGGTCTTCCTGCTGGTGCTGATGTTCCGGCGCAAGGAATGAGGGCGCGGACGGGTGCGCCATCTGGCCTAGCCGCCCCCACCTGCGTTAAACTGCCCGCAACGCTTCCGGGCTTCCCGGCGTTTGTCTCCCGTCCATTCAAAGGATGTTCCAAGTTGCGCCCCAACCTCCTGTAAACACGGATTGAATCGCCATTCCAGTGCGCCTGGGACGGCCTTCGCCCACAGGGGGTCATGTTTTGTTGTTGCGTGCCACGGAAGTCGCCCGGATGTACGGCGACGAGCTGATCTTTGACGGTGTGAATATAGAAGTGGGAACGGGCGAACGCCTGGCCCTGATTGGAGAAAACGGCAGCGGCAAAAGTACGCTGCTGCGCGTGCTGGCGGGGCTGGACGCGCCGGATGCGGGGACGGTGACGCGAATGGGTAGAGTGGCCCTGCTGACCCAGCACACGGCGACAGAGGCGGGGACGCTGCTGGACGCCGTGATACCACCAGAATTGCGACGGGCGCGGCAGGTGTTCGAGATGACCTCCGCCGCGTTGGACAACGCCGCTGACGCCGCCCTGAACGCCTTTGCAGAGGCTGAGGAGGCATACCGACTGGCAGACGGCTACGATTTTGAGGCGCGGGCGGCGAGCGTACTGGACGGCCTGGGGCTATCGGCAGAGCTGAATGCGGGGGCGCTGTCGGGCGGCCAGACCCGCCGCGTGATGCTGGCCTGCCTGCTGCTCTCCCCTGCCGACGTATACCTGCTGGACGAACCCACCAACCATCTGGACGCGGGAGGCGCAGCGTGGCTGGAGGGATGGATTCGGGATTCGGGCGCGGCCTTCGTGCTGGCGAGCCATGACCGCGCCTTCCTGGACGCCGTAACAACGCGCACGGCGGAACTGGAGCGCGGCTCCCTGACCGCGTATCCAGGCGCGTACAGGGCAGCAATGGAACTTAAAGCCACCTTGCGGGGGGCACAGGAACGCGATTACATGGCCTTCAAGCGCAAGCGGGCGGTGCTGGAGGAGGAGCAGCGCCGTCAGGCCAGCAAGGGCGGCGTGGAGGAAAACCGACGCCGTGCAAAGGATGGCGACAAGTTCCGGTCCACCCACAAGGCAGAACGGGGCCAGCAGATTTTCTCAGCTAGAGCGAAGGCCATGCAAAAACAGATAGACCGCCTGGATGCCCACGCCACCGCCAGACCCTTTCAGGACCGCCGCACCGTTCGCCTGGATTTGCCCCCCGCCCCGCACGGCCCCTCCGAAGTGCTGACCGTGCGGGACTTAAGCGTCTGGCGCGGTGAGAACGAGATTCTGAGCGACGTTCACCTGAATGTGCGGCGCGGGGAACGCATCGCCCTGACCGGGCCAAACGGCGGCGGCAAAAGCACGCTGCTGGGCGCGTTACTCGGCACGCTGCCGTCTATAGGAGAGATTCACTGGGGGCCGGGCCTGACCGTCTACGCGGCAGGGCAGCACGGCGAGGAACTGTCTGGGCTATCCACGGTGGGCGGCTCACTGCTGGACGCCAATGCGGACCTCACGCCGCACCAGTTGCATGAAGTCGCGGCGGGATTGGACCTGCCCGGCGGCCCCGCCTTTCCCCTCTCCGGCCTGTCCGGCGGCCAGCGCACCCGCCTCAGCCTCGCGCGCCTGAGCGTCACGCGGGCACAGGTGCTGGTCTTGGACGAGCCGACGAACCACCTGGACATCCGCGCCATCGAGGCTCTGGAAGGGGTGCTGCTGGACTTCCCCGGCACGGTCCTTTTGGCCAGCCATGACCGCGCGTTGATCGGGCGGGTGGCGACGCGGGTGTGGACGGTGAACGGCGGCGAGGTGCAGGAAAGCATCTAGCCGCCAGGGAACAGCTTCCTGGCGGCTGGACCGTTTCCCCTACTGAAAGCGCAGTGTCGCCAGTACCTTGGTGAACAGCGCATTCGCTGCCGCATACCGGGCGGGCGAATCGGTGAGCTGGAAGGAATACAGATTCCGTGCGCCGTTGCCGTACCACACGCGGATTCGGAGCTGGCCCTGCGGGTGGGTCACGCTGTACTCGCGCTCGGTGCCGCCCACACCGCCGTAACGGGCGTCCTTGCTGGACAGTTGCTTGATGGTCACGCCGCTGGACTTGAGGCCGGATTCGAACTTGCCGAATTCGGTGTTCAGGTCCACGGCCTTGCCTTCTTTTGGCATGAACAGCAACCGGATCACCGTGGCAGGCGGGGCCTTGGCCGACACCAGACTGACGCCGGAGGTGCCGTCGGCGAAATCCGCGCCCAGCCAGCCCTGCGGCAGACTGACCTTAAAGGGCAATTTGGGATCGCTGAACGGGACCAGCGTCTGTGCGCCCGCCGTGCCCAGACTGGCAGTGCCCAGGGTCAGTGCGGCAGCAGTGAAGAAGTGAGCGGCTTTCATAAGGAGGACGGTAGCAACCCAGGGTGAGGACTTGCTCCGCCGAGTGGTCAGGGAAGCGTCAGCGCCGGATCAGGCCAGGTCGCGGCCACAGGCGCAGGTCAGCCGGGCCAGCCACGTCTCGCAGGTCCACCGGGCCGTACACCCGGCTGTCCAGGCTGGACCCCAGACGGCGGTTGTCCCCCATTGCCCAGACCTTGCCCGGCGGCACAATCAGCGCGGGCTGATCCCGCAAGAAGCCCTCGCTGACATAACTCTCGGCCAGCGCCCTGCCGTTGACCACCACGCGCCCATCTTGAATGGCTACCGCGTCGCCCGCCAGCGCCAGCGCCCGCTTGACGTTGTAGGGGCGGTGGCGGAGGCCCCAGACCGTCTCGAAGCTGTACGGGCTGTCCGCCGGAGCTTTAAAGATCAGCAGATCGCCGTGACGCGGATACGGCGTGGGCAGGCCCCAGGCCCGCAGCCAGCGCGGGTATTTCAGCAGCAGCAGCACGTCGCCGGTGGCCAGCGTTTCCTGCATGGAGTCGCCGTCCACGCGGGCCAGCGTGCCCAAGAAGGTGGTCAGCAGGTACACCGGCAGCAGCGCCCCCAGCACCCAGGTACGCCAGGCCCGCCGCCAGGGACTGATGGAGGATGGAAGCAGGACCGGATTCACGGCTGCCCAGGCTAGCAGGCGCGCGGCGGACCCGGCACACTGCCACGAGACAGCTCATTTTCCGGCAGCCGACATGTGAACGCTCCCACACGTCATCCCCAGGCTGTTCAGGGCGTGCCCCGAACGCTGAGAGGGCAGATCAGAATTTAGCGTCACTTCAGGGATTGGGGGAGGCCCAGGATTCAGGCTTTACGCTGCGTGCCATGAGCGCCGCAGAGCAGCCCCAACTCCAGGTCGAGAAGTACGCAGAGGGAACCGGCACCCCGGCCCAGACCGGCAAGATGGTACGGGTCCACTACACCGGCACGCTGGAAAATGGCCAGAAATTCGACTCCAGCCGCGACCGGGGCGAACCCATCGAGTTCCCGCTGGGCGTGGGCTATGTGATCCCCGGCTGGGACCAGGGCATCGCGCAACTGCGGGTGGGTGACAAGGCCAGACTGACCGTTCCGGCGGCCCTCGGTTACGGTGATGCGGGCGTGCCCGGCGTGATCCCCGGCGGCGCGACCCTCATCTTCGATGTGGAACTGATCGACGTGCGCTGAACTGACGTGCGCTAAGGGTCGCGCTGCAAAACTTCATCCCCTGCGGCCCCGGCGAGCAACATGCGCCGGGGCCAGTCCTGGCTCCTGCCTCAATGCCCGCGCCCCAGTCGCCGACGTTTCGGGGAAGGCAACCCCGGCTATTGACGCCGTCCCCCAGGTATCGTAAGCTCCGAAAGCAACGAAAACTTAGATTTGGAGGAGGTGGGCTTGATTCGGGCACGCAGGGGCGAGATTCTGTCACTGGCACAGCAAAACGGTGAGGTTTCCGCAACGGAACTCTCAAAACTTCTTGGTGTTTCGGAAGTCACCGTTCGCAGTGATCTCAAGGCCCTGGCCGATGCCGGGCAGCTGCGGCGCACACGCGGCGGGGCACGCCTGCCACTGGACCTGAACCGCCCGTTTGCATCCAGAGAGTCGCCACTGGAGGAAACCAGCCGCAAATACTCGGCGGCCAAACGGCGCATCGGGCGGGCGGCGGCGGCGCTGGTTCGGGACGGAGAAACTGTTTTTCTGGACGTGGGCAGCACCACCACGGAAGTCGCCCGCTCTCTTTCGCCCACCCTGCGCGGCATCACGGTGGTCACCAACGGCCTGAACATCGCGCTGGAGCTGGAGCGGCTGCCGAATGTGCAGGTCATCGTGACCGGCGGCACGCTGCGCCCGCTGCAACACTCGCTGGTCAGTCCCTACGCGCTGGAGGTGCTGGGCCGCATTCACGCGGACCGGTTGTTTCTGGGCTGCAACGGCGTGAGCGCCGAGGCGGGCGTGACCAATGCCAACCATGAGGAAGCCGAGATCAAGCGGATCATGGTTCATCAGGCACGCGAAGTCGTGGTGGTGGCCGATCACAGCAAGTTGGGGCAGGTCAGCCAGGCGCAGGTGGCCCCCATCGACGCGGTTCACACCCTGATCACCGACCGGCATGGCGGCGGCTCCCCCGCCGAACTGCTGAACTGCATCACTGACCTACAGATGGTCTAAAATGCACGTCCACCTTAATTCAACACTCATCCTCAACCGGAGGTTTTTCATGAAGAAAGTCATGCTGTCCCTGTCCGCCCTGTCCATATCGACACTGTTGCTCGCCGGTTCTGCCCTGGCCGCCGATCCCGCCTTTCCCAAAGCGCCCAGCGGGAACATCACTCTGGAGGTCTGGTCCTGGGTTCCGGGGCTGGATAAAACCGTGGCGTCCTTTGAAAAGGCGTACCCCAACATCAAAATCAAGATTCTGAACCTGGGGGGCGGCCCGGCCACCTACACCAAGCTCCAGACCGCCATCAAGGCAGGTGCAGGCGCGCCCGACGTGGCGCAGGTCGAGTACGGCTTCCTGCCTGCCTTCGCCGATACTGGCGGTCTGGCCGACCTGAGCAAGTACGGCGCGGGCGATTACGAGGAGTACTTCGTGCCGTGGACCTGGGGCCAGGTCAGCCCCGACGGCAAGGCCGTGTACGCCATTCCGCAGGACACCGGCCCGTTTGCGATGGTCTACCGCAACGACATCCTCAAGAAGTACGGTGTGGCTGTGCCCAAGACCTGGGACGAGTACGCCAAGGCCGCCGCCACGGTCAAGACCAAGAGCAAGGGCACGGTCAAGTTCGGTAACTTCTACTCCACCTTCGCGCCGTGGTTCATGGCGCTGGCCTGGGCCGACGGCGGGCAGTTTTTCAAGCGCGACGGTGACGGCTGGATCCAGAACCTGAACAACGCCAGCGCCAAGAAGGTCCTGAACTACTGGAACGGCATGATCAGGCGCGGCGAGGTCGGCACACTGGCAGGCTTCAGCGCCGACTACTGGAACGCGGCGGGCGCGGGCAAACTTGCCACCAACATGGAAGCGGCCTGGGGGCCGGGCGGCTACGCGGGCAGCCTGGGCACCAAGTCGGCGGGCATGTGGCGTGCGGCCCCGCTGCCGCAGTGGACGGCGGGCGGCAGCATCAAGAGCGGCAACTGGGGCGGCAGCAGCAACGTCGTGACCACCCAGAGCAAGAACCCACAGGCGGCCACGCTGTTCGCGCTGTGGCTCAATCTGTCCTCCACGGCCATCACCGCCGACTGGAACAACGGCGGCCTGTTCCCCGCCAGCGACGCGGGCCTGGCCCTGCCCGCCCTGGCCGTAACCAGCAAGAACCCCAGCAAGTTCTTTGGCGGCCAGAACATCAGCGCCGTGTACGCGCAGGCTTCACGCGGCGTGAATGTCAATTTCGAGTGGGCACCGTGGTTCCCCTTCGTCAACGACAACTACACCAAGCAGATCGACCGCATGCTCAAGGGCCAGCTCACCCCCGATCAGGCGTTGGACGCCTGGCAGGCCGAGTCGCTGGCCTACGCCAAGCAGAACGGCTTCACGGTCAAGTAAGGCTGGCGGCGCGTGGCTGAAGTGGCAGAATTGCTGCCCTCAGTCCACCCGCCAGACCGCTTTGACCGTCCAGCCAGCGCACGGGCGGTCAGGCACGAAAGAGAGGGGCGCGAACGCTGCACCCCTCTCCATTCGTTTCAAGAGTTGTTGAGGAGGTGCTTGCCCTTGCGATACCGCACCACACCGTGGCTGTTCCTGACACCCTTCCTGCTGGCCTTTACCGCGTTTTTCATCGCCCCGGTGGGCTACGCCGTGTATCTGAGCCTGTTTATCAAAAAACGCAGCGGCTTCGGCCCGGCCCAGAACGTGTTCGGAGGGCTGGAGAATTACCTACGGGCTTTCCAGGACACCGCTTTCCTGCAATCGCTGGGCAATATTCTGCTGTTCCTGGCGATCCAGGTGCCGATCATGCTGATCGTGGCCACGGCGATGGCCCTGATCCTGGACAGCGTGAAATCCGGCTCCGCGCAGAAGTTCTTCCGCACCGCCTTTTACCTGCCGTACACCGTGCCGGGCGTGATCGCGGGGTTGCTGTGGGGTTATCTGTACTCCAAGAACCTCTCGCCGCTGAACCAGATCACGGGTCTCAAGACCGACTTCCTCAGCAGCAGCATTCTGCTGTTCAGCATCGGCAATATCGTCACCTGGACCTGGACGGGCTACAACATGATCACGCTGTACGCCGCGCTTCAGAACGTGCCGGGCGACATCTACGAGGCCGCCCGCATCGACGGCGCGAGCAACTGGAACCTGACCCGCTATATCAAGCTGCCGCTGCTGCGCCCGGCGCTGACGCTGACCGCCATCTTCTCGATCATCGGCACCATGCAGATCTTCTCGGAGCCGTTCGTGCTGCGGCCCCTGGGCTACGTGCCGGACAACATCACGCCCAACACCTACCTGTATCTGGCGGTAGCCAGGGATGGCAACTTCGGCTACGGCGCGGCGCTGGCGATCATCATGGCGCTATTCACCCTGATCTTCAGCAGCTTTTTCCTCAGGAACGTCCGGGGAGAAACCGCATGACCACCACCAATCTGGATCAACCCCAAACGGTCAAGACGGCCCAGGCACCGCGTCCGCCGGGGCGGCCCCGCCAGGGTTTCTCGCCGCTTCAGTGGGCGGCGCTGTCGCTGTTCTGCATCTATTCGCTGCTGCCGCTGTGGTGGGTGCTGACCACCATGACCAAGAGCAACGGACAACTGTATTCCACCTTCGGGCTGTGGTTCACCTCGCCCAGCAACTTTGCCGAGAACGTGCAGATCCTGTTCACGCGCGACAACGGTATCTTCTTGCGCTGGCTGCTCAACTCCATCCTGTACGCCGGGGTCTCGGCAGTGGGCAGCATGCTGTTTGCCGCGATGGGCGGCTACGCCTTTTCCAAGTTCCGGTTCCGGGGCAGCGGTCCCATGTTCAACATCATCCTGGCGACGATCATGGTGCCGAGTACCGCGCTGGCCCTGCCCATCTTTTTGCTGATGCAGAAGATCGGGCTGATCAACACCTACTGGGCCGTCATTCTGCCCAGTCTGGTCAACCCTTTTGGCCTGTACCTGATGCGGCTGTTCTGGGACGCCGGATTTCCCACCGATCTGATGGAAGCCGCCCGCATCGACGGCGCGTCCGAGAGCAAGATCTTCTGGCAACTGGGGCTGCCGCTGGTGCGCGGCGGGCTGGTCACGGTGGCGCTGTTCTCGTTTGTCGGCGCGTGGAACAACTTCTTTCTGCCGCTGGTAGTGGTCAACCGGGACACGCTGTTTCCGCTGACGCTGGGATTGTCGGTGTGGAACCAGACCAGTGTGAGCAGCGGGCAGGACCCGATCTACACCGTGATTGTGCTGGGTGCGCTGGTCAGCATTCTGCCGCTGATCATCGCCTTCCTGAGCCTGGGACGGTACTGGCAGGGCGGGTTGACTTCCGGGGCCACCAAGGGTTGAGTGCTTGAGCTTTAGCGTTTTGCCCCACCCCCCAGCCCCCTCCCCCAGAGGGGCAGGGGAGCCAGCGTTGCACTGGGCAGGAGGATTGGGCATGCTGGGCGAGAATTGGATGTGGAGGTTCCTGCTCAGACGCCCTGCTCCGCCCCGTGACGTGCGGCCCGTCCGCTTCGCGCCCGACGGCCTTCGGTTGCTGCTTCGGTAAAGAGTATGGAAGCGCCAGCGCCTGTGTCTTTTGCTCCTCCCCGTCGATAGGAGGAGGCTGGGACTGGTACAGCTCCGCAGGAGAGGGGGTAAACCGCAAACGCCCTCCCAGCCCTGCTTGAACAAAATCCCATCCCCATTTTCGTCCATGCCCTCAGCCCTCTCGCCTCCCCAGGACACTCCCATGACCCAATCAAAATCTGGCCCCGCCCCACACCTCCTCCTTGGCTCCTGCGATTACCCGGAGCATGTGCCGCCGGACCGCTGGGTGCCCTACGCGCGGCAGCAAAAAGAGCTGGGGCTGAGCTACGTCCGCATTGCCGAGTTCGCCTGGAGCCGCATGGAGCCGCGCCCTGGCGAGTACGACTGGGAGTGGCTGGACACCGCCATTGACGCTTACCATGCCGAGGGGCTGCGCGTGGTGCTGTGTACGCCCACGCCCACGCCACCCGCCTGGTTGATCCGCGCCCATCCCGAAATCCTGCCCATTGACGCGCAGGGCCGGGTGCGCGAGTTCGGGGCGCGGCGGCAGTACGACTTTGCCTCGCCCGTTTACCGGGAGCATTCGCAACGCATCACGCGGGCGATGGCCGAGCGCTACGGCGAGCATCCGGCAGTGGCAGGCTGGCAGACCGACAATGAATTCGGCTGCCACAACGCCGCGCGCAGTTACGGCGGGGCCAGCGCCGAAGCGTTTCCGGGCTGGCTGGAAAAGAAATACGGCACGATAGACGCCCTGAATACGGCCTGGGGCAACGTCTTCTGGAGCATGGAATACAACGACTGGGCGCAGATCAAGCCTCCCAATCTGACGGTGGCCGAACCGAACCCCTCGCATGTGCTGGACTTCTACCGCTTCGCCTCGGACATGATCGCCGAGTTTCAGGCTGAGCAGGTGGCGATTCTGCGGGAGCTGTCGCCGGGGCGCTTTGTGACGCACAATTTCATGATCTTCGAGATGGGTTTTGACCACTATGACGTGGCGAAGGGGCTGGACTTCGTGACCTGGGACAATTATCCGCTGGGGATGCTGGAGTTCTTCGCACCGCCCGGCAGCGGCGAGGACGTGAAGACCCATTTTGCGCGGACGGGACAGCCGGACCTGATCGCCTTCAACCACGATCTGTACCGGGGCCTGCTGGGCGGCGGGAATGCGCTGGGACGGGACGGCGCAGGCACGCCGAACGGCCCCTGGGTCATGGAGCAGCAGTGCGGGCAGGTCAACTGGGCACCCTTCAACCCACTGCCCGCCGACGGCGCGGTACAACTTTGGACGGCCCAGGCGTGGGCGCACGGCGCGGATGTCGTCAGCTACTTTCGCTGGCGGGCCGCGACGATGGCGCAGGAGGTCATGCACAGCGGCCTGCTGAGGCACGACGAGACGCCGGACCGGGGCTTTGCGGAGGTGGCGGAACTGGATCCCACGCAATTCCCCGTGGGCGAGGTCACGGCGAAAGTTGCCCTGCTGCACGACTACGACAGCCTGTGGCTCTACGACGAGCAGAGGCACAGCGCCAGCCTGAGCTACTGGACGCAGACGCTGACCTATTACTCGGCGCTGCGGGCACTGGGGGTGGACGTGGACGTGATCCACGCGGACGCGGATTTGAGCGGGTACGCGGTGATTGTCGCCCCCGCCATCACGCTCGTCTCGCAGGAGCGGGCGGTACACTGGACGGCAGCAGTAAAGGCTGGGTCAAAACTGGTCTGCGGCCCGCGCACCGCCTTCCGCACGCCGGGCGGGGAAACCTGGGCGGACGGGCAATTCGGCCCGCTGTCGGACCTGGTGGGCGCGAAGTTGCTGCAATACGACTCTTTGCGCCCCACCCTCTCGCAGAAAGTCACGGGCAGCGGCGGCGAGTTCGAGGCGCATGCCTGGGCCGAGAGCTACCGCACGCAGGATGCCGAGACGCTGTATACGTACTCCGGCGGCCCGCTGGACGGTCAGAGCGCGGTGATTCGGAGCGGCGGCGTGACCGTGATCGGCGCGCACATCGACAACCTCGTCGCCACCGTGCTGGCCGAGGTGCTGACGGGCGCAGAGGTATCGGTCACCCCGCTGCCCGAAGGCGTGCGCCTCAGCCGCCGGGCGGGAAAAACACTCCTTCAGAACTGGAACCCGGACGCGGTGGAATGGAACGGGCAGAAGCTGGAGGCGGTCAGCTTTACCGTGTTGGAGAACGCTGTACTGGAGGATCAGCATGCCTGAATGGAATCTCTCGATTGATCCGGCCACGGTGCGCGTGCTGATCAGCGGCTACCAGTCGTGGAGCGAGGCCGAGTTGCGCCCGCTGACGGACCTCCAGGCGGTGCCGCTGATGCGCTGGCGGCACGAGCAGGGCCACGATCCGGCCTTCCTGCCCAGCGGCGAGGCGGGCGTGTGGCGCAGCCATACCGTGCTGGCGCTGGTGCGTCCGAACGGCGGCGGCTGGGTTGGAGCAGCGCGGGACGCCACCCACAGCTTTATCCACTGGGAAGCGCGGGCCGACGGTGACAGGGTGCGCGTCTCCGGCACGGTGGAGGGGCCGGATGTGGAACTGACCTGGGACGAGACAGATGATGTGACCCTCACGTTGGAGCGCCGTGCCGCCGAACTGGGACAGAACATGCACGCCCGCACGCCCGCGCCGCAGCGGGTCTGGTGTAGCTGGTACAGCTATTACCGGGGCGTCACGCTGGACGCCATGCTGGACAATGCCCGGCTGGCCCGCGAACACCAGCTTCCCTTCGACGTGTTTCAACTGGACGACGGCTTTCAGGCCGATCTGGGCGACTGGTTCACAGCCTCCGACCACTTCGGCGGCCATGCGCGCGACCTCCCGGCGGGGCTGAACGAGCTGGGCTTCACGGCGGGGCTGTGGCTGGCTCCATTTCTGGCCTCGCCCACCTCGCAACTGTTCCGCAGTCACCCGGACTGGATGCTGCGCGGCGAGGACGGCGGACCGCTGGCGGTGGGTCACAACTGGGGTGGGGCGTACCACGCGCTGGACACCACCCACCCCGAAGTGCTGGCGTGGCTGCGCGAACTGGCCGCCACGGTGCGAGGCTGGGGCTACCCGTACCTGAAGCTGGATTTTCTGTACGGCGCGGCGCTGCCGGGGGTGCGGCATGACCCGTCGGTGGGCCGGGCGGCGGCGTACCGCATGGGCCTGCAAGCCCTGCGCGACGGCGCGGGCGAGGACGCCTTTTTGCTGGGCTGCGGCGCACCTCTGGCGGGCAGCATCGGGATCGTGGACGCCATGCGCACCGGGCCGGACGTGGCCCCACTGTGGGACGAGGAATCGCGCCGGGTGTGGCTGGGCGACGCCACCGGTCCCAGCGCCCGCAACGCGCTGCACACCGCGCTGTCACGCTGGTATCAGCACTCCTGGTATCAACCGGACCCGGACGTGGCGATCTGCCGCCGCGAGCTGAGCCTGCTGACCGGCACCGAGCGCCACGCCATCGCCGCCATGCTGGACGTGGTGGGCGGCCTGCGGGCCAGCAGCGATCCGGTCGCCATGCTGGACGCCGAGGGACTGGCCCTGCTGCGCCGTTGTCTGGAGATCAGCACGCCGGACCGGCCTGGTACCCTCACCGAAAGTGACGGAGGTGCAGTGACCCACTTTGGCCGCGCGACCTTTAACCTGACCGATCATGCCGTGGGTGACCTGCCCGCGCACGGCGCAAAATGGCCGCTATGACCTCCGCTGCCACCGGCCAGACGTATCAGCGGGACTACACCAAGCCCGATGGCCGTCCGCTGACCCTGTACGGCCTCAGTCCTATCGTGGTCACGTCCGAGGTTCCTAGCCCCAGCAATGAGCCGGTGGACGCCCGCCCGGTTATGCGCTGGCATCCCCTGCGCGGCGAGTGGGTCATGTACGCCGCACACCGTCTGGGGCGCACTTTTCTGCCTCCGCCCGAATACAATCCCCTCGCACCCACCTCTGACCCGGCGCATCCCACCGAGCTGCCGCGCGGCGAGTACGATCTGGCGGTCTTCGCCAACCGCTTTCCCAGCCTGACTCTGAACGCCCCGGAACCGCTCCCCGGCCCGGCCCACACGCGGGCAGGCATCGGTGCCTGCGAAGTGGTGGTCTTCAGCCAGAATGCGGCGGGGCGGCTCTCGGACCTGAGCGACGCGCAGATGAGCCTGCTGCTCTTGGTCTGGGCAGACCGGACCTCACGTTTCGCGGCGGGCGGCGTGATCCAGAGCGTGCTGGCCTTTGAGAACCGGGGTGTGGAAGTCGGGGTGACATTACACCATCCACACGGTCAGATTTACGCCTATGACCACCTGCCCCCGGTGGCCGCGCAGATGCTGGAATTGGCCCGGAAACATCATGTAAACACAGGGAACGCCTGGATTGCCGACTTTGTAGCCGCCGAACGAGCGACAGGCGAGCGAATTATTCACGACGAGGGCGCGGCGCTGAGCGTGGTGCCTCCCTTTGCCCGCTACACCTACGAGACCTGGATTCTCCCGGCACGTCCAGTCAGCCTGCTTTCTGAATTGACGGACGACGAGCGCGCCGCCTTTGCCCGCACCCTCAAGGACGCCCTGCTGAGGCTGGACGCGCTGTTCGGCGTGCGAATGCCGTATCTGCTGACGGTGCATCAGGCCCCACTGGACGGGCCGCACCCTGAATTTCCTCTCCATATCGAGCTTTATCCGTACCTGCGGGCGGCAGGGCGCATGAAGTACCTGGCCGGAACCGAGCAGGGCGCGGGCGAGTTTGCCAACGACAAGTTCCCCGAAGTGGCGGCGGCGGAGTTGCGGGCGGTGGGTCTTGAAAACATTTAAAGATGTGTTCGGATCAGCGCCGGAGATCATGGCCTCGGCACCGGGCCGGGTCAATCTGCTGGGCGAACACACCGACTACCAGGGCGGTTTCGTGTTGCCCACCGCCATTCCACAGCGGGCAACGGTGGGGATCGGCAGGAATGGGACAGGCATTCACGTCCTGTACAGTGCCAACCTGGAACAGACCCTGCATGTGCCGGTGGGCGAGGTGGGTGAGGACTTCGCCCCTTACCTGACCGGCTGCCTGAACCTGAGCGGCGTCACCGAGGGGCTGAACGTCTATGTGACCAGTCAGGTGCCCAGCGGTGGCCTGAGCAGCAGCGCGGCGCTGGAGGTGGCAACATTGCGGGCGCTGCGTGAGCTGTACAGCCTGGAGCTGGACGACGTGGCGCTGGCGCTGCGTGGCGTGCAGGTGGAACATGAATTCGTGGGTGTCAACTGCGGCGTGATGGACCAGATGGCCAGCAGCCTGGCCGACACGCGCACCCTGCTGCTGATCGACACCCGTAGCCTGGAACGCCGCGCCGTGCCGTTTCCGGCGGGAGCCGAGGTGCTGGTCATGGACTCCGGCGTGCCGCGCCGTCTGGCCGAGAGCGGCTACAACGAACGCCGCGCGCAGGTAGAGGAAGCCGCTCGGTTGCTGGGTATCAGGGAACTGCGCGACGTGACCGACATCGGCGCTGTGGAAACGCTGCCCTCGCCCCTGCGCGAACGCGCCCGCCATGTGGTCAGCGAGAACGCAAGAGTTCTGGAAGGTCTGGAGGCCGACGCCGCCACATTTGGAGCACTGATGAACGCCACGCACGCCAGCCTGCGCGACGACTACGCGGTGTCTCATCCGCTGGTGGACGATCTGGTGGCTTTGCTGCAAGCCCACCCGGACGTGTTGGGTGCGCGGATCACCGGCGCGGGTTTCGGCGGCGCGGTGGTGGCGCTGGTCCGGGACGGGACGGCGGCGGCAGTGGGCGAGGCGATACTGACCGATTACGGTACGCTGGGACGTGTGGTGGTGCCGTAATCCGGTGGACACCCGAACGGGGAGGCTTCCAGACGGAACGCCTCCCCTCTGTGGTTCAAGCCGCGTTAAATCGAAACCCGTCCAGGCAATGTCGTGGTGTCCTCCGGCTCCTCGGTCCCGATGTCGGGGTTGCCGGGGCTGTCCTGCATCACGCCCGGATTTTTCTGGTAGCGCTCCGGGATCTTGCGCAGGCTCTCGGCGTCGCTGTGGTGTTCTGGCAGTTCATCAAAATGCTCGTCGCTGGTTTTTCCGGTCATGGCTTGACAGTAATCAGCCCTGCCGGGAAGAGGGTGTGCAAGAGGCCAAGACGGCTTCAGCCGCAGCGTTTACACTATCCCCACACATGAAACCACTGGCGACTCTTCTGACGCTCGCGCTGGCTGCTTCGGCGGCGGCGCAGCCCCTCCCCGTTTCTCTGGCTGCTGCCCCGCTGGCACTGCTGGCCCAGGCTGCGCCCAAAGCCGCGCAACCCGTCCCAGAGGGCGTCCTGCGCGTGCGCTACCTGCGCCCCGACGGCAAGTACGACGGCTGGGGCCTGCACGTCTGGGAGGACACCACCGCCAGCGTGGCCTGGGACAAACCGCTTGCCCAGACCGGCGTGGACGCGGGCGGCGCGTACTGGGACGTGCCCCTCAAGGACGGCGCGGCCAAGGTGGGGCTGATCGTCCATAAGGGTGACGAGAAGGACCCCGGCCCGGACTTCTTCGCCGATCCTGGCAAGGGCCGTGAGGTGCTGATCCGCAGCGGCAAGGAGGAGTTCGCGTATGTCGCGCAGGCCGCCCCGGTCCCCGCCAACACCGCCCGCATCAACTACTACCGCCCGGACGGCAAGTACGAGGGCTGGGGCCTGCACGTCTGGGAGGACACCACCAAGCCCACCGAATGGACCGCGCCGCTGAACCAGGCGGGCAAGACCGACTTCGGCGTGTACTGGGACGTGCCGATGAAAACCGACTGGAAAAAACTGAATTTCATCATCCACAAGGGTGACGAGAAAGACCCCGGCCCGGACATGACCTTAGAAGCGGCCAAGGGGAGCCAGGTCTGGATCGTCAGCGGCAACGCGGCGGTCAACACCACCAAGCCCGATACCAGCGTGCGGCAGGTGGGCGACCTGATGAAGCAGCAGGCCATCATGCTGGGGCGCGATACGGTGGCCGTCAAACCAGGATTCGTGCAGCCCGGCGCGTTCCTGACCCTGCACACCGCCCCCAACGCCTCGCTGAAGTTGACTCCGGCGGGGGTGGATGGCGGCACGACGCTAACGTTAGAAGAGGTTGCGGGCGGTCTCTCGGCGGCGCAAAAGGCCAAAGTGCCGTATCTGGCAAAGTACACGCTGCTGCGCGTGCGCGCCGAGGACCGGGGCAAGATTGAGGCGGCGCTGAAGGGGCAGTTGGCCGTGTCCTCGGTGATGCCGGACGGGACCGTGCTGGACGCGACCGGCGTGCAGACGGCGTGGGCGCTGGATGACCTGTACGCCTACAGCGGGCCGCTGGGCGTAACCTGGGCTGGCGGTAAGCCGACAGTGCGGGTGTGGGCACCGACGGCGCAGGACGTACGAATTCGCATTGGCGATGTGCGAGGTACAGCGGACTTCACCTGGCCCCTGGTCCGTGATTCGAAGGGGGTGTGGAGCGCTACCTTTCCCGCAGAATGGAAATTGAAAGGTAAGGGATATCTGTTCGAAATTAAAGTTTACTCGCCCAGCACAGGTAGGATTGAAACCAACAGTGTGACTGATCCCTACAGTGTGGCACTTACTTTGAACAGTACGCATAGTGTTTTTGCCGATCTGAACGACGCCGCGCGCAAGCCTGCCGGGTGGGACACGCTCAAGAAGCCCGCGCTGCGCTCCGTGAATGACCTCAGCTTCTACGAACTGCATCTGCGCGACTTCAGCGCCGCCGACGCGACGGTTCCGGCAGCGCAGCGCGGCACCTATCTGGCCTTTACCCAGGGCGGCAGCGACGGCATGGAGCACCTCAAAGCTCTGGCCAACGCAGGTCTGAAGGCCATTCACCTGCTGCCCACCTTCGACATCGCCACCATCAACGAGGACAAGGGGGCGTGGAAGTCCACCGGGGACCTCAAGAAATTCCCCGCCAACAGCGACGAGCAGCAAAAGGCTGTGAATGCCATCAAGGACGCCGACGCCTACAACTGGGGCTATGACCCGTACCACTACATGGTGCCGGAGGGCAGTTACGCCGTGGAGGCGGACGAGCGCACCAGGGAATACCGCCAGATGGTCATGGCCCTGAATGCGTCGGGCCTACGGGTGATTCAGGACGTGGTGTTCAACCACACCAACGCGGCGGGGCAGGCCGAGCGCAGCGTGCTGGACAAGATCGTGCCGGGGTATTACCACCGCCTGAACGTGAATGGTGGCGTGGAGAACAGCACGTGCTGCTCGAACACCGCCACCGAACACACCATGATGCGGCGGCTGATGATCGACACGCTGGTGCTAATGGCAAAGGCTTACAAGGTGGACGGCTTCCGCTTCGATCTGATGGGCCACCACATGGTGGAGGATATGAAGGCCGCCCGCGCGGCGCTGGACGCCCTGACCGTGCAAAAGGACGGCGTGGATGGCAGAAAGCTCTATCTCTACGGCGAGGGCTGGGACTTCGGCGAGGTGGCGGGGGGCAAACGCGGCGTGAATGCCACCCAGATCAACCTGTACGGGCAGGGCGTCGGCACCTTCAATGACCGCATCCGGGACGCGGTGCGCGGCGGAAATCCTTTTGGAGGCTTGCAGGAACAGGGTTTCGCCACCGGCCTGGTGGGTCTGCCCAACGGCCAGAAGGGCAACACCGACACCGCCAAATTGCTGCAACTCTCGGACCTGATCCGGGTGGGGCTGACCGGCAACCTGCGCGACTACAAATTCACGGGCGCAGCGGGGCAGACGGTCAAGGGCGCGGACATCAAGTACGGCGACTCTCCTGCCGGGTACGCGGCCAGCCCGCAGGAAACCATCAGCTACGCCAGCGCGCACGACAACCAGACGCTGTTCGACGCCGTGCTGCTCAAGGCTCCGCAGAACGCGACAGGGGCGCAGCGCACGCGGATGCAGAACCTGGCCAACAGCATCATTTTACTGGGTCAGGGCTTGCCGTTCAGCACATCGGGCGACGACATCCTGCGCTCCAAGAGCTTCGACACCGACAGCTACAACAGCGGCGACTGGTTCAACGTGCTGGACTGGACCCTGAAGACCAACGGCGAGGGCCGGGGCCTGCCTCCCGCCGAGAAGAATGCAGACAACTGGAACCTCTACCGCCCCATTCTGGGCAACGCGGCACTGAAACCCAGCCCGGCAGATATCCAGCGGGCCTTCGACTCCTACCGCGATTATTTGCGGGTGCGCTATTCCTCGGACCTGTTCCGGCTGGAGACGGCGGCAGAGGTACAGCAGAATTTGACGTTCCTGAACACCGGCCCCAAACAGATGCCCGGCGTGATCGCCATGAAACTCAGCGGGGCGGTCAGCACTGGCAACCCGTATAAAAACATCGTGGTGGTCTTCAACGGCAGCGGCAAGTCTGTGACCGTGACCGACGCGAAACTGGCCGGCCTGAAGCTGAGCCTGCATCCGGCACTGGCGTCAAGCACAGATTCCATCGTCAAGACGAGCAAATACGCCGGAAATGGCGTCACGGTGCCGGGCCTGACGACTGCGGTGTTCGTCGGGAAATAACTGTGAAACCGCTGCTGGTGCTGGTAACAGGCGTGCCGGGCAGCGGCAAGACCACGCTGGCCGCCGCCCTGCGCGCAAGATTGGGATTCGTTTCGCTGTCCCGTGACGACTTTCAGGTGCGGCTCTGGAACCTCTGGCAGCACCAGCCGGACTTGTTGCCCCAGGTTCCCAGGGCGCACTGGGCCGCGTATTACGCCGCGATTGACGCCCTACTAAGCGCGGGCCTGAGCGTGGTGGCGGAGGGGAGCGTCCACAGTGAGCGCGGCGTGGCTGAAATCGGGGCGCTGCTGCCGAAAGCCGATGCGGTGGTCATCCATTGCACGGTCCCGGAAGCCGTTAGCCACGAGCGATTCCGGGCGCGGGCGGGAACAGGGCGTCGCCTTCACCCCGCTTACACAGACTCCGAAAACCTGCGGCAGATGGAGGAAAACCCGGCCCGCTGGGCGCACTTTGCGCAGCCCGTTCAACTGGGCCTTCCCACGCTGATCGTGGACACGGGGGACGGCTATCAACCTGAACTGGAGAGCATCCTGGAGTTCGTCTGGGAGCGCGGGCAAATGCGGAGCGACGCCCAGCGCAATTGAAGATGTTCCAGAGCCTTTGTCGTAAAGAGACCGTCCTGATGACCGAGCAGGACTGGCACAGCTCCGCAGGAGAGGAGCAGCGTCCTCATGGGCGTCTGTGCGCGACGATAGCAAGTGAATTTTGCCCGGCAGGACGGAGAATGGAGTCACCATAAGTCTGTTTTTCCGGTGACGTAGTTCGGAGAACCGCTTGATTGCTGAGCTGGAATGGGCTAGCGACACTGCCCTACTTTTCAAGACCTGTCATCCTGGGGGGCAGCCGCCTTCCATTCCTCCTCTGTGGGAGGCCGCCAGGGAGGAAGGTCAGATGCCCCATGGCTCGCGCCTGCTCACGGTTCCGGGTCTGCTGGTTGCGGGCCTGCTGGTTCTGGGCCTGGGTGGCGCGGCGCGGCAGATGAACCCGCCCCGGCAGTTCTTCGCGGCGCAGCAGGGCCAGGACCCCCGGCCCGACCTGCCCTTTCCTGACAATGCCGATGCCAGCCAGTGTGGGCTGCCCACGCTGCTGGGCAACGCCTACACCGGAACATTGACGGGCGTGTACCAGGGCACGCTGACCGAACCGCAGGTGCGTCTGTACGACTCGCACGCCCGCGCGAGGGTTCTGGCACAAATCCAGGCCGGAACGCGGGTGCGCGCCCTGTTGCTGGTGGCTGGTCCGCAACTGGATTACCTGCTGGTGCGCGCTGTGATGGACGGTAAAACGCTTGAAGGCTGGGTTCCCGCACCGTATTTCCAGGCAGATGCCAGAACACGCGAGTTCTGAGCTGCCCCGTTCCCACTCTGTTTCAGGAGGTTCCACATGATCAGAACACTCCTCACCCTGGCCGCCCTTTCCGTCGGGGTGGTCGCCGCGCAATCGGCACAACTGGACGCGCTGAAAGTTCAGACACAGTTCAAGAACATCGCCCTGAGCGACTTGCGTTCCGGTGGGCCGCCCCCCAACGGCATTCCGCCGCTGGGCTTCGCGGGCGACAGCGGCCCCCTGCCCGACACCAGCGCCGTGAAATTTGAGAGTGTGAAAGAGGCGGCGGGCTGGCTGACCCCGCGTGAGCCGGTCATTCTGGTGACGGTGGGCGGCAGGAGTGGCATTTTTCCCATGCAGGTGCTGCTGTGGCACGAGATCGCCAACGTGACGCTGGGCAACGTGCCGCTGGCCGTGACCTTCTGCCCGCTGTGCAATACCGCCCTGGTGGCGGACCGGCGTATCCCCATCGGCCCGGAGCAGCGCACACGGCTCAAGGGCACCCCGCAGGCCAACGCCTCATCGGTGCTGGTCACCTTTGGCGTGTCGGGGCTGCTGTACAAGAGCGATCTGGTGATGTTCGATTCGGTCACGCATTCGCTGTGGTATCAGGCCATCGGGCGCGGGCTGGTGGGGCCGCTGGAGGGCGCGGAGCTGAGGGTGTATCCCAGCCTGATCGTGCCATTCGAGGAAGCCGCGTGGGCCGCGCCGCGTGCGCTGGTGCTGTCCAAAGAAACGGGCTACGACCGCCCCTACGGACGCAATCCCTACGTGGGCTACGACAACGCTGCCGAGCCGCCCTTCCTGTACGACGGCCCGGTGGACGGACGCCTGCCGCCCAAGGAGCGGGTGGTCACCGTGACGGCGGGGGACGCGCGGGCCGCCTATCCCTTCACGTTGCTGTCCAAACTGGGCGTGGTGAATGACCGGGTGGGCGACGTGCCGCTGACCGTATTTTGGGCGAGTGGCACCACCAGCGCCCTGGGCAGCGCCGCCCTGCGCGACGGGCGCGATGTGGGCGCGGGCGTGGTCTTTGACCGCCGCGTGGGCGGGCGCACCCTGACCTTCGGGCGCGTGGACGGCAGCTTCCGTGACCGCGAGACGGGCAGCACCTGGACCCTGACCGGGCAGGCCACGGCAGGAGCCTTGAAGGGCCAGACCCTGAAACCCGTCGTCCACGCCAACCACTTCTGGTTTGCCTGGGCGGCCTATGCGCCGCAGACGCGTATCTATACGGCGCGCTGAGAATGTGTTTTTCAGGTCACCACTCCGATGTGGGCGGTGGCCTCTGCGCCTGTCTTAAGGCCACGTTCAGGAAGAAGCAACCGTCGGTCAGCTCTCAAGCCTTTATCTGAGATAAATGAGAGGTAGAGGCACAAAGTCACACCTCTGTCTAGCATTAGCCTTTCTTTTGCACCTGAACGCTGGACTTAAGCTCAATGACGTTCCTACCATCATTGAATGTTTTACGGAGGTTTTCCATGAAAGTATCACCCCTGACCCGTTCCACCCTCGCCCTGCTGGCCGCGTCGCTGCTGGCTGGCGCGTCTGCCAAGCCCATCATCGTGGGCAGCAAGCTCGATCCCGAAGCACAGATTCTGGGCCAGATGATCCTGCTGACCCTCAAGAACGCGGGCCTGGAGACCACCGACAGGACCAACCTGGGCGACACTGGCGTGAACCGCAAGGCCATCCTGGCCGGGGAAATCGACGTGTATCCCGAATACACCGGCAACGCGGTCTACCTGTTCCCGGCGTCCAAGATCTCGGCCAAGCAGGCGGGCAACCCCGGCACCATCTACGGGCTGGCGCGGCAACTGGACAGTAAGAACGGCGTCACCTGGCTCAAGCCCGCCAACGTGAACAACACCTGGGTTATCTCGGTGCCGCAGAAGCTGGCGACGGCGGAGAAGCTGAGGAGCGTGGCGGACCTGGCGAAATACGTCAATGGCGGCGGCAAATTTAAGATCGCGGGCAGCCCCGAGTACTTTAACCGCCCCGATACCTTCCCGGCTTTCGAGGCCGCCTACGGCTTCAAACTCAAACCCGATCAGAAGCTGGTGCTGGCGGGCGCGACGCCCCCGCAGACGCAACAGGCAGCCAGCAACGGCACCAACGGCGTCAACGCGGCGATGGCCTACGGCACCGACGGCACACTGGCGGCCCTGAGCATGGTGGCCCTGACCGACCCCAAGGGCGCGCAGTTCGTGTATCAGCCCGCGCCGATCATCCGCACCAGCACCCTCAAGGAAAACCCGCAGGTAGAGTCGGCCCTGAACAAGGTCTTTGCCAGCCTGAACGCCAGCACCCTGCAAGGGCTGAATGCCAAGGTGGCCCTTGAGGGCCGGACCCCACAGGCTGTGGCGCAGGAATACCTGAAGTCCAAGGGCCTGATCAAGTAACCGGATTTCCTGGAGCGGGCGGTGGAGTGGCCGGAATAGATGGCGCTCCACCGCCCTTCTTCTCTCCTGCATCCTTCATCTTTCAACAAAAAGTAAAGCGGATCGGACGGTGAAGTGAGCTGACCTCCTCAATGATAGGGACGTTTTCCCAACTCTCTCGCATGGAGGAGATTCCTCTTGACTGTTCCCAACGCATGACCCCATCCACCCTGAGTCCAGAGGTCAAGCCTCGCCGCCTCGCCGCCCAGCCGGACGTGCAACTGATCTTCTGGCTGGGCGGCATGCTGATGCTGGTGGCCTGCTTCCTGCCGTGGGCGCTGCTGCGGCCCAACCGTCTGGCGGCGGGCGTGTACCAGAATCTGCCTGTCGCCTGGATGGTGCTGGGGGCAGTGCTGGCGCTGGCCGTTCCCCTCTCGGCCCGGGTGCTGCCACGCATCATGCCGTTGCTGGGCGGCACGGCCCTGGCGCTGGGCTTCTACCTGCTGGGGGCACGGATGACCGCCGCCATGCTGGATCAACCCGAGATTGCGCGGGCCAGCGCCAGCAGCGGGCTGTGGGTGTGGCTGCTGGGCGCGGGCATCGCGGTTTATGGTGCGGGCCAGATCGGGCTGCCGGAGCGGTTCTGGTCCTGGCTGGCGTGGCTGTGGCTGCCCGTGCTGATTGTGCTGGCCCTGACCGGGCAACTGGCCGCGTGGTCCGTGCTGCGCGAGCTGGACGCCCAGCAGGCCCGCTTTCTCCAGGAAGTGGGGCAACACCTGAAACTGGTGCTGACCGGGCTGGGCCTGGCGGTGCTGATCGGCGCGCCGCTGGCGGTGTGGGTGTCGCGGCGGCCCCGCGCGGCGGAGGCGGTGCTGGGCTTTGCCAATGGCATTCAGACCATTCCCAGTCTGGCGCTGCTGGGCCTGCTGATCGCGCCGTTGGGGGCGCTGGCGAACGCGCTGCCATTCCTGCGACAACTGGGCGTCAGCGGCATCGGCACGGCCCCAGCGCTGACTGCGCTGACGCTGTACGCGCTGCTGCCGGTGCTGCGAAACGGCCTGGTGGCCCTGCGCGGCGTGTCGCCCGGCGCGCTGGACGCCGCACGCGGCATGGGCATGACCGACAACCAGCGCTTCTGGCGGGTGCAGTTGCCGCTGGCGCTCCCCGTGTGGCTGTCCGGCATCCGGCAGGCGGCGGTGCTGCTGGTGGGCGTCGCCAGCATCGCGCAACTGATCGGCGCGGGCGGCCTGGGATATTTCATCTTCAGCGGACTGCAAACGGCGGCCAGTGACCTGATCCTGCTGGGCGCGATTCCCGCCGCGCTGCTGGCGATTGGCGTGGACGCCCTGCTGCGCGGCCTGGAAGTGCTGCTGACCCGCCAGTGGGGGCGGGCGTGAGGTCATCCACGGACAATCCCACAGGCGTACCAGTGACCCAATTTTCCATCTCCTCGGAGCAACCATGATTGAACTTCAACATCTGGAAAAGAAGTATGTCAACGAGACTTCCGGCGAGATCTTTTACGCCGTCAAAGACCTCAGCCTTGTCTTCCCAGACGGGAAAATTACGGCGCTGCTGGGGCCTTCAGGCTGCGGCAAGACCACCACGCTGCGGATGATCAACCGCCTGATCGAGCCGACAGGTGGCCAGATTCTACTGGACGGGCAGGACATCATGGCCCAGCGCCCAGAAGACCTGCGGCGGCAGATCGGCTATGTAATTCAGCAGATCGGGCTGTTTCCGCACCTAAGCGTGGTGCAGAACGTCGCCACCGTGCCGGACCTGCTGGGCCGCCCCAGGGCGCAGACGCGCGAGCGGGCGCGTGAGCTGCTGGAACTGGTGGGCCTGGAGCCGGGGCAATTCGCCGACAAGCACCCTCACGAGCTGTCCGGTGGGCAGGCGCAGCGGGTGGGCGTGGCGCGGGCGCTGGCCGCCGATCCGCCGGTGCTGCTGATGGACGAACCCTTCGGCGCACTCGATCCGCTGGCCCGCGACAAGTTGCAGGAGGCGTTTTTGGACATCCAGCGGCGCTTGCAAAAAACGATTGTGCTGGTCACGCACGACATCGACGAGGCGCTGCGCCTGGGCGACCGCGTGGCCCTGCTGACGGGCGGGGAGCTGGCGCAGTTCGGCACGCCCAATGATCTGGTGCGCCACCCGGAGAGCGAATTCGTGCGGCAGTTTCTGGGCGAGGACGCCCTGCTGCGCCAACTGGCGGGCCTGACCGCCGCTCAACTGGCGCAGCCCGGCGACGCCACCGGACTGCCACAGATCAGCGGGACTCTGAATGTGCGAAGTGCGCTGAGCGTCATGCTGGGGCAGCGTTCCGACGCCCTGGCGGTGCTGGACGCCCACGGGCAGGTGCAGGGCGTGCTGACCTGGCAGGCGCTGGAAGAGGCTGGATGAGGGTGGCCGGATGACCGTTGCCCGCGCCGCCGGAACGCGCCGCCCCGCCTCCGCGCGCCTGCTGGCGCTGCTGTGGCCCGCGCTGCTGCTGATCTGCCTGATTCCGGGGGTACTGTCCAACCTGTTCGCGCCGCTGTCGGCGGGGATTGCCCCCGACACCGGGGGGCGGCCCCTGTGGCAACTCACCCTGATTCACCTGCAACTGGTGCTGGGCGCGGAGCTGATCGTGCTGCTGATCGGCGTGCCGCTGGCAGTGTTCGTGACCCGCCCGGGCCGCGCCGCTCTAATGCGCCTGACCGAGACGATTACCGGGCTGGGCCAGACGGTTCCCACCATTGCCATCCTGGCCCTGGCCGTGCCGACGCTGGGGCTGGGGCTGCCGCCCACCGTGCTGGGGCTGGTGCTGTACGGGCTGGTTCCGGTGGTGTCCAACGGCATCGCGGGCTTGCTGGCCGTGGACAAGGGCGTGCTGGACGCGGCGCGTGGCGTGGGCATGACCTCCCGGCAACGGCTGATGCGGGTGGAGCTGCCTCTCAGCCTCCCGGTGCTGATGGCCGGAATCCGCACCAGCACGGTCTACAACGTCGGCACGGCAACGATTGGCGCGGCGCTGGGCGCGGGCGGCCTGGGCAGCCTGATCATCAACGGGCTGTCGCAGCAAAACACCGGGTTGGTGCTGATCGGCGCGGTGCTGGCTGGACTGCTGGCGCTGAGCCTGGACGCTCTGCTGGAGCTGGTTGCGCCGGGCGGGCGGTAAGCTGAGAGGCGAGTTTTTAATGCTCCCCGGCTCCCTTTTGGGGGGAGCTGGCCGCGACGCGGACGGAGGGGTTTCACTTCCCGCTCTAGAATGCCCCCCATGCGGATTCGTCTCGACCCCTGGCCGGTGGATACCCAGGACGGCCAACTGACCCTGAAGCCCTTCGCCGGGCTGGTCTTCAACGCGGAAACGGAATACTGGGCCGCCACCGCGCCGCGCGACATTCCAGCGCGACTCTCGAAAATCCTGGTGGTGGACGGCAAACCGCGCATGGAGGCCCGCCTGCTGCTGGACGACGAGGCGGGCGGCCTGAGCCTGGCGGGTTTCGGGGCCTTTGTGGCGGGCGCGGTGGACCTCTGCCCGCACGGCTCGCGGCAGGCCGCACTGCTGGAAGTGGCGGCCCAGCGCGTGCTGGCCTATAGCGACGAGGGCGGCGCGGCGGTGCAGGTCACCCGCCTCAGCCCGCGCAATCCGCACACCGGACGGCTGGAATACACGCCGCATGTCTTTAGCGGTAGCGGGTTGGAGGGCGCAAAAAGCAAGGTGCAGCGCCTGATGCTGGACGCCGAGGCGGCATTGAGCCACAAGCTGGCCTCCGCCCTGCCGCTGGACGAGCATGATCCCAACGCTCTGCCCGATACGCTGGTCTTGCAGGACGGCCCGGTACGCATCGGCGGCGCGGGCCGCGCGGTGCTGGGCTATGTCAAGACATTGCACACCGATTACCTGGGCGCGGACCGCATTGGCCTGCTGGGAACCCTGAAACCCGGCGAGCGCACGCCCGTCCTGCGCTTCCGGGTGGGCGATCAGGGCGACGCGCAAGGCTCCGAGGGCCGTGAGCAGCGCTTCACCTGGTACGTGCGGCTGTGCGATCCGCCGTTCTATCAGCACCCGCTGGCGGGGGTGGTGCGCCTGGAAATGCACGCGCCGGAGGACAGCGACTTTGTGCCGCGCGGCGTGCTGGATATCGCCAACCTGTCGGGGCGGCTGCTGTGCAAGCTGGCGAGCGCGCCGCACAAGGACGCCCGCGCGCCGCAGAACCTGATTCCCACCGCCGCGCTGGAACAGGCGATGGGCCGCGCGATGGGCAGCGCCGAACTGGTCACGCGCCGCATCCGCTCGCATCTGGCGCGCGAGCTGGGCCAGGGGGCCGTGGCATGACCGGAACCCCTGCTGGAACCTCAGCCGCCCGCATCGGCATGGTGCTGGGAACCGAGGACGTGATGCCCACCGTCTTCTGGTTCGCCGTCAGCGCTGGCGCGAGCGTGCAACTCGACGATCTGGTGGTGGTGGAGACCCTGAGGCCCGATGGCCGCCCGGTGCGTTTTTATGGCCTGGTGGACAACGTTCGCAAGCGGCACGAGGGCGTGACCTTCGAGTCCGACGTGGAGGACGTGGTGGCCGGAATCCTGCCCGCCAGCGTCAGCTACGCGGCGCGGGTGCTGGTCACGCGGGTGGACCCCGAGAATTTCATTCCGCCGCAGCCGGGCGATACCGTGCGGCACGCGCGCGGCGACGATCTGAACATGGCCCTCAGCGCCGACAAGATGGGGCAGGCCAGCTTCCCCGGCGGCCTGCTGGCAGACGGCCAGCCCCTGCCCCTCAACTTCCGCTTCGTCAACGGCGAGAGCGGCGGCCACATCAACATCTCCGGCATTTCGGGGGTGGCGACGAAGACCTCGTATGCCCTCTTTCTGCTGCACAGCATTTTCCGCAGCGGCGTGATGGACCGCGTGGCGCAGGAAAGCGGCGGGCGCATGGCGGGCAGCTCCGGCGGGCGGGCCATCATCTTCAACGTCAAGGGCGAGGACCTGCTGTTTTTAGACAAACCCAACCGCAAAGTCGCCGACAAGGAATCCGAGGCAGGCGTAAGCAAGGGCTTCGCCGGGGACCGCTACGCCCTGCTGGGCCTGCCAATGACTCCCTTCCGCGACACGCAATTTCTGGCCCCGCCCCGCCCCGGAGCGCCTGGCAGCGCGATTGTCCCCCACACCGATCAGCGCTCGGAGGGCATCACCCCGTTTATCTTCACCCTGCGCGAGTTCTGTGCGGGCCGCCTGCTGCAATACGTCTTCTCAGACGCGGGCAGCAGCCTGAATCTGGGTTTTGTGATTGGCAACATCGAGGAAAAGCTGTTCCGACTGGCTGGGGCGCAGCAGAGCAAGGGAACCGGCCTGATGGTGGAAGACTGGCAGGTGGACCTCAGCGAGTCGCCGCCGGAGGATCTGGAATTTGGCGATCTGGGCGGCGTCAATCTACGCACCTTCGATCAACTGATCTCATATGTAGAGTTCAAGCTCCTCGAAGACCGCGACGGCGAGGGCGATCCCAAATGGGTCCTCAAGCAGGCCCCCGGTACGCTGCGCGCCTTTACCCGGCGGCTGCGCGGCGTGCAAAAGCACCTGACGCCCCTGATTCGCGGCGACCTGACGGAAGCGGAGGCCGCCCGTTACCGCCCCAATCTCCTCAGCGGCGCGCAACTGAGCGTGGTGGACATCCACAACCTGTCCGGCCCGGCGCAGATGTTCGTGGTGGGCGTGCTGCTGCGCCAGGTCTTTGACCATAAGGAGAAATACGGGCGGCAGGACACCGTGTTCGTGGTGCTCGACGAGCTGAACAAGTACGCCCCGCGCGACGACGGCAGCCCGATCAAGGACATCCTGCTGGAGATTGCCGAGCGCGGGCGTTCGCTGGGCATCATCCTGATCGGCGCGCAACAAACGGCCAGTGAGGTAGAGCGGCGCATCGTTTCCAACGCCGCCATCCGCGTGGTGGGCCGCCTGGATCTGGCGGAAGCCGAGCGCCCCGAATACCGCTTCCTACCCCAGAGCTTCCGCGCCCGCGCGGGCATCCTGCAACCCGGCACCATGCTGGTGTCTCAGCCGGACGTGCCCAATCCCGTGCTGGTCAATTACCCCTTTCCTGCCTGGGCCACGCGCGGCGATGAGGTAGACGATTTGGGGGGCCGCGACGTGGTGGAAGTGGGCGACGACTGGCTAAGGTGAAGTGCAGGCATGGGATGGGCGTCGCATTGCCCTGCAAGGCGTCAGGAATAGCCGTTCGACGTGCGTCAGAGGGCGGGAAGGGACAGGGGTCAATCTTCACCGTTGACCGCTGCCCTTCCCCGCTACAACTGCTGCACCAGAATTGGCGTGGTGGTGGGCTGCTCGCTGCCGCCGGGCGGCTCCACGCTGACGGCCAGGGTCAGGCCATCGGGCGCGTCCTGCACCAGTGTGCCCTGACCGTCGATCACGCCCAGCGATACCGGGGTCTCGCCCACGATCTTCCACAACTGGTACACCTGTCCCTGCGGCGGCGCGGCGCTCAGATACAGAAAAGCGGTGCCGTCACGCAGACGCACCACCTGGCCGATCTCCGATTTATTTGCGCCGGTCAGGGGTTGGCTCACCGCGCCGGGCATCCCTGCATAGCGGGTCAGCGGGTCGGTGGGAGGGCGCAGGGCGAAGAACAGCGCCAGCGCGGCGGCCAGTCCCAGCGCCCCCAGGCCCAGGGTCCAGCCTCGACTGTTTGTGGAGGCAGGCTCCGTCACAACCGCCGACCCCTGGCCCCCAGACCCCTGGCCCCCAGACCCCTGGCCCCCAGACCCCTGGCTCCCGGGCAACGGCATATTGGAAGTGGTGACCGGGGCCAGTTGCGGCAACCCCTCGGCGCGCATCCGGGCCATCATGCGCTCGGCGGCTCCTTCCGGCACCTGACCGGGCGGCAGACGTTCGGGCAGGGTGTGCAGAACCCGAATATCGCTGTGGTACTCGGCCAGCAGGACAGGGTCAGCTTGCAGAGCCGCCTGAACACGCGCCTGGTCCTGCGAGGACAGGGTCCCCAGCGCCAGGGCGATCAGATCGTCTCTTTGAATGGACATGCGTGTTCACCTGCCTTCTGTTCTGCGCGGCCAGAGCGGATCATGGCCGCTCCATTTTGAGGGTGTGTGATGAGGAGGACTGGAGAGCGGGCATAAGGTCGCGGGTTACTGGGGTGCGGGATGCTGGGTGGTGGGTTGCCGGATCATAGGGTACCGGACGGTCCCAGCGCGGTCTTCATGCGGCCCAGGGCCGACCGCAGGCGTGATTTGACAGTGCCCACCGGCAGTCCCAGCAACGTCGCCAGCTCGCTGTGCGTGTAACCCCGGTAGTAGGCCAGCTCGACCAGTTTCCGGTGGTCCGGCTCCAGCCCCTGCACCGCCTGCTCGGCCATCAGGCGGTCAGTGGGATCGGCGGCGGCAGTGGGAGCGTCCCAGTCCTCAATCTCCAGGGGGGTGTCGGGGCGGTCCCGCAGTTCCTGCAAGAAGCGGTGGTGCGCGATGCTGACCAGCCAGGTCTTAGCACTGGCCCGCGCCGGATCGAAGCGCGCGGCGTGTTTCCAGGCGTTCATAAAAGCGTCTTGCACGCAGATTTCCACGTCGTCGGTCTGGCGGAGCATCCGGTGACCCAGCGCGTACAGCAAGCGGGCATACCGTTCATGCAGTTCGCGCAGAGCGTCTTCCTGCCCGCCCGCCATGGCCTGCATCAAAGCCTCGTCGGGAAAATCGGGGGGAAGGGTGGGTTGGGTCATGGAGTGAATGCCAGCTTATCAAAGGTGAAGCGGCCTTCAGCAAAACCGACATTGGCAGAACTTTATTGATCGGGGGGGAGAGGGTTAAAAAACCGTCTTAAGCTTCCACATTGCGGGACGGCGTCACGGCGGCGGCATGCACCGGAGCGGCAGCGACCTGGGCAGCCACCTGGGCGGCGGGCTGGGCCACGGTCACGGGCTGCTGGATAACGGGGGTGGCGACGATATTTGCGCCGTCCAGCTCGTCTTTGAGGCCCTGGGTACTCTTGCGGAATTCGCGCAGGCCGTGGCCCAGGCTCTTGCCCAGTTCGGGCAACTTGCGGGGGCCAAAGACCACCAGGGCGACAAGGAGAATCACGATCAGTTCAGCGGGGCCGATGTTGGGCATGGACAGTACCTCCGGTCAGGAAAAAGAGTAGAGAATAGAATAGGGGACGGGCCGCCCGGAGGCCAGCCTGCGTCCCCTGAGGACGGATCTTGTGAAAGCGTTGCTGTGGTGAAAGTGTTGCTCTAGATCACCCGACGATCAGCGGCCCGACGATTTTCAGAACCTCGTCCATCGTCAGCGGCTCCCACAGCGCCGTGGGCATCGGCGAGAAGTCGGGATCGAAGTCCGCCGTGCTGGTGCTTTTGGGCGCAGCGTCGCTCTGAGGCGCACGGGCGGTCATGCGGGTGGGCTTCAGGTTGTACCCCAGGAAGACGCGCAGCTGCTGGAGGCCGCTCACGTGGTTGGCTTCCACGGCCAGAATGCTGGCGGCGGCAGTCAACACGTCCCCGTTCATGACGTTGGGAGCCTGACCCAGGTAGGCGCGGGTGCCTACTGGCTCAAAGGTCACAGCCAGTTGCAAAAACACCTTATCGTTAAGGCCGCTCCCATCGCCAATCAACGGGCTAAAGTCCAGGTTGGGCTTGGCCACGGGCGTACCGCCCAGCGAATTGATGGTAGCGATCAGGGCATTGACATGCGCCTGCTCCTGCGCGGCCAGTTCCTTGGCGTATTCCTTGACGCGGGGAATGATCAGCTTGTCTGCGTAAGGTCCCTTTCCTCTAACATCATCCTTGTTGTTGGCTGCTTCATCAAAAGCGGCGTAGAACACGGCCTCGATGTATTCCAGGGTCAGCGCGTAGTTCAGGATCACGATGTCCTGCGCGGCGCTCTTGGTGTTGGGGCTGGCAGCGGCCAGGGCGGACAGGTTCAGGCCACCGAGCATCATTGCGCCCGTGCCTGCTCCGGCGTATTTCAGGAAAGAACGGCGATCAGGGGTAGTCATGTGGAATTCTCCTCTCGTGTCACGGCTGGGGTACAGCTCGGCTTCAGGAACTCTTGGCGCGTCTTGGGGCTTACTTGACGATCAACGGTCCGACGATGGCCAGGGTCTGCGCCATCGTCAATCCCTTCCACAGGAACGTTGGCGTTGGGGAAAAGTTGGGGTCAAAAGAAGACGCGTTGGTGTTGTTGATGTCGGTCTGGGGCGCGATATCCGTTTGACGGGTGGGCTTGGTATTCAGACCCATGTCCGTGCGCAGTTCCTGAATGGCCGACACGTGGTTGGCCTCGACAGCCAGAATGGAGGAGGCGGCGGCCAGCAGATCGGGATTGCTCAGTCGGGCGGCCTGGCCCAGGTAGGCGCGGGTGCCGACTGGCTCGAAGGTCACGGCCAGTTGCAGGAAGAACGCGTCGTTGAGCTTGCTGGGATCAGGGATCAAAGAGCTGTAATCGAACTTGGGCAGAGGAACGGGTTTGCCGCCCAGGCTGATGATGGTCTTTGTCAGTACGGCGACGTGGGCCGCTTCCTGCTCGGCCAGTTCCCGGGCAAATTCCTTGACGCGGGCATCCTTGAGCGTGCCCTTCAGGTCACCGGAATCGAAACGGCGGTAAAAGTCCGCTTCCAGGTACTCCAGGGTCAGCGCGTAGTTCAGGATGTCGATGTCCTGTTTCTCAGCCGCCGTCATGGCCTTGGGGGTGGGCGTGGGGCTGCATGCCACCAGGGCCGCGCCCGCGCCGAACAGGGCGGCGTAGCCCACGAACTGGCGGCGGGACGTGCCCTGCCCGCCTGTGATTTCTGACCCCTGGGTCGCGGTCTGTGCGTTGGTTTCTACGTTCTCCGGCATGAAAATCCTCCCTTGAGCGGCGTCGGTCGCCTCTTCGTCTGCCCGGACCTTGGCAATCCCGGCAGGGTCCAACTCGCGCGGGTGACCGCTGGGGCCGCCCACAAAAACATCGCTCAATGGGATATATGCAGCCGGACAGGGATCGGATCATGTGTGCGAGGAGGCTAAAGGCCGCATGAAGACCGGCATGGGAACGGGGGGCAAGCCCCTAGACTGTCGGGCGTGAATGCCGAAGCGTCCTGTGCCCCCCTGCACCTGGAAGCCACGCCGGGCCGTCTGGACGCGGTGCTGGCCGCGCTGACGGGCCGCAGCCGCTCGCAGGTGTCGTCCTGGATCGCGGGCGGTTTCGTGCAGGTGGGCCAAGAGGTGAGCTTCAAGGCCAGCCTCAGGCTGCGGGGCGGCGAGGCCCTGAGCGTGCAGGTGCCGCCCCCGCCAGACGCAGCCGTGGAAGCAGAAGCGGTGCCGCTGGACGTGCTGTTCGAGGACGATCACCTGATCGCCGTGAACAAGCCGCCCGGCATGATCACCCACCCCGCGCCGGGGGTCAGGAGCGGCACGCTGGTCAATGCCCTGCTGGGGCGTATGGGGAGCCTGCCCGAACAATCGGACTTCGACGGCGAGGGCGGCTACCGTCCCGGCATCGTCCACCGACTGGACAAGGACACCAGCGGCGTGATCGTGGTGGCCAAGACCGTGGAGGCCCACGCCCGGCTGGCCGCCGCCTTCAAGGACCGCGACACCCGCAAGACCTATCTGGCGATTGCCGCCGGGAGCTGGAAGGCCGGGGGGGCGGTGAAGGTGGACGCTCCCGTGGGCCGCCATCCGGTGCAGCGCCAGCGCATGACCGTGGGCGGCGCAAACGCGCGCGAGGCCCAGACCCTCTTCACGCCGCTGGCCGCGCACCCGGACGGGCATGGGCGCACGCTGGCCCTGGTCCGTGCCCAGCCGCGCACGGGCCGCACCCACCAGATTCGCGTGCATCTGGCGCACCTGGGCAGCCCGGTCCTGGGCGACACGGTATATGGCCGCGCCAGCGAGGCCATGACCCGTCAAGCTCTACACGCGCAATTTCTGGAGTTGCCCCATCCGGTCACAGGCCAGACGTTGCACCTGCATGCGCCCGTGCCAGATGACGTGCTCAGTGCGTGGGTGGCGCTGGGCGGTGCGCTGCCGGACCATCTGGAAGTACCGGGTTAGAGTATCTGTCCAAATGACAGCGTCAGAGAAAAGACTTCTGTTGCTTCCATTCTTCTTACATCGTCTAGGTCATCACAACTGTCCAGACACAACCCTGGCCAGGACACTCAGCCTGCCTGTCGTTGGGGTGGGGCGGCCCCGTCACGGCGCGCGGCAGAGCGGGATGCTGACCGGCGTGGTGCGGGCCGAGTCGAACACGATCATATCGGCTCTGCGGTGGTTGATGGTGGCGGCGGGCCGAAGTGCCGGACTGCCCACCGCCCAGATCTGGGTCACGACCTGCGGCGGCCTGCCCTCTGCCGTCTGAATGACCAGCGCCGTGACCTCGCTGTCGCCTGGGCCACTGGCGAGTCCGGCCCCGGTGGTTACCCCCAGGCTCACGGTGGCCCCGGCTTTGCCGTCCCTAGTGCTGAACGCGCTCAGCACGCCCCTCGTGCTGGCCGTGACGATCCACTGGCCGTCGGGCGTCACCGCCCTGGCATTCAGCTTGAAGTTCCTCAGAGAAAAGCGGGGGGTGGCCCTGGCCGCGTCGTAGACCCGGATGGTGCTGGTGGGCGACCACTCCAGAAACAGCGAACTGCCCGCGCCCCGCAGGTCTGAGCTGATCAGCGATACGACCTGCCACGAGTTCAGCGTCTGGCCGCTGGCGATGTCCAGCCAGGTGTAGGTGGTGTTGGCGTCCAGGACCAGCAGCGTCTTGCCGTCGCCAGAGAAGGTCAGAGAGACGGGACCGGATGGCAGTCCCAGGGTTTGGAGCAGCGCCCCGGTGGCCGCGTCGAAGACCTTGACGGCTGGCCGGGCGTCCCAGCCAGCCACTGCGATCCGGCTGCCGTCCGGCGAGACATCGGCTTGCAGCGCACTTCCCGAGAACGCCCGAACCGAACGCAGGAGCGGGTCTGGTAGGGCGGTACACCAGTTCAGCCGCCCCGCGTAGTCGGCGGCGATCAGATAAGGCGTCTGGCCCAGGTAGGTTTCGTGCGGTGTGACGCGCTCGACCAGTCCGCTCAGGTCACGGGTGGCCTGACAGACGCTGAGATACAACGCCCCCTGGTACTCGTTGAACCCGGCGAAAGTCGGTCCTGCGCTGAAATACAGCCGGCTGGGATTCTGGTACAGCGGCTGTATGCCGGACTGCTTCAGCAGGGTCTGAACGAACGCCCGCCCGTCGTTGGGCGTGCCGGGCAGGGCCACGACTTCCCGCTCCCCCGAACACCGGAATCCAAAATCCGACGGCGCGTCGGTGAAGACCCGCTTGAGAAATTCGGCATTGATCACGGAGAGCGAGGTCAGGCGGATGCCGTCGCGTGGCAGGGGGCGGTTGAGCAGCCTGGAGGTGGTGGCCGCCTCGTAAGACCCTTCGGGCAGCTTCAGTGATCGCCCAAAGTCCAGAGCGGACAGGCGCTGCGCCCCCGCAGACGAGAGGCAGATGAACGCCAGCAGACAGGACACACGGAGCATGTTGCCCAGCATAAATCCACAACACGGGGGCGCACCTTTACTCTTTTCAGTCCTTTCGCCACTCTGATGTAACGCTTTAAAACATTGAGAGAGAGCGGTCAGGCCCGGTGAATCCTGGATAGATCCAGCAGTGCGCCCAGTCCCAGGCGGAGCGAGACCTGCGGACCTCTCTTGGGAGGACACACCTTTTCGGCTGGACCTTATGGCCTGCTGGCTTGCTCAGGGCCGGTCCGTCATCGGCCCGCTTACCGCTTGCTTTCCAGGTCCGTGATCAGCGCCTTCATCTCGGCGATCTCGCGGCGCTGGGTCTCAATGATGCCGTCGGCCAGATCGCGCACGCGGGGGTCCTTGATCTGGGCGCGTTCGCTGGTCAGGATGGCAATCGAGTGGTGCGGAATCATGGCCTTCATCCACGCCACGTCGCCCACCGTCGTCTGTGCGCGCACCAGGTACAGCGCCCCGGCAAAGACCACCGCGCTGCCGATCAAAATGCCCAGATTGGTACGGCTGTTCTTGTACATGTTCAGCATGAAACCCAGCATGATCACGGCCATCACTGCGCCCATGTAGAGCGCCATCCACATGCGCGTCTGGCTGTAATACACATGGTCCAACTGGTAGGTATTGAGGTACATCAGGCCGTACATGATCACGATAGAGGTGGCGATCATGGCGGCGAATCGGCCATAACTGCCGCCCATCTTGCCCATCGGTTTCTCGCCTGAGCCTGGTGCTGGGGACGGGCGATTCATGGAATCGTTCACAGGCTTCTCCTTTACATGTAAACACCGTCTACCAGCGCGGTGGCTGTGGCAGACGGCGGGAAACGCTCAGATCAGGTCACCAGGGAAATTCAGGCGCTCAGGCTGTCCAGCATCCTCTGGCACGCCTGCTCACAGCGGCGGCAGGACTCCATGCACACCTCGCAGTGCTTCATGCCCATCTTCTCGGCATGCTGCTGGCACTCGTCGCCGCACGCCTTGCAGGCGGCCAGACACGCCTGAAGCTGCGCGCGAACCACGGCCATTTCCGGCTGGGTCTGGCGCACCAGCACGCGCCCGGTGGTGGTGCAGACGTCGGCGCAGTCGGAGTTGAGGCGAATGCAGTGGGTCAGGTGCCCGGCGTGTTCGGTCTCGCCCAGGCAGGCGTCGGCGCAGGAGGTGCAGACCTGCGCACACTCGAAGCAGGCGTCGATGCACTCGGTCAGGGCACCCATCTCGAAGGGCGACTGGCCGATCTGGGGGTGGGTCTGCAACATGCGGGTGATGGCGGAGCTGGCGTTCTGGGTCATGGGGAAACCTCCGGGAAAAGAGAGAAGCGAATGTTCACCCGGCATGGTAGGGGCCGCCGTGTTCAGCTTGTGTAAGGCGCTGGCGTGTTTGAACGCCGTCTCAATGTCAGCTCAAGGCCATCTCAACAGGTCCGGGCCAGAAAGTCCCTAGCGAGAAGTCCCAAGAACCTCTCAAGCCCCCAGCGTTCGGGCTGCCACGGTTGCGGGCGGCCACGGCTTCTAGACTCTGGGCATGACCGATACGACACAGGCCCCCCCGTACAGCAAGCCCAGCGACGCCGAACTGCGCGAGCGCCTAACGCCTGAGCAGTACCGCGTGACCCAGCACGAGGGCACCGAGCGGGCCTTTTCGGGCGAGTACTGGGACACCGATGGCGACGGCATTTACGTGGACGTGGTGTCCGGCGAGCCACTGTTCTCCAGCGCCGACAAATACGACGCGGGCTGCGGCTGGCCCAGCTTCACCCGCCCGGTCCAGCACGCCAACCTGACCGAGAACACCGACCACAAGATCGGCTACGCCCGTACCGAGGTCCGTTCCGGCAGCGCGGATTCCCACCTGGGCCACGTCTTCCCCGACGGTCCGCAGGACCGGGGCGGCCTGCGCTACTGCATCAACTCGGCGTCGCTGCGCTTCGTTCCGGCGGAAAAGCTGGAGGCCGAGGGTTACGGCGAATACCGCCAGATGTTCAGCTAGGGAGTCCTTACCCCATCCCCTCTCCGGTGGAGGGGAATTTTTTTTGCCCTGAGTGTTGCAGGGGTCTGCGCGCTTACCTGACCGTCCAGCCAGACAGCCTGCCGCTGCTGTCTCCCACCCATACCTGACCACCGGCAAGCAGCAGGTTGCTGGTGTACGCGCCGCCCAGCGCCAGCTTCCCCGTTACCTGGCAGGTGGCCCGGCAATCCAGCGCCAGCAGACTGCGGTGGTCCTGGGCCGGGACGACAAGCTGTCCCGGCGCGGTGACGACTGCCGCGTTCAGGTTGCGGCTGCCGATGCTGTGGCTGGAAAGGCCGTCAACCGGCGCGGAGGCTTCCAGGGCCTCGCCCGACCGGGTGTACTGCACCAGACGGCCCCCGATGTGTGGCGTCTGCACCGCCCACAGTTGACCGAAGCCGACGGCGGGAGCCAGCCAGCGGTGCGTCTGGCCGAAGTCCGGCCCAGCAGCCTGGACCCGCAATCTGCTGCCCGCGCCCGCCACCAGCGCCAGCGCCGCTCCTCTGCCGGGACTGGAACGGACGACGGCCAGCGAATCTTTGTCATCCGTCAGCCGCACGGGCCGCGCCTGCAAATCCTCGAAGACGAAGGGAGCGGGCAGGCTCAGGCGGGCCAGCACCGTCAGGCCATGGCGCTCGAAGACCGTGATCTCTGTGGCCTCTACCGCGTCGCCCAGGATGCCGTGATCGTAACGCGCGCTGTCGGGCCGGGTCAGGGCCACCACCTCATCACCCGTGCCGTCCAGATCGGCCAGGGTCAGTTGGGCGTCTGACAGGGCGTGGGCGGGAGTCCGGGCGGCCTCGCGCCAGCCTGCGCCGCTGGGATCAAAGCGCACCAGATCGCCAGAACGCGCCACGGCCACGATGCCGAAAGGCAGACAGACCGGGTGGGCGCGCGGGGAGAGATCCGTATTGGGCGCAGTCTGAATGGCCTGGCCGTCCCAGACCTGCAATCTGCCCGCGTCGTTGACGCCCACCACCCGGCCCGAACAGGCGGTGATAAAGGCACTGGAAAAGTTCTTCGCCAGCGTGCGGGCCTGTCCGTTCTGAACGCCCAGCAACTCGGATGTTCCGGTCAGGGCGTACACCTGTTGCCCCTCCGCCGCCAGCCAGACTGCCGGGGCAGGCAGGGTCAGGGTCTGGACTGCCGTCGGCGCAGCCTGAGCACACGCGGCTTGCAGCGCCAGCGCCAGGAGGCTCAGGGTCAGCCGGACAGGGGAAAGGAGAGCAGGAGCCATACCCGGGGGTACGCGTCCTGGCTTGTGGAGGTTCAGCGCGTGCCGAAATCCTGCACCCAGTAGCGCCTGCCGCCCGCACCCTGCGCCAGCCCGATGCCCAGCTCGGTGTAGCTGGCGTTCATCAGATTGCGGCAGTGGCCCTCGCTGCGGACCCAGCCGGACACGACTTCCTGCGCACTCGTCTGCCCGGCAGCGATGTTCTCGGCAATCGCGCGCCACGGATAGCCGCTGGCGCTGATGCGGCCTGTGAGGGTGCCGCCATCCGGGCTGACGTGATTGAAATAATCGCGGGCGGCCATGTCGGCGGCGTGGTTTTGCGCGGCCTGGCCCAGCCGCGCCTCGGCACCCAGCGGGGGCGCGGCTGGGAAGGACTGGCCGCCGCAGCTCTGGCCGCTGGCCCGCGCGTCGTTGGTCAGTTTCAGCACCTCCCCGGTCAGCGCGTCCAGCCGCTGCGGGGTGGCGGGCGGCGGGACCATGACCTGCATGCGGAACTCGGCCAGGGCGCGGCCCGAGCCGGTCTGGATGGCCCGCACTGCCGCCTGTCCCGCCGCGCCCGCCCGCGCCAGTCCGCCTGCCGAGACGGTCACGACGCGCAGATCGCTGCTGACCCAGGTCAGGTCATCCGGCGGCACCCCTCTCCCGTTGAGCGTCACCGTGAGTTGCATGCTCTGGCCCATGCCCAGGCGCACCGGCAACACCTGCGTCTGAACCGGTCCCAGGGTCACGGTGGGGCGGGCCGTTCGGGGCGCGCAGGCCACGAGGGTCAGGAGGCTCAGGGGCAGGATCAGGAGACGGGGGCGCATTCCCTTCATTAAAGCGAGGAGACGCGGCCCGGACTGAGATTCAGTCGGCAGTCTCGGCACTGGGCAGGCTGAAGCGCACCCGGCCCACCTCTGAAAGGTCCAGCTCGCCGGGCAGGGCAGAGACGCGCAGGCCACCTGCCAGCGCCCACGCCGCATTCAGCAGCGGCAACTGCGCGGCGCTGTCGGTCACGCCCCACAGATGCGCCGCGCCCCCGCTCTTTGTGGCCCGCCACAGCAGCGCTCCCACCGCCTCACCCGCGCCGCCGTACGCCAGCAGCAGAACATATTCACGCTGCCCCTCCAGCCGCGCGGCCAGATGCCGGGCCAGCGACGTCGCCCACTCCGGCGTTCCATGTGCGGCGGTCAGGACCCCGGCCCACTTCTGGAGATGCAGGCGGCTGATCTGCTCCACCACGGCACCGGAGTCCTGCGGTTCAGCAGGCGTGAAGGTGCCCACTTGCAGCGCCGCCATTTCTCTTGCTCCGGGAACAGGCGACGGCGAGGCGAGCAATGGCGGCAAGTCCTGCGCCCGGTGCCACGCCAGCGCAGAGCACAGGTCCGGCACGTCATCCGGCAGATACGTCGCGTTCAGGCCCAGCACATTCACGCCCGGCGTCAACAACGTCAGAGCGCCGCCCTCCTCCCGTTGAAAGGTAGAAAGCGGCGAAAAATAGTTGGTCAGTTCGGTCAGGACGGGGGGCAGCACGGCTTTCGGATGCTATCGCTGCCGCTTGCGGTGTTCGGAGGTCAGCTCGCCCGCGTAGCCCCAGTTCTCCGGGTCGATCTCGTCGATCATGACATGCACGCTCTCGGGCCGCTTGCCCAGCACGCTTTGCATGGTGGCGGTGATCTCCCGGACAATCTGCGCTTTTTGCTCTGCCGTGATGTCCTTGCGGGTCAGCCGGACGTTGATGTAGGGCATACCCCGATTCTAGTCGAGACAGAAAAATGGAGTCGCCGGAAAAAACTCCCAGCGACTCCATGCTCTGACCGACCCGGTTAAATCAGTTCCAGCGTCCGCCGCGCTGCTGGCGGGTTTCGGGTTCGGGGGCGGCATACAGCTCCTCGGCCCTTGAGAGCTTCTTGCGCCCGTACAGCCCCTCCAGCACGAACTCGGCGGCGCTGACGCGCACGGCGTCGCTGTTGCTGTCCGCCACTTCCTTGGCGATGTCGCTCAGGCCGGGGACTTCCCTGGTGGCCTTCATGCCCGCGCCGGAATCGCCGGACTGCGGGAAGCGAAAGACGTTGCCGTCCTCGAACCACTTTTCCAGTTCCTGGGTGTCCATGCTGCCGCACAGGCGTCCGTACACGGCCCCCGCCGCCTTGCGGATAACTTCCTTGGCCACGTTGTCCGCACCCTTCAGCTCGCCCTCGTATTCCAGTTCCATCTTGCCGGTGATCGCAGGCAGGCCCGCGTACACGTCGCTGACGCGCACCACGGCGTCATCGCCGCCGATCAGGCTGCGGCGCTCGGCGTTGGCGGCGGCCACCTCCAGCAGGCTGATGGGCAAGCGCTGCGAGACGCCGCTCATCTTATCCACGCGGCCATCCTCACGGGCCTGGAAGGCGATTTCCTCGATCAGCTCGGCCATGAAGCCAGGAACGGTCACGGCGTCGGCCTTGACGGCTTCCTGCGCGGTGATGTCCATGCCCAGCCTGACATCGGTGGGGTAGTGGGTGCGGATTTCGCTGCCGATGCGGTCCTTGAGCGGCGTGACGATCTTGCCGCGCGCGGTGTAATCCTCGGGGTTGGCGCTGAAGACCAGCATCACGTCCAGTTCCAGGCGGATCGGGTAACCCTTGATCTGCACGTCGCCTTCCTGAAGGATGTTGAACATCGCCACCTGCACCTTGGGCGCGAGGTCCGCCAGCTCGTTGATAGCAAAAATCCCCCGGTTGGCACGCGGCAGCAGCCCGAAGTGCATGGAGCGGGTGTCGCCCAGCGAGGTGCCCAGACGCGCGGCCTTGATCGGGTCCACGTCGCCGATCAGGTCCGCCACGGTCACGTCAGGGGTTGCCAGCTTTTCCACGTAGCGGTCCGCGCGGGGCAGCCAGCGGATCGGCAGGTCCAGGCCGTGCGCCTCAAGCATGTGCTTGCCCTCCGCGCCCACGGGATTCAGGGGATCGTCGGGCATGTCCACGCCGTCGATCACGGGCACCACATCGTCCAGCAGCTCCGTGATGGCGCGCAGGATGCGGCTCTTGGCCTGGCCGCGCAGCCCCAGCAGAATGAAGTTCTGCCGCGCCAGCAGGGCGTTGACCAGTTGCGGAATCACGGTGTCGTCGTAGCCCACCACACCGGGAAACAGCTCCTCGCCCGCGCGCAGTTTGCGGGTCAGGTTCTCGCGCACCTCATCCTGCACCAGGCGAATTTTGCCGTCGAAGGGGGTCCGACCAGCGTAACCGGGCAGTTGGAGCAGTTCGCCCAGTGTTCTGGCTCTGGCGGCGGTTGTATTTGCAGCGGTCATATGCAAAAAAACGTAGCACGGGGTCTACACCGTGAATGTGCAGGTTGCTGAAGAATGAGGTGCCGGAAAAGGGCGCTGCTCAGCCCGAGCTTGAACCGGCCTTCGCAGCGTTGTGCTCGTCTTCCAGCGCCTTGAACGCGCACACGGCGGCCAGCGCGGCCAGACCGGGCGGAATCTGCCCGAACTCCAGGTCCACGTCCTTGCCGTCCAGGTTTCCGCCGATGCGCCCGCGCAGGGTCGGCCCCTCGCGGCGCAAGTTCACGGTCTTGCCGTCAATCCGGCCCGAGAAACGCCCCGTGATGCTGTCGGCGCTGATCTTCAATTCCACGTTGTCGCCGTTAATCCGCCCGCCCAGCCGGACCTCCACCCGCCCCGCGCCGATTTCACCGCGCGCGTCGAAGCCGCCGAAGACGCCGCCGATGCGTCCGTCCACCTCCTCACCCTTGAGGGTCAGGTCGATGTCTTTGCCGTTAAAGCGCCCGCCGACGCGCCCGCGCAGGCGCTCGCCGTCCCATTTCGCCCTGATGTCGTAGCCCGCCGTGAGGCCGCCCATGCGCCCAGTCAGATCGCTCATGGGGGACATGATGGCAGAGCGGGGCCTTCAGCTCACTCCGAGGAGCGCGTCGGCCAGCAGCACTTCCGTTCCCGCCAGCCCCACCGACAGGAAGACCGTGATGTCGTGGGCGTGGCGAACCGGCGGGTCGTTCAGGCACGCGCCGAGCGAGCGCACTGGCGCGTCTGCAAAGAGATGGCCGCCCGGATACGCCGCCAGTTGCGCCGGGCTGTCCGTGACCACCAGCGCCGCCATGCCTGCCAGGTCCGCCGGAAACTCGTGGCGATTGCGTTCCTTGGGGCCGAGGGTACAGACGTGCGTGCCAGGTCTGATCCAGCCGGTCTCGATGACGGGCGCGGCGCTGTTCGTCGCCAGCGTCAGCAGGTTGGAGTTCTCGCAGACTTCCCGTGCGGAGGCGGCGCTGACGGCGGGCAGGCCCGCACAGCGAAGCTCGGCGGCCAGAGCTTCACGCCGCGCGGGGTCACGGCTGTACACCGTCACCGCCTCCAACTCCCTGACCGAGGCCACCGCCAGCGCGTGCGCCCTGGCCTGCGTGCCACTGCCGATCAATCCCAGACGGGCCGCAGCCGGGTCTGCCAGCACTTGCGTCGCCAGCGCCCCCAGCGCCGAGGTCCGCAGCGGTCCCAGCGCTCCGCCGATCACGATGCCCCGCACGCGCCCGGAGGCGTCCCAGACCACCACGGCCTGATCGTCGTGCGGCGTATCGCGGGTGTGGTAGGCGCGGAAGCCGAAGACCTGCGGGGTGCCGCCCGCCGTGAAGGTCAGGTCTGCGGCGTGAAGCCTTGCGGGTGCGCTCAATTCACCCGATTCGGCGGCCAGGACGGCGGCGCGCATGAGTTCCACGGCAGCGGCGTTGGGAAAGCGGGCCACATCGGCGTCGGTCAGCAGGCGGGCATTGGAATCTCGCACGTTCATTCTCCTCTCCTGTTCTCAAGACCACTTGAACCTTTCCATATCCCGGCGGGGGCCGCATGGCCGACTCTGAAGCATGGATGACAACCAGAAAGGCACCGGTCTCAAGGACACCTCCCCATTAATCGGCATCCACGATGACCACGAGGAGGACACCCCGGCCACTGCCGACGCGGCGGAAAAGCGCAGCTTCGCCAGCGTGCTGCTGGGCACGGCCACCGACACCGAGGAGCCGGAGGAACGCCGCAGCCCCGACGCAGGCGAAACGGGCGAGAATTCGCAGGGGTAGGCGCTACGGGAACTGGAGCCGTTCACCGTTCCTCAGCCGGTTGACGCGGCCCTGATGTTCAAAGGTCATCCGGAAGGGCGCAGCAATGGCGGGCCGCCCAGTGGGAAACCATCCCCGCCCTTCCCGTACCACGATCAGCAGGCCGCCTTGATCACCCACAGGCGAGAATGTGCTGCCCTGTTCGTTGAATGGCGAGAGACCAAAGCGCCGCTCCAGATCAAGAACAGCAGCCGTTACATCCGGCACGATGACGCCCAGCTCGCTGACGTGCAAGATGCTGGCCGGGCTGAACGGGGCGGCACTGTCGCTGGGCAAATCACGGCGCACGATGAATTCCAGGATGTTCCCGGCGGCGTCCCCGAAATACAGGCTCTCGCTGTTCCAACCCTCGCTGAGCGGAAAGCGGCTCACGCCCTTGGCGTCCTCCAGCAACGGCACACGCGCCCGCAACCATACTTCGGCCTCGTCCACCCGGTTGCGCGGAATATCGAAGGCGAGGTGATAAAAACCCTCGAAATCCGCGTGCTGCTGGAACGTCAGAAGGGTCCGCCCAGCCCGGAGCGTTGCGCGGGCGGGAGTCCGCGCTATAGCCTCCAGACCCAGCGTGGCCGCGTAAAAAGCGTGCTGGGCGTTCAGATCGGCGGTCCAGAGGGTCACGGTTTCAATGTGCATGAGTTCTTCCTGGGGGCGAGCCCGCGGCGGTCATGCGGCGGGGCGGCGGGCAGACAGGCAAAGTGTCGGTTTCATCGCTGGTCCTCCATTGGTGCTTCCATAACTGTAAAACCTCAAGTATGGTTGAGGTCAAGCTCCCTGGAGGTGGCCGCATGTCCCCACCCGCTTTTCATTGGACGCCCGCCCAGCTCTCGGAGCGCAGCGGTCTGAAGATTTCCGCCCTGCACTTTTACGAACGCGAGGGGCTGATTTCCAGCACGCGCACCGGAGGCAACCAGCGGCGTTATTCGCGCGACACGGCGCGGCGACTGGCCTTTATTCAGGCGGCGCAACGGGTGGGCGTCCCGCTGGCCGGGATTCGCGTAGCGCTTGCTGCCCTGCCCGCCGGGCGCACCCCGACGGCGGCGGACTGGGAGCGCCTCTCAAGGAACTGGCGCGCAGAGCTGGACGAACGCATCGCCACACTGACCCGGCTGCGCGACGATCTGGGCGGGTGCATCGGTTGCGGCTGCCTGTCGCTGGAGCGCTGCGTCCTGTTCAATCCGGGGGACGAGTACGGCGCGCGGCATCCGGGAGGGAATCGGCTGACGGACCCAGGGGAATAGGGGGAGGTCAGCCGATTCCTTCCCGTCCTTAAGAAATCCACCGGCCTTGTAGACCCAAACACTGCATCCCGCGCGTCAAGTGCTTACACTTCTAAAGCATGAGTGCGCCCACTGCCGCCCCGGCTCCCCCAGATTTTGCCGCCGACGATCCTCAAGACGGCCAACAGGACCGTTTCGCCTACAAATTTGGCCAGCAGGGCATCACCTTCGACGACGTGCTGCTTCAGCCGCGCCATTCCACGGTCCTGCCGCACGAGGTAGACGTTTCAGCCCAGTTGACCCGCCGGGTGCGCCTGAACATTCCCTTTGTCAGCGCGGCGATGGACACCGTGACCGAGACCGGCATGGCGGTGGCGATGGCCCGCGAGGGCGGCATCGGCGTGATCCACAAGAACATGGGCGTGGACGCGCAGGCCGAGATGGTCCGCAAGGTCAAGCGGTCCGAGAGCGGCATGATCGTCGATCCCATCACGCTGCCGCCTGCCGCCACGGTGGGCGAGGCGGACCGCCTGATGGGCGAGTACAAGATCAGCGGCGTGCCGATCACTGATCCGGCGGGCCACCTGCTGGGCATCATCACCAACCGCGACATGCGCTTTATCGATGACCTGTCCACCCCCATTCAGGACGTCATGACCCGCGAAAACCTCGTGACCGTGCCAGTCGGCACCACGCTGGAGCAGGCGCAGGAAATTTTTAAACGCCACCGCATCGAGAAACTGCTGGTGGTGGACGAGGGCAACCTGCTGCGCGGCCTGATCACCATCAAGGACTTGACCAAGCGCGTCAAATACCCCAATGCCGCCAAGGACGATCTGGGCCGCTTGCGCGTCGCGGCGGCCATCGGCGTCAGTGCGGACCTGATGGACCGGGCCGGGGCGCTGGTGGCGGCAGGGGTGGATGTCCTGGTGCTGGACAGCGCCCACGGCCACAGCCAGGGCATCCTGAACGGGCTGTCAAAGGTCAAGGAGCAGTTTGACGTGGATGTGATCGCCGGGAATGTCGCCACGCGCGCCGGGACCAGGGACCTGATTCTGGCCGGGGCAGACGCGGTAAAGGTGGGCATCGGACCGGGTTCGATCTGCACCACCCGCATCGTCACCGGCGTCGGCGTTCCCCAGATCACCGCCATCTTCGAGGCCAGCGCCGCCGCGATGGAAGCCGGAATTCCCGTGATCGCCGACGGCGGCATCAAGCAGACGGGGGACGTCCCCAAAGCCATCGCGGCGGGCGCGGGCGTGGTCATGATGGGCAGCATGCTGGCCGGAACCGACGAGGCCCCCGGCGAGTCCATCCTGCGCGACGGGCGGCGCTATAAGAGCTACCGGGGCATGGGCAGCCTGGGCGCAATGGACCAGGGCAGCAGCGACCGCTATTTTCAAAGTGGCAGCCGCAAATTCGTCCCCGAGGGCATCGAGGGTATCATCGCCTACCGGGGCACGGCGGGCGAGGTGATTTATCAGTTCGTGGGCGGCCTCAAGAGCAGCATGGGTTACTGCGGCGCGCCGGACCTGCAAACCCTGCGCGACACCGCCCAGTTCGTGCGGATCACCGGAGCCAGCCTGATCGAGAGCCACCCGCACGGCGTCACCATTACCAAGGAATCACCGAATTATGGAGGCAGGTAAGGCGGTGTTCAGGGCGCTGGCCGCCGCGCCTCATGCCTGTCTGAACCGCGAATGCATCACCTGCACGCCGCCGCAGGATGATCCCGACACCATCTTCTTCACGGACGGCTGGAAGGTGATCTTGCACCCCTCGCAATGCGGGCTGGGCAACGTGCTGCTGGCGACGCGCCGCCACGTCCCGCGCATGGCGGACCTGACCCCCGCCGAGTGGCAGGAGTTTCAGACGGTCATCGCAGCTCTGGAACTTGCGCTGGAGCGGGCCTTTGGGGCAGCGCTGATCAACATGGCCTATCAGCGCAACTGGGCCTACCGGGAGGCCGAGCCGGACCCGCCATCCAGGAACGGTCAGCCCAACCCGCACGTCCACTGGCACATCACGCCGCGTTACGCGCAGGCGGTTCACTTCGGCGACATGGTCTTTGAAGATCCAACCTTCGGGGAGCCGTTCGAGTGGCGCAAAGTGACGGTTCCCGCAGAGGTGCGTCGCGCCATTGTCGAGCGCTTACAGATGGAAACCGGAGTGATTATGGCCGAGGACGCCCGCTAGAGCCAGCAAAAAACCCCACACGACGGTGGGGTTCTTAGAGATTCAGAGTTGAGATCTAGCGCCGCAGCATCTTGCTGCCGATAATTCCGGCCAGGCCCACCAGACCAGCCTTGACCATCGGATTGCTGAGCATTCCACCCGCGCCGAACGCGGCTTCCAGCGGGCTTTTGCCGTCCTGCGCCGGAGCCTGAGCGGTGCGGGCGTAGGCGTCGGCCAGGTCGCCCGGATCGTCGTGGTTGACACGCTGCACCGGGTTGGCGGGGCTTTTCACGATGGCGTCGCCCATCTGCTGGCGGTCCTGCGGGGACATCCCGCCCATGTAGTCCTTCAGAATCTGCTGGCGCTCCTCGGGTGAGGCGCTTTGCATATAGTCCTGAATGTACGCGGCGGCCTCCTGTGGGCTGACGACGCCATCCCCATTGGTGTCGCGGGGATCAAGTTTGGACATCTGCTCGTGACGGTCTTTCTGATTAAAAAACATGGTGGACCTCCTGGGTTGGGGCTGAATTTGTGTCGCTCCTTACGCTAGATGTTGAGGAGTTGTCCGGTATGAGCGCTGACTTCAGGTTCACTTATCTCTGGCAGGGTCCGCCCAGCAAGAAGTGGGACATTTCCGCGCCCGGCATGGCGTTACAGTGCCTGCTATGCGCTCTCTGGTCCTGATTGGTCACGGCTCCCACCTGAACGGCGAATCGGCTGCGGCGGTCTACCGCTACGCCGAGATGATTCGCGCACGCGGCCTCTACGATGAAGTGGTGGAGGGCTACTGGAAAGAGGAACCCTCGTTGCGGCAGGTGCTGAAAACCACCGCCAGCACGGATGTCACCGTGATTCCCATGTTCATCTCGGAGGGGTATTTCACCGAAACCGTGATCCCGCGTGAGATGGGCCTGGGCCACCAGGGACCGGTGCCGCCCGAAGGCGTGGCCCGCGTGCTGGGCGGACGCACCGTGCGTTACACCCTGCCTTACGGCGTGCATCCCAGCATGTCCGACGTGATCCTGGCCCGCGCCCATGAAGCCCTGCCTGATTCCAACCCCGACGACACCGCTTTGATCGTGCTGGGCCACGGCACCACCCGCAACGAGAACAGCAACAAGATCGTGTACCAGAATGCCGAGGTGCTGCGCCAGTCCGGTCAGTTCGCGTCCGTTCACGCCCTGTTTCTGGATGAAGACCCCAAAGTGGGAACGTGGCCCGAGATGGTCAAGGCCCCGCGCGTTGTGGTGGTGCCGTTCTTCGCCTCCGAGGGCTGGCACACGCTGGAAACCATTCCCGAGGACATGGGACTGGAGGGGGCCGTCACGACATTTGCCGACAATCCGCACGGCACGCAGACGGTGCATTACGCCAAACCCGTGGGAACGCACAGCGCGGTGGCCGATGTAATCCTGCATCTGGCCGAGGAAGCGGCGGGGGCGTCAAAGAGCGACGGCGACACCGAACGCGCCCACGACGCGGCCTGGAGCGCCTTCATGGACCGCGCCCGCCAGGGCCTGCGCTTCGGCGAGGTGCTGGTTCAGCCCGAGAGCGGCATGTTCGAACTGCGGCACGCGCTGGACGAGGGACGGCCCGGCCACGAGCTGCACACCCTGGTCACGCCCGAGGGCGTGCGCGATCAGACCCGCCGCGACGAGGGCGGCCACCACCGCCCGGTGCATACCCTGCGCAACATGCCGCGCGGCTGGCGGGCGGTCCTCAGTGAGGCTGATCTGGTGCGCGCCGTGCAGTACCTGTATCCCGCCGTGATCGAGGAAACCTACGCCCACACCTGCCATACCCTGCGCCCCACCCCCTGGGTCACCACCGCCCGCCGCCAGACCGGCATCTACGCCCGCGTGCAAAAGGCCACCCCCGCGCAGGTGGAGGAAGTGGCAGCGGACGTGTGCGGCGGCTGCCTGCGGACCCGCCTGTGGGCCGGAGACAAGCTGCCCCAGACCTTTTTTGGCGGCGTGCCCGGCGCAATTCCCTGCGCCGAGGCCTGCACCTTCCTGGTGGCCGAGGTCCGCGAGGAAGTGGCGGGCAAGCGCGGCGGCGGGGCGGGACACAGCCACTGATTTCAAGTTCGCCGCCCCAGAATCTGTCGAGCTGAACGGGAGATCACCGTGTCGTCACTGTCTGACAGCCCGCTTAAGAGGTCCAACACCTGTTCCATCTGCGCGTAAGTCTCCAGCATGAGCACGGCAGCGCGGCGGACCCGGATACTCGGATCGTTGAGCACCAAGTCAAGCAGTGTCGGCAAGAAATCCGGCCCGGCATTTAGCGGGCTGAGTTTGCAGGCGTCACACGACAGCGAATGCAGTGCGGAGCGGCGCACACGCGGCACTGGGTCCTGTAGCCGCCGACGCAGGGGTTCAGCACAGCGGGCATTCGCGAAGTGATCCAGCGCTCCCGCACAATCGAATCTGACCCTGGCGCGGGTGTCTGCCAGCCCCACCAACAAGCTGTCTACCACCGCAGGAAGCTGCTCGGACTGTGACAGTTCGTCCCGCACGGCCAAGATGTCTCGCAGGGGCATTCGAGCAAATTCGCGGCCCAACGCCTGTGAATCGGCGGACATGACCAGAATTCTGACGGCCAGTTCCCGTATGAAGCGTTGCCGGACAGACGGATCTTTGCGCCGGAGCGTGCGCTGGGGCAACGCTTCCACATACGCTTTCAGCCGGGGCCAACTGGAGAAACTGTACTCGCGTGCCAGCACGAACTGGGCGTCGGCCAGCTTGAGGGGATGCACCGTGACGCGGCCCGGCATCTGCGCGGCGAAGCGCTGCACAGCGTCTGCCTCTGAGGCATGAACGGCTTTCAGAAGGGCCTTCGCCTGCCCTTTCAAGTGTTCGGGGCTGGGCGCGGCGGGCAACGAAAATGCTGCTGACATGACAACCTCCCATCAGGGCGGCCTGGGTCCGTCAACTGGGGCCAGTGGGGGTGTCGCGGGCTTGAGCTGTGGGGCAGCGGGCTAGGCCCTTTCCACGGACTGGACGCGGCTGCCCCGCGCTTGGATCACATTACCACCGGTTTGGGGGGCAGCGGCAAGCGCCATCCTGCCAGGGCAGATGCGCCAGATGGCGGAGGCGGCCACGTGTCCAGTCCACTCAGATGACGAACCCCAGCGGAGTGTTACCCTGATCTCCGGCCTCCAGTCTCTGGCGGCACCCCTCACCTCTAAGCGCGTCCCGTGAGACGCCCCGGCCCCCTGCGAGCCGTTCAGTCCGTCCAGCGAGACGGAGATGGAGCAACCACATGCCAAGTGCCGCGACTGCCGAGCGTCGCCCCGATACCGTGCGGGGGACGCTGTTTTTACTTGTCCCGAATGGGCGATGGAGAGCGAATGACCAGAGGTGAGCTGAAATACGAGGGCAAGGCCAAGCGCGTTTACGCCAGTGCCAATCCCGCCGAGTACATCGTGGAATACAAGGACGAGGCCACCGCCTTCAACGCCCAGAAACGCGGCGAGTGGGCGGGCAAGGGAGCCACCAACAACGCCATCACCGCCCACCTTTATCCCCTGCTGGAGGCGGCAGGCATCCCCACCCACTTCATCGAGAAGCTCTCCGACACTGAACAGCTCGTGCGGGCCGTGACCATTATCCCCGTGGAAGTGATCGTGCGGAACGTTGCGGCGGGCAGTTTTGCCAAAAAGCTGGGGTTGGAAGAAGGCACGGCCCTATCCCGCCCCGTCGTCGAATACTGCTACAAATCCGACGCGCTGGGCGATCCGCTGGTCAACACCGACACCGCGATTGCCCTGGACTGGGCCAGCGAAACCGATCTGACGCGCGTGCGCGAGCTGGCTCTGAAAGTGCGCGACTTCCTGACCCCGTTTTTTCTGGAACGCGGCGTGCGCCTGATCGACTTCAAGCTGGAATTCGGCAAATTGCCCGATGGTACGGTGATCCTGGCCGACGAGATCAGCCCCGACACCTGCCGCTTCTGGGACGCCGAGACAGGCGAGAAGATGGACAAGGACCGCTTCCGGCGCGATCTGGGCGGTGTGGAGGACGCGTATGCGGAGATGCTGCGGCGCGTGGCTTCGCCCGTTGATGGTTGATGGAGGATGGTTGATAGAAAAAGCTGTTCCATCAACTTTCAACCATCCTCCATCTGCCCTCTGAAGGAGTTCCCCATGCCCCACTACCATGCTCGCGTTTACGTCACCCTCAAGCCCAGCATTCTCGATCCGCAGGGACGCACCGTGGAACGCGCCCTGTCGCATCTGGAACACGCCAATGTCAGCGGCGTGCGCGTGGGCAAATACATTGAGCTGCGTCTGGACGGCGAACGTGCCGAAGTCGAGGGGCAGCTCCGCGACATCACGCAGAACGTGCTGAGCAATCCCGTGATGGAGGACGCCCGCTGGGAGCTGGAAGAAGTGGCCGCTCAAACGGGTATGGAGCCGGCGTGAGCGTGCCGCAGACGGTGAACTTGCCGGAAAAGTTTGGCCTCTTTACCGATCAATGGTCCCCCAAAGTGGTGGGCGAGTTGAACGGGCAGCAGGTTAAAATTGCCCGGATTGCGGGTGAATTTGAGTGGCATGCCCACGAGCAAGAGGACGAGCTGTTCATGGTGATCCGGGGCGTGCTGCGCCTGAAATTTCGGGATGGCGAGGCCATAGTGAATGAGGGCGAATTCATCATCGTGCCGCGTAGCGTGGAACATCTGCCGGTGGCCGAAACAGACGAAACCTGGATCATGATGTTTGAGCCAGCCAGCACTCTGAATACCGGAAACGCTGTGAGCGCGCGTACGGTCAGGGAATTGGAAAAGATATGAAAACCGCCGTCATCCAATTCCCCGGCTCCAACTGCGATGCCGATGCCCTGCACGCCGCCCGCCTGACCCTGGACTCGGACGCGCAGTTCGTGTGGCACACCCAGGTAGGTTTACCGGATGGCACAGAGCTGGTCTTCGTCCCCGGCGGCTTTTCCTACGGCGATCACCTCCGCAGCGGCGCGATTGCCGCCCGCAGCCCGATTATGGACGCCGTGAGGGCGCACGCTGAACGCGGCGGCTTTGTCCTGGGCGTGTGCAACGGCTTTCAGGTGCTGACCGAATCGGACCTGCTGCCCGGCGCGCTGGGCCGCAACCGTGATCTGCATTTCGCGTGCAAGCCGGTGCATCTGCGCGTTAACAACCGGACGGCGTTTACCTCGGCCTACAGCCAGGGCCAGACCATTGAAATCCCCATCGCGCACGGCGAGGGCAGCTACTACGCCGACGCCGAAACCGTGGCGCGGCTGGAGGGTGAGGGCCGCGTGGTCTTCCGTTATCTGGACAATCCCAACGGCAGCCTCAACGACATCGCCGGAATCGTCAACGAACGCGGCAACGTGCTGGGCATGATGCCCCACCCTGAGCGGGCGGTAGAGGCATTGCTTGGCGGCGAGGACGGGCGGGGTGTGTTTCAGAGTCTGCAAGGAGCGCTGGTAAAATGACGAGCATTCAGGAATTTCTGGCCGACAACTACCGCACTGAACTCAACGCTTTCCGCGCCGTGCTGGACGGCGTTCCAGAAGACTCATTTGCCACCGCACGCCTGGGCCACAGCCCCGCGTGGCACGCGCTGCACATTGCGGATTGGCTGCGTTTGACGGTGCTGGGCGACAAGACGCCCACTTATCATTACCTGGGCTGGGAAGACAAGGACTGGGTGGCTGGACTGGGAACCCAGCCCGCTCCTCTGAACGAGGACGCCGCCAGAGCTGACATCCTGGCGCGGCTGGACACGGTGGGAGCGGAAGCTGTGGCTTATCTGCAAAATGCCAGCGACGCTGATATGAGTGGCATGACCTTTTCCCCCAGCGCTCCGAACGGCGAACGCCCGCGCCTGGCCGCTGTGGGCTTGCACCTGCGGCATGTGGCCTATCACAGGGGCCAAGTGGTGCTGGGGCAGAAGGCTTGAGCCATGACTAGCAACTCCTCGCAGTATGGTAAGTTGGGAGTATGACATTGAGGCTGAATCTTGGAAGTTACCTGCAACAGCACGGCATTACTGCGTACCGCTTGGTGAAAGAGGTGGAGGGGCGGGTGGCACCGAATACCGTTTATTCGCTGGCCCGTCGCCCGGCGCAGCGCATTGACCTGGATACGGTGGAAGAGGTGTTGCAAGCACTGGGACGATTGACGGGTGAGGAAGTGACGCTGACAGAAATCGTGGGAAAGTTGCCCGAAAGCCCACAGAATCCAGTCAATCCAGGTTCACCTGTGAGCCTGACTGAAAAGCTGGAAGTTCCTCTTTATGATCCGAAGAACGCCAAGGTGTTCCGCCCCAGTGGAAAACTCTTCAAGGTCAAGCCGGGCGGTCTCAGCATCGAGCAGATGGTTGCGGAAGACCGGGGTAGATCCTATCCATGAGTATTGTTTATCTGGATTCCAGCGCCCTGGTCAAAATGTACCTGGCAGAAGACCTGACCGAGCGTGATCTGGTTTTGCACCGTATCAAGAGCGTTGGCCGGGTGGCGAGTTCAGTCATTGCTTACGCCGAAGTGAGCAGTGCCCTCGCGCGTTACTTTCATGAGGAGCGGATCAATGAGGAAGAATATGCCGCAAACGTTGACATCTTTGAAGACGAGTGGGGCAGCACCAATCAACTTGGTGTCATTCCAACGATCTCGGTCATGGCACGTCAATTGCTTAAGGCACAGCGTGGGTTACGGGCGATGGACGCCATTCATGTTGCTTCGGCGCTGTGGCTCCGGCAACAGGAAGAGATGACGTTCCTCTCGTTTGACGTTTTTCTCAATGACGTGGCACGCAGGCTGATGCCCGATGCCTTCTGATCTAAACGCCCTTCACCTCGCCTCGGCATTGGCGCTCCGTCAGTCCACGCCAATCAAGTTCCTCAGCTTTGATCGGCGGCTTCAGGATGTGGCGGGCAAGCTGATGCCGGAGGCGTTCTAATGGAATGGGATTTCACTGGTGAAACCAGACCAATTGATTCGGCAGGAAAGGCAGGAAATTACATTCGGATATTCCTGATTCTTGCGGGTAATTTGTCAGCTATATGGGTGACATTCATACACCCGCCGTTGATACTCGTCGGTGGCGGCGGCAGTACGGTGAATGCTAGAGCTAGATGTGAGGTTATCGGGGATGACTTCAGGAAAAGCAGTCAATTTACTCAATCACCAGTAGATGAGTGGGACTTTGGCGTTTCTGAGAGTGAGGAACAAGAGGCTCAGAAGTGGACGCGGGATTGCTTGAGGCTTGCCACTGTCAACGTCCCAAATGTCTTCCTGCAAATTTTCGTCATTGCCGCGATCACATGGATTTTGATGAGCTTTACAAGGACAATTAAATGACCCAACCCACCCCCCAACCCCAATCCCTCCGTTCCCAGGCCGCCACTTTTGGCCTGTCCACCGATGAATACGATCTCCTCGTGTCCAGCATCGGGCGTGAGCCGAATGCGCTGGAGACCGCCATCGTGGGCGCGATGTGGTCCGAGCACTGCGGCTACAAGAACTCGCGGCCCCTGTTCAGCGTCTTTCCCACCACCGGGCCGCAGGTGCTGCAAGGCCCCGGCGAGAACGCGGGCGTGGTGGACATCGGCGAGGGCTGGGGCGTGGCCTTCAAGATGGAATCGCATAACCACCCGTCGGCAGTGGAACCTGTGCAGGGCGCGGCGACAGGGGTGGGCGGCATCCTGCGCGACATTTTTGCGATGGGCGCGCGGCCCTTTGCCGTGCTGGACAGCCTGCGCTTCGGCAACCCCGACAGCCCCCGCACCCGCTTTCTGGTGAACGGCGTGGTGGAGGGCATCGCCCACTACGGCAACGCGATTGGCGTCCCCACCGTGGGCGGCGAGGTCACCTTTCACCCCAGCTATCAGGAAAACCCGCTGGTCAACGTGATGGCCCTGGGCCTGCTGCGGCACGAGGATTTGGCGACAGGCACGATGGGCGAGGTGGGCAACCAGATCATCTACGTGGGCAGCAAGACCGGGCGCGACGGGCTGGGCGGTGCGGTGTTTGCCTCCGCCGACCTCAGCAACGCCAGTCAGGCAGACCGCCCCGCCGTACAGGTGGGCGATCCCTTCATGGAAAAACTGCTGCTGGAAGCCACGCTGGAGGCCATCGAGTCCGGCGTGGTGGCCGGGGTGCAGGACATGGGCGCGGCGGGTCTGGTGTCCAGCACCTGCGAGATGGCCTACCGCGCGGGCCTGGGCATCACGATGGATCTGGATAGGGTTCCCACCCGCGAAAGTGGCATGGTGCCGATGGAACTGTGCCTGTCCGAATCCCAGGAACGCATGATCCTGGTGCCAGTGCCGGGGCGAGAGCAGGAGCTGTATGACCTGCTTGCTAAGTGGGAACTGGACGTGGTGAACATCGGGCAGGTGGAGGAGCACAGCAACTATCGACTGACCTGGAAGGGCGAGGTGGTCTGTGACCTCCCCGTCGCACTGCTTAACGAGGCTCCCAAATACACCCGCGAGGGCGTGGAATCCCCGGACATCAGGGCGGCCCGCGAGCGTGACCTGAGTGGCGTACCCCAGCCCAGCGATTCTGGCGCGGTGCTGCTGGAACTGCTTTCGCACCCCACGATTGCCAGCAAGCGCCCCATTTTCCAGCGTTTTGACCATCAGGTGATGACCAATACGGTGGTTGTGCCGGGCGCTGCCGACGCCGCCGTGATGCGGGTCAAGGGCAGCGGCCTGGGCGTGGCCGCTACCAGCGATTGCAACCCGCGTTTCGTGCAGCTCGATCCGTACACGGGCGCAGCCGCCGCCGTCGCCGAGGCCGCGCGCAATCTGGCCTGCGTGGGCGCAACGCCGCTGGCGATCACCGACAACCTCAACTTTGGCAACCCGCACCGCCCGGAGGTCTATTACCAGCTCCAGCAGTCGGTGCAGGGCATCGCGGACGCCTGCCGCGCGCTGAACACCCCGGTCACGGGCGGCAACGTCAGCCTGTACAACCAGTACACCCAGGGCGACGAAAGGGTAGCGATCCACCCCACCCCCACGATTGGCATGGTGGGCGTGCTGCCGGATATTGCCAAGCGGGCCACGCTGGGCTTAAAGGCAGCGGGCCAGACGCTGTATCTGCTGGGACAACACGCCGACAGTATTGGGGCCTCTCAGTATCTGGAAAGCGTGCATGGGCTGGAGGCTGGGCGCGTGCCACCGCTCGACCTGAAGCTGGAGCAGCAAGTCATCGACGGCACGCTGGCCCTGATCCGTGCGGGCCTGACCGACATCGCCCACGACTGCGCTGAAGGTGGCCTGGCCGTCGCCTTGGCCGAGATGGCGATGGCCGGAAGCATCGGCGTGGGGGTGACGCTGGACGCCCCCCCCGAGGTTCGTACCGACGCCCTGCTGTTCGGCGAGGCCCACAGCCGTGTGATCGTTGCGGTGTCGGACGCTGAGGCCACCGAAAGCTACCTGCGTGAGCTGGGCGTGCCGTTCGTGCGCCTGGGCGACAGCGGGGGCGACGCGCTCACCATTGCCGCTCCGGCGCGCGGCCTACACTTGAGCGTGAACCTCACGGCGCTGACCCTGGCTTACGAATCTTCGCTGATTGGGATTCTGGGATGACCATTCCTGATCCACACTCCCTGGCTGCCCTCTCCGAAAACGACTTCGGCACCGATAAACCCCGCGAGGAATGCGGCGTCTTCGGCCTGTACTCGCCCGAACCCAATGACCTGGCGTGGCTGACCTACCTGGGCATGTTCGCCCTGCAACACAGAGGCCAGGAGGCGGCGGGCATGTGTGTGTCTGACGGCGAGAAATTCCATGTGGAAAAGGATCTGGGCCTGGTCACGCAAGTCTTCGACGAGCGCCGCCTGGACAGCGTGCGGCTGCCCAACGCGCACGTCAGCATCGGGCATGTGCGCTACAGCACCACCGGCAGCAATCTGCGCTTCAATGCCCAGCCGCTGACCACCCGCACCAACAAGGGCATTCTGGGGATGGCCCACAACGGCAACTTCGTGAACGCGCTGGAGGTTCGCCGGGAGATGCTGCTGGAGGGCGCACTGTTCCAGACCACCAACGACAGTGAAGTCATGCTCAACCTGATCGCCCGCGAGAGCCACATGAATCTGGTGGAGGCCACCGCCGCCGCCATGAAGCGCCTCAAGGGCGGCTACGCCTGCGTGCTGATGAACCGTCACACGCTGATCGGCTTCCGCGATCCACACGGCGTCCGGCCCCTGGTGATCGGGCAACGGGATGACGGCGCACACGCGATTGCCAGCGAACCCTGCGCGCTGTATGCGGTGGGCGCGCGGCTGCTGCGCGACGTGCAGCCCGGCGAACTGGTCTGGGTGGACCGCGACGGCCTGCACAGCCTGATGGTGGAACCGCGCGCACCGACGCCCTGCGCCTTCGAGTGGATTTACTTCGCGCGCAGCGACAGCCAGCTCGACGGCATCGACGCCCATGAAAGCCGCATCCGCATGGGCGAAGGACTGGCCCGCGAATTCCCGGTGGACGCCGATATCGTGGTGCCGGTTCCCGACAGCGGCATCGGCGCGGCCATCGGCTACGCGCGCCAGAGCGGGATTCCCTTCGATTACGGGTTGTACAAGAACCCCTACGCGGGCCGCACCTTCATTGCCCCCACGCAGGAGGCGCGCGAGCTGAAGGTCAAGATGAAACTCTCGCCCACCAGCGCCGTGCGGGGCCGCCGGGTGATCCTGGTGGACGACTCCATTGTGCGCGGCACCACCTCCCGCCAGATCGTGAACCTGCTGCGGGATGCGGGCGCAACTGAGGTGCATTTCCGGGTGTGCAGCCCGCCGATCACGCACCCGTGCTTTTACGGCATCGACACCGCCGCCCGCAAGGAGCTGGTGGCCAGCACGCACACGCAGGAGGAAATCCGGCAACTGATCGGCGCGGACACCCTGGCCTTTATCAGCGAACGCGGCCTCCGCGAGGCGGTGGGCGGTCCCGGCCTGTGCCTGGCCTGCTTCAACGGCGAGTATCCGGCGGGAACGCCGCTGCTCAATGACGTGGACAAGCTGGCGCTGGAGGTCTGAAGCCGAGTGGACGCAGCCTGAGCGCCTCTGACCCGGACTGCCGACATTCTGCCCGCCCGATGTGGCAAGCTGGGCAGACATGGAACTGCGTCACCTGCGCCACTTTGTCGCGCTGGCCGAGGAGGAACACTTCGGACGGGCCGCCGAGCGTGTCTTTGTGGTGCAGCAGGCCCTGAGCAACAGCGTCCGCAATCTGGAAGAAGAGGTGGGTGTGCCGCTGGTCCTGCGCACCACCCGCCGCGTGCAACTGACGCCCGCCGGCCAGGAATTTCTGGTGGGCGCACGCGAGACGCTCTCTCTGGCGTCGCAGACGGTGGAACGCGCCCGCCGCGCCGCGCGGGGCGAGGTGGGCCGCCTGACGGTGGGCTTCGTCAGCGGACTGGCTTTCGGCGGTCTGCCGGAAATCGTGCGCCGCTTCCGCGAGCTGTACCCGAATGTCAGCGTGGACCTGCGCGAGCTGACCGCCCAGGAACAGGAAGCCGGACTGCGCGGCGACCAGATCGACATCGGCCTGATGCTGCTGCCGGTGCGCGCGCCCAACCTGGATTCGCGCCCGCTGTGGCGGCAGCCGCTGGTGGCCGCGCTGCCCGCCGGACACCCGCTGGCCCGCAAGCGCAAGCTCAAGATCTCCGATCTGGCTCCCGAACCCTTCGTGTTCTTTCCGCGCCAGCTCCGCGCCACCTATTTCGATCAGGTGATGCGCTGGTGCGCCACCGCCGACTTCACCCCCAACGTCGTGCAGGAAGCCATCGAGATTCCCACGCTGCTGTCGCTGGTGGCGGCGGGCGTGGGCGTCTTTTTGCCCATCGAATTCTTCAGCCGCCTGCCGCTGCCCGGCGTGGTCTACCGCCCGGTGGAGGACGCCCCACTGGTGGACATCGTGGCCGTGTGGCGGCGTGACGAGGGCAAGAATCCGGTGGTGTGGGCCTTTTTAGGGGTGGCAGAGGAAATGCTGGGGGCGGGGAAGGATGGTCAGAAGAGTCCTACCAGTCATACATAGAACCAAAATGCGCCAGTTGCGCTTTGCGTTCCAGGTAATCCGGCATTACCGCCCGCAGATGCGTCCAGAACTGCGGGCTGTGATCCGCGCTTCGTAGGTGCGTCAACTCATGGGCAATCACATAATCAATCAGGGACATGGGGGCCATCACCAGCCGCCAGTTGAGGCGCAGGTTGCCCAGAGCGTCACAACTGCCCCAGCGCCTCTTCTGGGAGCGGATCAGAATACGCCCCGGCGTCACGCCCAGCCGCCTGGCCCAGAGTGGCACACGCTCCACAAAGACAGAGGTGGCTTCCTTGCTGTACCACGCCTCCAATGCCTCGCGCACGCCCACAGCGGCGGCGGCACCCACGACGACATAGATGCCCTGTATCTTCACCGGATGATCCTTCCCACTCACCACGCGCAATAAATAGGGCCGCCCCACCAGGCGCAGGCTCTCGCCACTGACGAATTGTCGTTCGCGTTTAGGTGGCCCCAGCATGTCTTGATACAGCGCGTTGCGTTCCAGCAGCAGGGGCAGTTTGGGAATGAGCACCTCGCGGATACTGTCAAGATTCAGGGCTTCCGGCGCGGCGATATGCACGCCCCGCGCATCTATCACCACGCTACACGACTTGCGCCGGACACTCCTTATGACGGCAAAGGTGATGATCTCACCCTCGTGGAGCAGTTCCAGCGTCTCAAATGTTTTAACCGAATCTGGCACGGGCCACGTCCACGATTGCGGCGGTCAGACCTTCCAGCACCTCGGCGCTGACCCCGGCGGCGCGCAGCTCACGCTTGATCTGCCGCCGCATCTCGCGCTGCACGTCTTCCTTGTGGGACCAGTCCACCACCGTCAGCTTCTTGATGGTTTCTTCCAGAGTGCCAGCAAGCGTCTCGTCTGCCACGCCCTGAAGGCTGAGTTGCCCATACACCGCCTCGGCATCGGCGCTGAGGCGCGAGTGGGCGCGGCCAAAGGTGATCTGTTGCAACGATGAAATCACATCCTTGAGTTGGCCCACCGCCTGCCGGGCATCTATGCGCCGCAGCCGCTGCTGCTCCAGAATCTCTTCCAGCCGTTCGCGCAACGTTTTGTAAGCCGCCGGATTCTGGGGAAACTTCAGCGTGATCTCGTGGCGGGCTTGATGGGCGATTTCGCTGGCCAGCGCCTGCAAGTCCTTTTCTGAATCGGCGTCCTCGGCTTCCCGGTTGGCCTGCTGGATAAAGTCGGGGGCCAGGATGTCTATGGGCGGTAAAACTTGCTCCACGCTGTCGGCCACCACCACATCATCAATCAGGCGGCGCACCTTCTGGCCCATGTCGCGGTAATCCGCCGCCTCGGCGCGGTCAATGCGCTGGGCGGCGCGGTGACGCAGGACGCTCAGCCACTTGAAATCCGCTTCTATGCCGTCGTGGTTCACTTCCGGCAGCAGCGCGTTGTAGGTCTGTGCCAACTGGCGGTAGGCCACCTCAAATTCCTGGCGGGTGGGGGCGTCGTCCAGCATCAGCAGCGCGTCGTCCAGCGTGAGGCGAGTTGCACCGAACAGGCGCATGACGCGGCGGTGACGGATTTCCAGTTCGCGGCGCAGGTCTTCACGCGGTTTCATAACGCCCTGCACGTCGGCCTCGTCAAAGACTTTCAGGGCTTCCTTAAGGTCTTGCGTGATGCCCCAGTAATCCATGATGAATCCGGCTTCCTTGCCCTCATAAGTTCGGTTGACGCGGGCAATCGCTTGCAACAGGGTGTGCTGCGACAGCGGACGGTCCAGATACATCACCTGTTCCAGCGGTGCATCAAAGCCCGTCAGGAGCATGTCCACCACGATCAGCAATTTGAGGGAATCGGCGGGATCGTTGGCGAAGTCGTCGGTGAGCTTTTCCAGCTCTTTGGCCGTGCGCGAGAACTGGGCGAACTGATCCTCGTCGTTGGCCTTTGTCGTGATGACCACCGTGCATTCCGGCCCCTGCAAATCGCGGATGGCCTTCCAGTAACGCACCGCGTTTTCCCGCGAGGCCGCCACCACCTGCCCCTTGAAGCCGCTTGGCTCAATAAAGCGCGTGAAGTGCTTGATGATGTCCTCGGCGATGGCCGACACCCGCGACGTTGCCCCGGCCACCGCTTCCAGCGTCGCGTGCTTGCGCTTGGCGGTCTCGCGCTCGTCCAGATCAGGGAAGAAGCGTTCCATCGCCTCGTCAATGTCGCGGTTGGCAAGGAACATGCCGCCCACGTCCCGGCTCTCGTAATAGATCGGCACGGTGGCCTTGTCGCGCACCGCTTCCAGCATGGTGTAGCGGTGAATGTACGGCCCGAACACCCGCATGGTGCTGCGGTTGCGCTTTTCTATCGGCGTTCCGGTGAAGGCAATAAAGGTTGCGCCCGGCAGCGCCTTCCGCATTTCCTGCGCCATGTCGCCGTACTGGGTGCGGTGCGCCTCGTCCACCAGCACGAAGACCTTGCGGCCCGATGTGCGGCCCGGTTTTTTCATGAAGTCGGCGAACTTCTGCACGGTGGTCATGACGGTCACGCCGCCAGTTGCGCCCAGCAGCTTGCGGAGTTCTGTGGTTGTTCGGGCGCGTTCCGGCAGGGTCAGGCCCGCCTCGCCAAAGACCCCGGTGATCTGCCCGTCCAGGCTCACGCGGTCTGTGACCACCACGATATTGGGGTTCTCCTGGCGCAGCTCGGTCTGCCGCAGCTTTTGCGCCAGCCACACCATCGTCAGGCTCTTGCCGCTGCCCTGGGTGTGCCAGATGATGCCGCCCTTGCCGATGTCCCCGGCGGGCATGGCCGGGTCTGCCTCCGGCCCCACGGGCAGCAGCCCCAGCACCCGCCGCGCCACCCGGTCCACCGCCACGCGCTGCTGGTGCCGGGCTAGCTTGCGAATCAGCCGCCCATCCTTGACCTCGTACACGGTAAAGCTGCGGGCAAATTCCAGCAGGTTTTCGGGGGCAAAGACGCTGTACAGCAAAATCTGCTGCGGGTTGGGCTGTCCGCCCGGCGGCAACCCCAGCGCGTCGGCCAGCCACGCCGCGCCCTGCGGGTAGGCTTCCGGGAACGGCGCAAAGGCCCGCGCAGACGCGCCCACCGCCCCGTACACGCCCAGCGACACCGCTTCCGAGCCGCACAGCACGCCCAGCACCTGCACCGACGCGAACACCGACGGCGCACCCCGCCCCACGTAATCCGCGAGAGACTGATACCGCGAAAGCTGTAAATGTCCTTCAGACAGCGCCGCGCCCAGATCGCCCCGCGCGTACTTGCATTCCAGCACGGCCCACAGCACGCCGTTCACGAACAGGCTCAGGTCAAACTCAATGCGCCGCCCGCCCTCGCCCACCACCGGAAATTGCCGGATCAGCGTGTACTCGTTGCGCGAGGTATCTACAAAATCGGCCAGTTGCACCGTGCGGCTGGGCAGCCCGCCGGGGTCATCGTCCAGGCGCACGCTGAAGCCGTGGGTCAGCACGCCATGCACCTCGCGGTTGCCTTCCACCAGCCCCAGCCGTTCGCGGGCCGACACCCGCCGCACCGCCAGTTCCAGCGCCTCCGGCGACAGCCCCGGATTCAGCCTGGAGAGCGCCGCGTGCAGCCTGTCGCGCAAAATGGCGCTGCGCGGCCCCACCCGCTGCACGTCCGAGAGGGGCGTGAGCCGCCAGCCCAGCGTTTCCAGCGTGGCAATGGCCGGGTCTTCCACATACTGTTTCTCCGGCTTGCCCCGCCCCGGCGCGTCGGGAAAGGTCATGGAGCTGCCGCAGGGATGACGGATGCCCACCCGCCTTGAGGTTGAAGGGAACCGGAGAGGAGTTGATGGAGAAGGGATTGACGAAAAGTTCTGACTTCAGCTAGTAATTCATTTTGAAGCACGATGTTCTTATCAAAAGCCGTGAGTGCTACTGATATGGCTTTCTGCTGCTCAATTTTCTGTTTAGGAATCAAAATTTTGAGATAACTTTTTTGAGAAATGTTCTTCATTGAGCCGCTTGAACCGCTGGCGAGGTTTGCGATTGCGCCAGAGTTTTTCACGTTGATCAGATAATACATAAGCCATTTTGGGTCGATCTTCTTGCTTGGGCTTATACGTAATGCCCATAATTTATCTGGCAAAAATAGATTTGGAGAGTCCTGCAAAGGCATTCCAACCTCTCCAACCAATTCCAGAGTATTGCTTCGGCTGACCAGAATATCTCCGGCATTAACTGAAGTTCGCAGACGTGAGATTTCTTCACCCACTACCGTTTTGTTCTCGCGTGGCTTGAAAAATCCCTGTGCTACAGCGGACACCTTCAAAACGCCAGACTCGTCTTTGCCTGCGGGCTTGTTGGCTCCTTCAGCACTCACGCCCGAATCAACAGAGTCAATAATTTCTGATAGCTCTATCGTTCCAGGCGGAAAAATACTTGCAAGCACTTTCCTTCTGGCCGCGTCAAGCAACTTTGAATTCTCCACATTCTTATCCAGCCATTCGTCTACGCTGGCGAGGGCGTCGGCAATCCAGCGTTGCACAGGTAAAGGCGGGAGGGGGATATAGACGTCCCCGAATGCTCTCCATTCTATTTTTTTTCGCTTACCGTCTGAATTGCCGCCATAACTACTTTGATTAAATTCGTGCCTTACCCTCGCGTCTTTTAAGACATACTCAAGATAATCGGGCAGAATACTTTCCTTATATGCAAAACAAACGTAGGCAGGACTGACAATACCCATAGGCAGTTTATTTTGTCTCCCAATGGCTCCATAGTAAAGCGACATCGGATCATAAGCAAATTCACCATATTCAACAATTTTGTATTTTGAAGTGTTCGCGCTGGCTATCCTCTTGCCGTATTTTTCAGACTGTAAAATCAGTCCCTTATCTTTCGTGACAGAGAAAATGGGCAGATCACTGTTATCCAGATTGAGACGTTTCACTTCATGAACACAATCGCCCAACCTCACCCACGTCCACCCTTGCGGCAAAGGTTGAGTCGGCTTCGGACTCATACTTCAATCCCCAACGCTTTCAGATACCCATTCACTTTCGCCCGCGCCTCGTCGCGTTGCCCCTCCAGCTCTTGCAGGCGCTTCAGGGTGGCGTGCAAATCTATGGCCTCGGTCACGGCGGCGGCAGACACGTAACGGCTCAGGTTCAGGTTCCAGTCGTTGCCCGCGATCTCGTCCAGCGTCACCACGCGGCTGTAGCCCTCCACATCTTCATAACTTTTGAAGGCGGCGACGGTGCGGGCAATATGCCCCGGCTGCAACTTGTTCTGCTTCTTGCCCGGCAAAAAGTCCTTGCTGGCGTCCATGAACAGCACGCGGTTTTGGCGTTCGGCAGGTTTGGCACGGTTGAACAGCAAAATGGCGGCGGGAATGCCCGTGCCGTAAAACAGGTTGGCGGGCAGGCCAATCACGGCCTCTAACTGGTCATCTTCCAGAATGCTGCGGCGAATGCGTTCTTCCTCGCCGCCGCGAAACAAAACGCCGTGCGCGGTGATAATCCCGGCGCGGCCCCCGTCCCGCAGCGTGGCGAGCATGTGCTGAATAAAGGCGTAATCGCCCTTGCTGGCGGGCGGCGTGCCGTGCGTAAAGCGGCGGAAGGGGTCACGGCCCTCCCACCGGTCCGGCGTCCACTGCTTGAGGCTGAACGGTGGATTGGCCGCCACGATGTCAAACAGCATCAGGGCGCTTTTGCCGTCCACATCGGGCATCGGGTCTGCAAAGGTGTCGCCGTGGCGAATGTCGGCTTCGGGGTAATCGTGCAGCAGCATGTTCATCTTGGCAATGGCCCAGGTGTTCACGTTCTTTTCCTGCCCGTACAGTGCCAGATCCAGCGGGACATTACGCGGACGCCCGGCCTTTCCATACACGTCCTGCTCCACATGCTGCGCCGCTTCAATCAGGATGCCGCCGCTGCCACACGCCGGATCGCTGACGCGCATGCCCTGCTGCGGCTCCAGCAAAGACACCAGCAATTCCACCACCGTTTTGGGCGTGTAGAACTCGCCGCCCTTCTTGCCCGCGTCGTCGGCAAACTTTTCAATCAGGTATTCATAGGCGCGGCCCAGCAAATCCGGCTCGCCAAAGCTGTCGTTGCCCAGCGGAATCCGGTCAAAGTGCTGCACCAGCTTTCTCAGAATGGTGTTGATGTTGGCCTGCCCACCCAACCTGCGCTCATCGGCAAAATCCACGATGTCCAGCACGCCTTCCAGCGTCTTGTTGGTGTTGGCAAGCGCGTGCGTCGCCACGTTCAGCGCCACGCCCAGCCCCTCGCTGACGGTCATCAGATGTTCCCAGCGGGCATTTTCGGGAACGTAAAAGCGGTGTTCGTCGGGATCGTCGTAGGCCAGGGCGCGGTCTCCAGTGTCCTGCAAGATGTCCTGCGCCTCTTCCTCAAAACGGTCACTCATGCGCTTGAGAAACAGCAGCGCAAAGATGTAATTCTTGTAATCGCTGCTGTCAATGCTGCCGCGCAGAATGTCGGCGGCCTTCCACAGCTCCCGCTCCAGCGTCTCGCGGTCAAGTTTGCGTGGAGCCTCGGTGGCTTTGTTGATGGCGGTCTTGCTGCTGGCGCTGGATTTGTTCATGGGAGCCTCTTGGTTGCTGAAAATGTGGATTCTGTGGCGTTTTCCCCTCTACCCTTGTGGGAGAGAGAGGGAGCCGCGAAGCGGCGGAAGGGTGAGGGGGCGTCGGGGCCAACGAACCCGCCAATAAGTTAGATTCACTCCAACCCCCCACGAATAGCCTGAGAAATACTCTGCTGCACCAGCACACGCCGCTCGTCCAGAGCAGACCAGGCGGCGCGTTCCTCGTCTTCAAAGCCAAGCGCCAGTTCAGCAATTCGTCTTTGCAACTCCAGCGGCGGCAGCGGAATGGGAATCTCGCTCAGCGTGGACAGCTTGAGCAGCGGCGTGGCGGCGCTCTGGGTATATTGCCCGTCCAGCACGGCCTGAGCTTCGGGCGTGTTCAGGTATGCGGCCAGATACGGGCCGTGCAGGTCACTGGAACGGGGCCGCAACACCGCCAGATTCTGCGTGGGCATCATCGGCATGCTGTCGTTCAATACCACCGCCGCCCGGAAAGGCCGGGTACGAATGGTCATCAGCACGTCGCCTTCTCGCAGCGCGTATTTGTTTACGGGCGTGCCGTGGGGCAGATGCACAGGCTGGCTGTCTGGTGGCCTGAGCGCCAGCCCCGCGATGTCCCCGATGCTCAGCAGGTGAAAAGCGGGGCCGTCCGCTTGCTCCTGCCCACGCGAGGGCGTGAAGCGGTGCGGCAAACCCTGCATCAACTCGCCCAGTTTGCCGAGTGGGACGGCGTTCATCCGCTGCCCCGGCGACATGCTAAAGTTTTCCAGAAAACGCCCATGCGCCAGATTTTAGCATAGAGTAGCCTGCTTACTTCAGAAGTAATGATCCTACTGAGCGTGGAGAAAGGATTGGACTCGGTTCAGACTTTTGCATATTTCGCTTGACGCCACTCCATTTGTAATTATAAACTGATGCCACCCCGGAGCATCCGGTAGTCAGGAGAGTGGTTTTATTCGGATACCCCAGCGGCCTCGCCGGGTGGGCCAACACAAACACAAAAAGACCCGGTAGCTTCTCGCCCCAGGCCTCTTTGCTTCACATGCTTTCGCACGCGACGTCAGATACCGCCAGCTTAACATGTGAGCAGGGAACTTGGGAAGGCGTGATCACATTTTCACGCCGCCTCTGACAGGTGTTCTCTATGAATAAAATCTCTGCCATCACGGTCACCCGCGCCCCGGATGACCGCACCACCCGCATTCCCGAAGGCGTCCACGAGCTGACCATCGTTAACTCCATCCTCAAGCTCCACCGCAATCGCTTTGGCGACAAGTACGCGGCGTTGCACCTGACCTTCGCTGCCGACAGCGGCCTGACCGCCAGCAGCATGACGCCGGAGTTCAAGGGCGGCATCGTGGGCGCATTGACCGCGCTGAAAGAAGCGGTGCTGAACCTGCGTGACCTGACCCCCGAACGTCTGATGGGCCTGCGGGGCCGCCGGGTTCGCGCCACCATCTCGCACCGCGCCTACCGCAACGCGATTTACGCCAACGTGACCGCGTTGGAAGGCCGTTCGCTGTGAGCGCCCTGCCCATGTTGATGGCCGCGCCGTTTGCCCCCATGAGTCCCTCGGTGGCCGAGACATACCAGCTTTGCCCCCACAAGGAGCTGCTGAGCCACTTCTATGTGGAAAGCGAATTCAACGAGAATCTGCACAAGGGTCAGGCACTCCACAGCACCGTGCGCGATGCGGCCCGCAAGTTTCAGGTGGGCGGCAACTGGCCCGATATGGATGAGCTGGTGCCGATGCTGCGTTCTCACCTGAGCAAGCTGCCCAGCGGGGAAGAACAGAGCGGTCAGAGCGAGACGCTGGCAGAGCGCGTAGACCGCTGGCTGTCCGAGCTGCTGGAATGCCTGGGAGGGTTTTTGCTGTTCGCAGAGGGCAAGGTGTTTCCGGGCGGCGTGGTCAGCGCCGAGGAGTGGGTGTGCCTTGACCTGGATCACCCGGCGGGTAAGGTGCGTGCCACGGGCCGGATTGACCTGCTCCTTCGCGTGAACGGCGAACTATGGGTGGTGGATATTAAAACGGGCAAAGTCCCCGAAAGCTACGAGGTCACCAGTCCGCTGGCCCTGGCGCTGTACGTGGCAGCCATGCGTGAGGCCCATCCGGGCCAGACGGTTCGCGCCTACGAAGTGTATCCGGCGGGCGATACGCTGCTGGAATACGACACGGACAATGTGGACGCCGATCTGGGCAAGCTCGTGGCGTTGGGCCAGCATCATTTTGTGGAAACTGAGTGGCCCAAGCACACTGGGAACCACTGCAACTGGTGCGATCACTACCGCCGCTGCATGGGGCTGGACGAGGCCGCCGCCGACTAAGCACGCTACTGGGATGGACTGATTCTAATGCCTGGTCTATCCCGGCCCAACTTAGAAAAAACCTTTCTAGCACGTCGTAAATGAGTGCTGCCGTCAGATTGCCTCCCAGTACGGGTCAAGGAGAACAAATGCAAATCAATATCGCTCACATCAATATTCAGGGGCAGAGTTGCCTTATCTGCGACGCCGAATCCACGGGCCATAATGACAGCGCCCGCAGTGTTTTGCTCACTCAACTTGTCGCCGCAGCCCGCGCTCAGAATCTGCGCGTTGACAAGTCGGCGCTGGCTTTTACCGAATATGGCCGACAAAAATTTTGTGGGAGCACTGACCTCGTGGGCTTTCTGGTAAACAATGGTCTGCCACGTTGGACACATACCCTGACCGTCTGAATCTGAAGTTTTAAACCCGTGCAGGTGGTGGAGAGCGGCAAGGCTCTCTACCATCTACACGCTATCTATCCACATCTCTATGTGGTAATTTATCCACATGAAAACCGTGCAGATGACCATTGACGATGAGTTGCTGTCTGCGGTGGATCGTGCGGCAGGCGAGGGTCAGGAAACGCGAAGTGCTTTCATTCGTTTGGCGTTGCAGGCCGAACTCAAACGCCGTCAGAACGCCGCCTTGGAAGAAGCGCACCGACGAAGCTTCCAGGCTCAGCCGGATGACGACGCCTGGCAGCCTGGCAGCCGCGCCTGGGGCGAGTGATGGTCCGTGCCTGGCGGCGCGGCGACATCTGCTGGTGCGATGGGGACAAGCGGCGTCCTGTGGTCATCCTGACGCGCGACGCCCTCATTTCACACCTGAACAACGTCAGTGTTGCGCCGCTGACCACACGAGTACGCAACATTGCCTCGCAAGTCGTTCTGGAATCTTTCGATGGTGTGCCGGAACGCTGCGCGGTCAGCCTGGACAATATTCAGACCGTTCCAAAGGAGAGTCTGGGCGAGTTGATCTCGTCTCTCTCCCCATTTCGGCTTCAAGAATTACAACGGGCAGCCATCTTTGCGCTCGAACTGGACACATTCAGCTAGCAGTCAAATCCCGCCCGCAAACATCAACTGGGGTCACAGCGGACCGCCCGTACATCACCACACTCCGCCGAAATAAAAGCCGCCGAACACCCTCACAAAGCCGTACAGGGCGGCTGCCGTCCAGTCGCAGGCCCGGCGCTGCCCGGCACCCCTGAGTGCACAGGTGGCGCGCATGTGGGCGTACAGCGCGTCGTCGGTCATTTTGCGGCTGGCACCGGTATGGGTGCTGGCATGCAGGCGCAAGTTGCGGTATCCGAAGTCATGCAGGTTGCAGGCCAAGGTGAACTCTGCGGCGTAGCCCAGGCTCAAGCGGTCCGCGCAGCCGTTGCGAAACCAGTCCACACCGGGGAAAGTATCATCTGTTTCCACGTGTTGGGCGTGCTGCTCCTCGTAAGTGCTGACGCTGCCCCAGGCCACCGATTCCACATATGCCAGACCGCCCGGCGGCAAGTCACCTGCTGCCACGGTCGCCGGGTAACAGCCTGTCAGCAGGGCCACAAGGAGGACGGACCTGCACAACGGGGCGGCACGGTGCGGGCGAACAGTGAAGACTCGCAGGGGGGTGAGGCCGGACATCCCTTCAGAGTAAAGAACTTGGAGGTTCTCTCCGCCATCTGGCCTACCATCCTCTTACGCTGGGGGCGTAAACTGTGGGGATACGTTCGGCGCTTGCCGCTGCTGCCCTGGTTTTCCCATCTGGCCCCGTTTGGAGGTTTCCCCGATGCTCAAGATCAAATCCGAGTTCACGCCGTCCGGCGATCAGCCCACCGCCATTCGCTCGCTGGTGGACGGGCTGGAATCGGGTCTGCGGTTTCAGACATTGCTGGGGGCGACGGGCACAGGAAAAACGTACTCCGTCGCAAAAGTCATCGAGGAAACAGGCCGCCCCGCCCTGATCATGGCCCCCAACAAGATCCTGACCGCCCAGCTCGCCTCCGAGTTCCGCGAGTTCTTTCCCGACGCCGCCGTCGAATTCTTTATCAGCTACTACGATTACTACCAGCCCGAGGCGTATGTGCCAGGGAAAGACCTGTTTATTGAGAAGGACGCGGCGATCAACCAGGAAATCGAGCGGTTGCGGCACTCCACCACCCGCAGCCTGCTGACAAGGCGCGACACCATCGTGGTGGCGTCGGTGTCGTGTATTTACGGCCTGGGCGATCCCAAGGAATACACCGCCCTGAACCTGATTCTCAAGAAGGGCGATTCGGTGGGCCGCGACGAGATTCTGGGCCGCCTGGTGGGCATGCAGTACGAGCGCAACGACATCGAGATGATGCCGGGCCGTTTCCGGGTCAAGGGCGAGATGATCGAGGTCTGGCCCGCCTACGACGAGCAGCCGCTGCGGATCGAGCTGTGGGGCGACGATATCGAGCGCATCGGCGTGGTGCATCCGCTGACCGGCGAGCGGCTGGCCGAACTGGACGCCACGGTGGTCTATCCGGCCAAGCATTACGTGTCCAGCGCGGGCAATATCGAGCGGGCCATCGTGACCATTCAGGAAGAACTCGATCAGCGGCTGGAATACTTCAAAGCGGCGGGCAAGCTGCTGGAGGCCCAGCGCATCAAGGAGCGCACCCTCTACGATCTGGAGATGCTCAAGGTGCTGGGCTACTGCTCGGGCATCGAGAACTACTCGCGCCATATCGACGGACGCGTTCCCGGCATGACGCCGTACACCATGCTGGACTACTTCCCCGACGACTTCATCACCTTTATCGACGAGTCGCACGTGACGGTGCCGCAGATCGGTGGAATGGCCAACGGAGACCGGGCGCGCAAGCAGACGCTGGTGGATTACGGCTTCCGCCTGCCCAGCGCGATGGACAACCGCCCTCTGAACGCCGAGGAATTCATGTCCAAGACCGGGCAGACCGTGTATGTCTCCGCCACCCCCGGCCCTTTTGAGCGCGAGGTCAGCGACAGCGTTGCCGATCAGATCATTCGCCCCACCGGTCTGGTGGACCCGCCCGTGTCGGTGCAGCCGATTACCGGCCAGATCGACGATCTGCTGGGGCGCATCCGCGCCAAGACGGCGGTGGGCGAACGCACCCTAGTCACCACCCTGACCAAACGCATGTCCGAGGATTTAACTGAATACATGCTGGAAAAGGGCGTCAAGGCGCGCTACATGCACAGCGATATCGATTCGGTGGAGAGGCAGGTGATCATCCGCGACCTGCGCCTGGGCCATTACGACGTACTGGTGGGCATCAACCTGCTGCGCGAGGGGCTGGACCTGCCGGAGGTTTCATTGGTTGCCATTCTGGACGCGGATAAGCCTGGCTTCCTGCGAAGCGAACGCGCCCTGATCCAGACCATTGGCCGGGCCGCCCGCAACCTGAACGGCGAGGTCATCCTGTATGGCGATTTGGTGACCCCGGCCATGCGTTCGGCCATTGACGAAACGGCCCGCCGCCGCGAGAAGCAGACCGCCTACAACGTGGAACACGGCATCACGCCCACCACCATCATCAAGGGCGTGCGGAACGTGATCCGGGGCGAGGAGCAGCCCGACGAGATCGGCAGCGCCACGGTGGGGGGTGACCGCGACGCCCTGACCGCCCAGCTCACCGATCTGGAACTGGACATGTGGCAGGCATCCGAGGATCTGGACTTCGAGCGGGCCGCCAGCCTGCGCGACCAGATCCGGGCCATCGAGGCCAAATTGCAGGGCAAGGAATTCAAGCAGGCGACCGTGCCGGGGCAGAAGGTGCGGGCGCGGGGGCGGCGCTAGCGACCTCTCACCCTCACCCTCGTGGCACCCTCTGCCAGCAGGTCTTCGACTCTCCCCGTGGTAGGGGGTCAATACGAGGCTTTACCCCGCCCGCCTCCGCGCAAACGCCCCCCTTACCCCTGGCGTCACGCTCGCCAGCAGCACGCCGCCCACGCAGCCCAGCAGCCCCACCAGGGCCAGGGCGCTCAGGCGTTCGCCGTACAGGAAATACGCCTCAATGACCACCAGCGGCGGCACCAGATAAAACAGGCTGCTCACGCGTGCGGCGGGCATCCGGCGAATCAGCGTGAGCAGCAGCAACACCGCGCCCACCGATAGCGCCAGCGTTAACCACACCAGCGACACGATAAATTCCGTGTTCCAGTGGATATATGCGCCGCCGTGAAGAGCAGTCAGAATCAGCATGGCAACGGCACTGGCCGCGTACTGCCCGGTGGTGCCGCCCAGCAGCGGGATGTCGGCCCCCGAACGCCGCTGATACAGGGTGCCGAGCGTGGTTGCCAGCAGCGCAAAGAGGGCCGCCAGCAACGCCGGGGCGGTGTAGACGCCGCTGCCCGGTGCGCGGCCCAGCACCACCAGCACCACGCCCACAAAGCCCAGGCCCAGGCCCGCCCACTGCCTTGCGCTGACGCTCTCGCCCAGCAGCGGCCCCGACAGCAGGCCGGTCAGCAGCGGTTGCAGGCCCACAATCACCGACATCACCCCCGCTGGCAGGTGCTGCGCGATGCCGTAGGTGACGGCCCCCAGATACCCGGCGTGCAGCAGCAGCCCGCTGACCGCCGCCTGCGTCCACTGCGCCCGTCCACGCGGCCAGGGAGAGCGCAGCGCCAGCGTCAGCCCGGCCATCAGCAGCGCCGCCAGCACGAAGCGCACGCTGAGAAAGGCGAAGGGGTCCGCATTCAGCGCCGCGCCCTTGGTGCCGATAAAGCCGGTACTCCACAGCAAGACGAACAGCAGCGGGGCCAGCGTGGTGGCCGCCGGATTGGGCTGGGCCGGGGCCAGATTCAGCGAGGCGGGGGCGGACGGGCGAGGGCGGGGCACGTCAAGAGCCTAGTGCAAGCGCGTGAACAGCAGGAGCGAAACGGCTTCCTCTCTTCCCGTTCAGGCAAGTGGGGAGGTCGGGCCGTGGACCCTGAGAGGCTGTTTGAAGCCTATGGGATAGCGAATTTGCTAAGCTGTCCTGATGGATCGTCCGCTTTATCCCAGCGACCTCACGGATGCCCAGTGGGAACTCATTGAACCACTGTTGCCGCCGATTGGCGAGAGCACCTTCTGCACAACCGTTCCCAGACGTGAAATCGTCAACGGGATTCGGTACGTTCTGCGAGGTGGAATCCAGTGGCGAATGATGCCGCACGACCTCCCCAAGTGGGAAACGGTGTACTACCACCACAACCTTTGGTCAAAAACAGGCGTGTGGAAGGCCATGAATGCAGCGTTGGTGAAGATCGAGCGTG
>NZ_JNIW01000014.1 GCF_000701425.1 Deinococcus frigens DSM 12807 | reverse complement strand
CTTTTGCCCACAGTGTGGGCGCGAGTGAAGATCACCATGTTCTGGTGGTAGAGGACGGAGCGGGTTTCCATGTCCCTCCAGAGGAGGGACAGCCACCAGGTGTCCAGATCATCACCCTGCCCCCTTACTCACCCGAGTTGCAACCCGTGGAGCGCATGTGGGACCTGACGGACGACACAGTGGCCAATCGCTGGTTCGACACGATGGATGACTTCACTCAGACGCTGGGCCAGCAATGCGCCTGGTTGGAAACCCAGCCAGATCTCATCTCCCAGCAGACCCTCTTCCATTGGTGGCCCTTGTCAAGGAATTAATCGGAGTCAGTATCAGACGTAAATTTCTGCACTGAGCGCATGAGATTGACAGCATCTGAATAGCACGCTATAGTTCTTATCAAAACCGCCGAATGAGGCGGCTTTTTTATAGCCTGGGCCTTTTAAACTGCCTGCCGAGCATCGGGAGTCTGGGATATACGGGAGTCTGGAATATACACGCCTCTCAACCAGTGAACAGAAAGAATGCTGTGTAGCAGGGCGTTTTTTCAGTCCAACGCATAAATTTGACAACCGCCAAATATCGCGATATCTTGTTCTTATCACCGCCGAAGAGGCGGGCTTTTTATTTAATCTCATTCTCAAGGACTGCGAGCGCCGTTTTTGATGTTTCCAGTTCCACCCAGGATGCTCGCCCAGGTACGGCGACTTTTTGCAAGCGCAAGATGTCGGCCTCAATCTGACGGCGGATCACCTCGCCACCCGCGCGCAGGAGCAGCGGCCCGTATTTCAGTGCGGCGTTCAGCGGCATGCCGTCATACTCCGGGTCTGGCCCGCTGGCCCGCTCCAGCCGCAGCACCGGGTAAAGCCAGTATCCGGCGATCAGGCGTTCGGCGCGGATGTGGTAGCCCGCCCCACGCGCCCACAACCGCAGCAGCAAGGCAGAGTCATTGGGTTGCAATATCAAGGCTGCGGGTAACCTCTCCCCCGCCCGTTCCAGAATGCTTTTGATGGTGTGCGCGCCCATGCCGCACAGGCTAGCGCTGCCCACCTCGCCGGGCAGGAGGGGCGCGAAGCCGTCGCCCTCGCGGACCTCAATCCGGGTTTCCAGTCTGGACCGCGCCACGCTGCGGCTGGCCTGGGCCAGCGGGCCGGGATTCAGTTCCACGGCAATGCACTGCTGCGCGCGGCCATCGCGGACCAGGCGCACGGGCAGGCGGGCGTGGTCGCTGCCGATATCGGCGTGAACGTTGGTGCGAATCAGCTCCAGCACAGCTTCCAGGCGGGCATCAAGGGTGGGCGTCGGCATCTACCTTTTCTGGCCCAGCATGTGCGGGTGGCCCGTGGATGCGGCTCAGGACCGAGCTGTAGACGCCCACAGCCAGGATTACAGCAGCGATGGCCGCGCCGTACACCAGAATGCTGTTGTCACCCGTCCACTCCAGCGCCACCGCAAAGAAATTGACCGCCAGTGCCGTGACCACCACGCCCAGCAGCTTCTGCTTGAGATCATCAAAAGACCCCACATGCAGCCATTCCGGCACGTTCTGGAGCCGCCCGATAAACAGTCCCTGCAAGCCCAGCCCGATGATCAGCAGGGCCACGCCCACCAGCAGCGTATCGGCCTGCTCCACGGCGGCAATCAGCAGATGTTTGGTGGTCTCTGGCTCGCCCAGATGCCGGAAGGCGTCGGTGATGGTGTGGTATGCCTGCACAATGGCCGCGATGAACAGCGCCAGACTGAAGGCCAGCGCACTGAACACGCCCAGCTCCACGATCAGCCGCGTGAAGCCAAAAGCCCGCGCCAGCATACGGGCAGCGCGGGCCGCCGGATTCCGCGCCATCAGCCCTGTTCCGCCAGTTCAGCAGCCAGCGCCGTCACCGCGTCGCCCTGCCGGATCACGCCGCCCACGACCACCCGCGCGGTCAGGCCACCGTGACCGCGCACCGCGTTGTAGCCGCCCTCGCCCAGATTTTCTTCCATCCGCGAACAGGGGTGGCATTCGCCGGTTCCCTCCAGCACCACTTCGCCAATCTGGAAGCGGGCGTCCTTGAGGGCAAGGAGCGACATACCCGACACGACAATGTTGCGGCGCAGCAGCTCTGGCGTGACCTCGTCCAGTCCGGCCAGGGCGGCAATCACGGGCAGGTGTTCGGCCTGAATCAGCGTGACCTGCCGTTTGCCGGGGCCACCGGGAACAGAGGGGTTAGAGGGTTTTAGAGTCGCCTCCAACTCGCCAGAAAGTGCGGTCAGGCGGCCCGGAGCCACTTTGCCGTGATCCCCGATCAGGCCGACGAGCGGATGGGCCTCCACCTCTGAAACGTACAGGGGCGTCACTCGGCGGGCCGGGCGCAACCCCAGCCATTCCACCCGTCCAGGGCGGGGAAACGTCGTGCGGAGGTCCTGAATGGTCTTCACGCCCTCCATGCTATCCGCTACACTGCGGGGCATGAGGCGTTTGACCCGACGTGCATATCTGCCCTGCCGCTAGTGCGGGAGGAGGTCAGTCTTAGCCTGAAATCCAAATCCCGAAGCGGCGCAGCCAGACTGGTGTGCGCCGCCTTTTCTTGTGGAGTCCATATGAATGAAATTCGCCGGAATGTCCCTGTAGACGAGCAGATTGAAATCCTGAAACGCGGTGTGGTCGATCTGGTCACCGAGGACGATCTACGCCGCAAGCTGGAGCAGAGTTTAAAAACGGGCAAACCTCTGCGCGTCAAACTGGGCGCGGACCCCACCCGCCCGGACCTGCATCTGGGACATGCGGTGATCCTCCGCAAGATGCGGCAGTTTCAGGATCTGGGTCACAAGGTCATCATGCTGATCGGCGACTTTACCGCCATGATCGGCGATCCCAGCGGCAAGAGCAAGACGCGCCCGCCGCTGACCCTGGAGGAAACCCGCGCCAACGCCCAGAGCTACCTGGAGCAGTGCCACCTGATCCTGCGCGGCGAGCCGGAGGTGCTGGAAATCCGTTACAACGGCGAGTGGCTGGAGCCGATGGGCTACGCCGACGTGATTCGCCTGGCCAGCAAATACACCGTGGCCCGCATCCTGGAACGCGACGACTTCACCAAGCGCCTGCAAGCCCAGACCCCGATCAGCCTGCACGAGCTGCTGTACCCGGTCACGCAGGGCTACGACTCGGTGGCGCTGGAGGCCGATGTGGAGCTGGGCGGCACCGATCAACTGTTTAACAACCTGGTGGGCCGCGCCCTGCAACGGGATTACGGCCAGGAGGCGCAGGTGGTCATGACCCTGCCGCTGCTGGTGGGCCTGGACGGCAGCGAAAAGATGTCCAAGAGCCTGGACAACTACATCGGCCTGACCGACGAACCGCACCTGATGTTCGCCAGGCTGATGAAAGTGCCGGACGCGTTGCTGGACAACTATTTTACGCTGCTGACCGATCTGCCGAAGGCCGAGATTTCGGAGCTGCTGAATGGGCATCCTGTCGCCGCCCACCGCGCACTGGCCCGCGCCGTGGTGCCGTGGTTCTCACCCGACGCCGACCTGGACGCCGCCGAAGACCGCTTCAGGAGTGTGGCGAAGGGCGGCATCCCCGACAACATTCCCACCATCAACATCACGGCTGAACTGGATGACAGCATAGATGCAGACCGCATCAGCATGGCCAAACTGGTCGTGCTGGCGGGCCTGGAACCCAGCAACGGAGCCGCCCGCAAGTTAATTCAGAATCGGGGGCTAAAGCTGAACGGCGAGACCTACGCCGATCCGCAGGGGCAATTAACACGGAACGAGCTGACCGCAGAGGGCGGCGCGGTCATTCAGAAGGGCAAGGACAAGTTCGCGCGCCTCGTTCTAGAGTCCTGACCCACCCGGCGTCTTCACGGGGCCTTCACGGGCGTCTTGTGCGGAAGGGGGGTTGTGGAAAAAATCGAAAGTTATACACAGGCTGGTGTGGATAACTCTGGAGGCTGTGGAAAGCGTTCTGGACGGCGGGAACCCCAGATTCTGTTGTGGACTTATCCACAGGCAGGGTGTGGATAAACCCCGTGCCTGTGGATAAAAAATCTGACCCGCCCCTGACTTCTGCGGTCCAGGCGGGTCAGCGTTCAACTGGCTGGGATCAGAACTGGGACACCACGCCCTCTTCGCGGAGGGCCTCCACGCGCAGCATGTTGGTGGTCCCCTGCACGCCGAAGGGCACACCCGCCGTGATCACGTAGCGGTCCCCCACATCGGCCAGGTTGCTGTTCTTCAATTCCTTGTTGGCAATGCGGACCATGTCGTCGGTATTGCGCGGGTCCTCGCTCAGCAGCGGCACGACGCCCCAGCTCAGGGCCAACTGGTTGCGGGTGACCTCGTTGGGGGTCAGGGCCAGAATGGCCAGCGGCGGACGGTTCTTGGCGATCCGCAGGGCCGCGCCGCCGGTGCTGGTAAAAGCCACCACGGCGGACGCCCCCAGCTTGGCCCCGATGTTGCATGCCGAATAGGCGATCGAGTCCTGGGCCAGCGTGGTGTCGATCACCAGTTGGCGCTGGAGCATGCTGTAATGCTCGCTGGACTCGGCCTCGCGGGCGATCCGGTCCATCATCGCCACCGACTCCACCGGGTACAGGCCCGCCGCCGACTCGGCAGACAGCATCACGGCGTCGGTGCCGTCGTAAATGGCGTTGGCCACATCGCTGGCCTCGGCGCGGGTGGGGCGCGGCAGGCTGATCATGCTCTCCAGCATCTGCGTGGCCGTAATGACCGGCTTGCCCGCCTCGCGGCACAGACGGATCAACCGTTTCTGAATGGTGGGCACCTGTTCGGCGCGCATCTCCACGCCCAGATCACCGCGCGCCACCATGATGCCGTCCACCTCTTTGAGAATGTCCTCGAAGCGGTCCACCGCCTGCGGCTTCTCAATCTTGGCCATCAGCTTGGCGCGGCTGCCGAAGCGCGACAGGTAGTGCCGGGCCAGCAGCAGGTCGTCGCGCGAGCGCACGAAGCTCAGGGCCACCCAGTCCACGCCCAGCTCCGCGCCGAATTCCATGTCGGACACGTCCTTGTCAGACAGGGCAGGCACGCTCAGATCCGCCTCGGGAACGTTGATGCCCTTGTTGTTCTTCAGGACGCCGCCGATCACCACGCCCGTCAGGATGTCGTTGCCGCGAATGCCCTCCACGCGCAGGGCCATGTTGCCGTCGTCGAGCAGCAGCACCATGCCGGGGTGCACGTCGCGGATCAGGTCCTTGTAGGTGGTGGAAACGCGCGTGGCGTCGCCCTCCACGTCGTCCATCGTGATCGTGAAGTGATCGCCAGGAGCCAGCGTCACGGACCCCTCGGCAAAGCGCCCGACGCGAATCTTCGGGCCTTGCAGGTCCTGTAAGATGCCCACCGTGATGCCCTTCTGGGCGGCCAGTTCGCGGACCATGGTGTAGGTCTGGCGGTGGTCTTCGGGGTCGCCGTGGCTGAAGTTCATGCGGACGACGTTCAGGCCCGCGTCCATCATGCGGCCCAGCACTTCCGGACTGCGGCTGGCTGGCCCGACGGTGGCAACGATCTTGGTGGCTCGGTCAAAATGTTTCATGTGATTGCCTCGTTTTGCAGCACGCTCAAAAAACCAGTGTGCGAGTGCCAGTGTGCAGGTGAAGTTGGAAGTGATTCCAAACAAATCTGGAAGGGTGAATTTCAAGAAAGCGGCGAACTCTGGATTGTCGTTCTCGTCCAGCGTCCGCCGCCTGTGTTTTTTGTTACCTGAGCGCCTTGCGGCCCGGATACACGGCGCGGTCTCCCAGCATCTCCTCGATCCGCAGCAGTTGGTTGTACTTGGCGATGCGGTCACTGCGGCTGGCGCTGCCCGTCTTGATCTGCCCGGCGTTGGTGGCCACCGCCAGATCGGCGATGAACGAATCCTCAGACTCGCCGCTGCGGTGGCTGATGATAGTGCCGTAGTGGTGGCGCTTGGCCAGCTCGATGGCGTCCATGCTCTCGGTCAGCGAGCCGATCTGGTTGACCTTGACCAGAATCGCGTTGCCCACGCCGGTGTCGATGCCCCGCTGGAGGCGTTCGGGGTTGGTCACGAACAGGTCATCGCCCACCAGTTGCACCTTGTCACCAATCCTGGTGGTCAGCGCCTGCCAGCCGTCCCAGTCGTCCTCGGCCAGGCCGTCCTCGATGCTCACGATGGGATAGCGGCTGGCCCAGTCGGCCCAGAAATCCACCATCTCGGCGGTGGACAGTACGCGGCCCTCGCTTTCCAGGTGGTATTTGCCGTCCTTGTACAGCTCGGTCACGGCGGGGTCCAGCGCGATGCAGATGTCCTTGCCCGCCTCGAATCCGGCCTTCTCGATGGCCTCCAGCAGCACTTCCAGGGCCTCCTCGTTGCTCTTAAGGTCCGGGGCAAAGCCGCCCTCGTCGCCGACGTTGGTGTTGTACCCGCGCCCGCTCAGCACTTTCTTGAGGCTGTGGAAGGTCTCGGTGCCGTAGCGCAGCGCCTCGCGGAAGCTGGGCGCGCCCACCGGCATGACCATGAACTCCTGAAAATCCACCGAGTTGTCGGCATGCATGCCGCCGTTGATCACATTCATCATCGGCACGGGCAGCGTCTTGGCGTTGCTGCCGCCCAGGTAGCGGTACAGCGGGATATTCAGTTCCTCGGCGGCGGCGCGGCTGGTGGCAAGGCTGACGGCCAGGATGGCGTTGCCGCCCAGCTTGCCCTTGTTGGGCGTGCCGTCCAGTTCCATCAGCGCCTCGTCCACCGCGCCCTGATCGCTGGCGTCCAGGCCCACCACGGCAGGCCCCAGCGCCTCGTTCACGTTCTTGACGGCCTTCTGCACGCCCTTTCCGCCGTAGCGGCTGCCGCCGTCACGGAGTTCCAGCGCCTCGTGGGTGCCGGTGCTGGCCCCGCTGGGAACGATGGCGCGGCCCACATAACCGCTGTCCAGATGGACTTCGGCTTCCACGGTGGGGTTTCCGCGCGAGTCCAGCACTTCACGGGCGATCACTTTTTCAATGTTCATGACGAGTCCTCCCGAACGCCACCCACTCAGCTTTGAGATGCGAGTTAGGTGTATCTCGGACACTATAAGCGCCAGACGCCAGGCCGGGGCAGGGGCGGTCTAAATCGGTTGGGCGATGGAGGCAACTGCTCTGTAGAGTGATCCATACCCGACGAAATTCGCGCGCTGGAACGCACCCGCCTGAAAGCGCTGGTGTCCGGCGACATGAATACCGCGCAGCAACTCCACGCCCCAGAGTTTGAACTGATCACGCCCAGCGGCCTGCGCCTGAGCCGGGATAAATACCTGGACGCCATTGCCGCCGGACGCCTGAAATACCTCGTCTGGGAGGTTATTTCGGAGATCGAAGTCCGCCATTTTAGCGACGTGGCGTTCATCCGCTACCGCTCCAGGCTGGATGTGGTTTCGGGCGATCCACAGATGGTGGCCGGCAATGTTTCCACCAGACCGCCCGACACCTGCGGGCACACGGATTTGTATGAGCGGCGTGCGGGCCGGCTGGGAGGTGGTGTGGTCACAGGCCACCCGGATCGAAAAATTGTAAAAATATCCTCCAGATCGAGATTTATCCACAGAAGTTATCCACACGGTCTGCCCCTGTGGATAACTTTCGCCGTCTACAGCTTACTTTTGACGCAACGATTTACCCGGCACTCAGACCAACGCGAGTTATCCACAGAAGTTATCCACAATCAGAATTCATATAGATAACTTTGTCAAAAACAAAACAGAAGTCGTGCAAATTCAGAAGTGGAGGGCAGCACGTCCGGCCAGATGCCCCGTGCCGCCCTCCAGTGGCCCCTTAAACGCGCAGCGTGACCATAACAGCCATGTAGCCACCTCCGCCGCTCGCGCGGAAGATTGCGGGGCTTGTGGAGCCGGAGAAGAGAAGCTCGGCCTCGCCTTCAATCGGACCAAGGGCATCGAGGACGTGGCGGGCGTTGAAGGCCAGGCTTATGGCCGGTTCCACGCCGCCCTGCGTGACTTCCAGGGTGTCCTGGGCGCGGCCATAGTCGCCCTCGGCAGCCAAGCGCAACTGGCCCTCGGACACCAGAAATTCGACGCGGTTATTAGCGTTTTTGTCGGCCAGCACGGCCACGCGGTTCACGGCCTCCTTGAGGGCGGTGGCGGGCAGGGTGACCTGAAGCTTGATGTCCTTGGGAATCACGCGCTCGTAGTCGGGGAAGTCGCCGTCCAGCAGCTTGAGGTTCATCCGCACGCGGTCCGTGGTGACGCTGAGCATGCCCTCGCCATAGGTAAACCGGGCCTCGCCGTCCTTGAGGACGCGGATCAGCTCATCGACGCTGCGGGCTGGAATGATCAGGTTTCTGCCGTCGCCGCTGACCGGGAAGTCGCGGATCGCTACGCGGTAGCCGTCACTGGCGACCACGCGCGCCGAGCCAGTGTCGGCGTGGTGTTCGAGTTTGATGCCCCGGAAGACCGCCTGAAAAGCCTCGTTGCTGGCGGCGTAGCGCACGCTGCCCAGGGCGCGGGCCAGTTCCTCGGCGTTCAGGCTCAGGTCCGCGTTGCCCGGAAAGCTCAGGGGCGGATACGCCTCGGTGTCGCCGGTCTGCAATTTGAAATCCGATCCGCCCGAACGCACCGCCAGCTCCTGCCCCACCAGCTCCAGCTCCACCAGTTCGCCGCCCAGATTGCGGACAATCTGCGCGAACAGGTGCGCGGGAACCACAAAATCTTTTGGCTCCTGCACCTCGGCAGGCACGAAACACGACAGGTCAATTTCCAGGTTCGTGCCGCTCAGCGTCAGCCCCGCCTCGCTGGCCTCGACTTTTAGCGAGGTCAGGAGCGGATTGCTGCTGCGGCTGGGGACCACCCGTTCCAGCAATCCCAATCCTTCGCTCAACACTTTTTTGGTGACGTGGGCTTTCATGCCTGATCCTCTCGGGTACTTTGGCCGGATTCCATCTGCGGGTGTCCTGTCATTTCAGCGTCTCACTTTTTGGGCTTGGTCTAAGATTTTCTGGCTTGCCTTCCAACCCCTATCTCTTACCTGTCTTTATTAACTATAAAAGATAATAGTAGTAGTAATAGGGCCTGTGGAAACTGTGGATAAGTGGCCTGCGGCTGCGCTGGGCGCGTGTTTGGCCTGTGGACGAAATTGTGGATAAGTGGCACTTGCCTGTGGATAACCTGTGGACAAAAAGGGGGGTTATCCACAAGGGTGGAAAAGGGGCGAGTTATCCACAAAGTTATCCACAGAAAAAACGGGGTTATCCACAGGTTATCCACAGGGTTATCCACAGCTTGTGAAACTCTGCACACCGTTTTGGAACGGAATTTGGAACTTATTTATGGCCTGGCAGAATTGGACAAGCAGATTACGCATCTAGATCCTCCTCATCCAGCCCCTGCATTTTGCGGCGCAGCAGCTCCACCGACGCTGTGACTTCCTGATCCTTGCCCAACTGTTCGGTGACCTTGCTGATGCCGTGCATGATCGTGGAATGGTCCTTGCCGAAGAACTGCCCGATCTCGGGCAGCGAGTGATCCGTCAGGTCACGGATCAGGTACTGGGCCACCTGGCGCGGTACCACCACCTCGCGCACGCGGCCTGAACCCCGGATCACGTCTGGGGGCATGTTGTAATGGGCCGCCACCTGCCGCAGCACGTCGATCATCTCGACCTTGACCTCCTGCGGCGCAAACACGTTGCTCAGGGCCTTGGCGGCCACCGCGCGCGAGAACGGCACGTTGTTCAGGCTGGAAAAGGCCACCACGCGCATCAGGGCACCCTCCAGCTCGCGGATGTTCTTGGTGACCTGCCGGGCGATCAATTCCAGCACTTCCTGCGGGATGTCGATGCGGTTGTGTTCGGCGTTCATCTTGAGAATCGCCACGCGCGTCTCGTACTCCGGTGACTGGATATCCGTGATCAGTCCCCACTCGAAGCGGCTTCGCAGGCGGCCTTCCAGGGTCTGGATGTCCTTGGGCGGACGGTCCGAGCTGAGGATGATCTGCTTGTGGTTCTCGTACAGCGCATTGAAGGTGTGGAAGAACTCCTCCTGCGTGCGCTCCTTGCCCGCCAGAAACTGGATGTCATCCACCAGCAGCAGGTCCACGCTGCGGTAGCGGTTGCGAAACTGGGTCATCTTGTCGTCGCGGATGGCGTTGATCAGGTCATTGGTAAACGACTCGGTGGAGACGTACTCGATGCGCTTGTCGGGAAAGCGCTCGGACATGTAGTGGCCCACCGCGTGCATCAGGTGGGTCTTGCCCAGGCCCACGTCGCCGTAGATAAACAGCGGGTTGTACGCCTTGCCGGGAGACTCGGCCACGCCCATCGCCGCCGCGTGGGCCAGGTTGTTGTTCGGCCCCACCACGAAGTTCTCGAAGGTGTATTTGGGATTCAGCCGTTTGCGGTTCTCGGCCTGGTCCTGCGCCGAGGGGCCGCCGGAATTGCTAGGCGGCGGTCTGCTGGGCGGGGGCGGCGGGTCATTCAGGGAGAGCAACGTGTCTTGCGCGGCGGGCAGGACCTGAAAGCTGACCTGTGGATTCTGCGCGCCCAGCGAACGCAGCGCGTCTTCGAGCAGCTCCAGATAATGCTTGCGGAACCACTCCTGCGCGAAGGAGTTGCGGACGCCCAGCACCAGCGAACCCTCCTGCACGCCCAGATTTTTCACTGGGGCGAACCAGGTGTGATATTCGACTTCCGAAATGTTCTTGCGGACGTACCCCAGCACGTCCGACCAGATTTCCTGCGTGATAGGCGCACACCTCCCTTACGGACTGCCCTAGTGGACTGTTCAGCGCGGGTCAGCATATCACCCGCCCCTCCGCCCTCCGGCCCGATCAGATGAGCGGCCTAGCCCCCCAGCGACGCCAGAATCCCGGCCTCGCGCTCGGGGGTCAGGACGTATTTGAGGTCCGCGTCCTTGCTCCATTCGCGCGTGTCCCGCGCGGTCACCGCCGGATCGGTCAGGGTCAGACCGGCTGCCAGCGCCCGCGTATTGTCCACATCCATCAGGCCGCCCTGTTCGCTGCCTTCTGGGATGTAAACGGGCAGTGCCTTGAAGCTCAGATCGTTGGCCTCTAACGTTTTGCCATCCACCCAGACGGGATCGCAGACGCCCAGCACATTCATGAAGTCGGCCCAGCGTATTCGCGGCCCGGCCATGTTGAAGATGCCGTCTATTCCGCCTTCAACCACCTTGACCGTGAAGCGCGCCAGATCGCGGGCGTCGATGACCTGAAGGTGGTCTGCGCCGTCGCCGGGGGCCAGCACGGCCCCACCACGCGCGGCGCGGTCCACCCAGTACGGGTAGCGCGCGGTGTGATCGAACGGCCCGGCCACGATCTGCGGGCGCAGCACCGTGCAGTGACCGCCGTAGACCTCGTGGACGATGTTCTCGCAGGTAACCTTGAGGGGACCGTAGGAGTCGCCCGAAACCTCGGTCACGTCCTCGGCAGTGGGCGCGGACAGCGGATCGTCCTCGCGCACCGGATGGCGCTGCGGCTCGGCGTAGACGCTGACGGTGCTGACGAAGACATAGCGCCCCACGCGGCCCTGCAAGCCTTCCGCGCTGGCGCGCACCTGCCGGGGCGTGTAGCCGCTGACATCCACGCAGGCGTCCCACTCCCGGCCCTCCAAGGCGCTCAGACCCGCTGCGCCCTCGTCGCGGTCCCCGTGGAGGCGCTCGACTTGCTCTGGCAGCTCGTCCTTGGATTTGCCGCGCGTCAGGACCGTCACTGTGTGGCCTGAAGCCAGAAATGCCTCCACGATGTGCCGCCCCACGAACTGCGTGCCGCCCAGAATCAGGATGTTCATGGCCCTACCATAGAGCGCTTTGTCAGGCGGGGCGGGCAGAATAGGGCGCATGAAAGTCCGCTTTACGCGCCGAGACGTCCGCGTCCGCATCGACGATCTGGAACTTGCCGCCCTGGAGCGGGGCGAGGTTTTGACGCTTGGAACGCTGTGGGAGGGCGGAGGCTGGACGCTCAGCCTCGATCCGGCTTCAGACGGGGTTCGTGGGGTTGGGGGTCACCTGAACGTCGGGTTGCAAGGTCTCCTTCCCGATCTGACCGAACCTGCGCGCGAGGGCGTGACCCTCCAAGGGCCGCCGCGCGTGGATGTGGAAAAGGATTTCGGTCCTCCGCACGCCTGAATTCGGTTCAGCGCCGCGCCCACCGTCCGCCCACCTCTTCGGCCAGGCCCATCAGTTGCAGCATGACCAGGGCGGTCTGAAGCTCCGGCAGGGGCAAGCCTGTTGCCGCCTGAAGATCGTCCAGCGTGGAGGGGGCACTCAGGGCCTTCAGTACGCGGGCCTGCTCGGGGGGCAGATCGGGAATGGGCGCGGTGGGAGCCTGACCCCAGCCCAGCTCGTCCAGCACGTCCTGGGCGGATTCGGTCAGCACCGCGCCGTCACGGAGCAGGGCGTGGGGACCAGCGGCGCGGGGATCGCCCGCCCTGCCGGGGACCGCGAACACGGTGCGCCCGCATTCCAGCGCGTGGGTGGCGGTGATCAGGCTGCCCGATTTCCGCTCGCCTTCAACCACCAGGGTTCCTGCGCTGAGGGCCGCAATCAAACGGTTGCGCGTTGGGAAGTGGTGCTGGGCGGGGCCGGTGTCCAGCGGATATTCGCTGATCAGGGTCAGGCGTTCGGCCAGTCGCTCGTTCTCGCGGGGATAGATCACGTTGACGGCGCAGCCCAGCACGCCGATGCTGTGGCCTCCGGCCTCCACCGCCGCGCCGTGCGCCGCCGTGTCGATGCCGCGCGCCAATCCGCTGACGATCACCACGCCCGCCCGCGCCAGATTGCCGGAAATCTTGCGGGTCAGGCTCACCGCATACGGACTGGCAGCCCGAGTTCCCACGATGCCCACGGCGCGCGGCACCACGTCCAGCGTTGGCAGCGCCCCCAGCACCCACAGTACCGGGGGCGGATCGCCCAAGGCCTCCAGGGCCGCCGGGTAGCCGTGCAGCCCCCGGCCCAGCAGCGTGACGCCCATTCGTGCTGCCTTTTCCAGTTCGGCCTGTGCGCCCGCTGCCGCCTTGGCATTGCCCATCCCGGCCACACTTTTGGCGTCCAGACCCGGCACGTCGCGCAACTTCGTCAGTGGGGCGTCTAAGGCTTCCCCCGCACTGCCGAAATGCCGCCGCAGCGCTTCGATCCGGCGCGGCCCCAGGTTGGGCGTCAGGCGCAGGGTCAGCAGGGCCAGCAGTTCGGAAGTGTGGGTGGGGATGGTCACCGGGTCAGGATAGCGGGGAGAGGGCCAGTGGCGCAGAGCCAGCGAAGGCAGGCCAAAAGCCTGTCTGACGGCCCGGCACGGCGGTTCGTTCGGCGGCTCCCGTCATCCTTCACCACCGCTGCTCCACCCAGCTCAGTCCTCGTCTCCCAGCGCCGCGCTTGGAATCCCCAGCACGAATTGCGCGCCGCCCTGAGGATGGTTGCCGCCGCTCAGGCTGCCGCCGTGCATCACCGCGATCTGCCGCGCCACGCTCAGGCCCAGCCCGCTGCTGCCCGAGCCGCTGACAAATGCATCGAAGATGCGCTCGCCCAGCTCGGGCGGCAGGCCGGGCCCGCTGTCGCGCACAGTAAAGGTCAGGTCGTCGGCCCTTTCCTCCAGCGTAAGTTCCACACGGCCTTCTGATCCCGCCGCGCGGCGGGCATTCGCCAGTAAATTGCGAATGGCTTGGGTCAGCCGGTCCGGGTCGCACAGGATGCCGCCGGTCCAGTTTCCCTCGAAAGCCGTGCCAGGCACCAGCCGTTCCAGCCGCTCTTGCAGGGTGCGCGCGGGGATGTAGTGCCAGGCCAGCTTCAATTCCAGTTGGCCGCGTGCCAGTTGCATCAGGTCCTGAGTGGTAAAGGTCAATTCATCGGCCACCAGCGCGGCGCGGCGGACCTCGGGATCGTCGGTGCGCTCCTCGGCACGGCGCAGACTGGCCTTCAGGACGGTCAGCGGTGCGCCCAGCTCATGCACGATCTGGCCCAGCAACTGCTTCTCACGTGCCTGCCCGGCCTCGATGCGGACCATCAGGCGGTTGATGGCGCTCAGCAGGCGGTGAACCTCGTCTTCGCGGGCAGGCAGGGGCAGCGTGGCGAGGCTGCGCGTGGGATCGATCTGATCTGCTAGGTTCGCTGCCCCCTGAAGCCCCGACAGCGCCCGCTGGCCCACCCACCAGCCCACCAGCAGCAGGATCAGCGGCGTGAACACCAGCGCGATCAACAGGGCGCTGGCGGCGCTCTGGCGGGCCGCAATCAGGTCATCCTCAGGCAGGCCCACCCACAGCGTCCCAAACGCCCCGGCCTTGCGTTTGACCGCCCGCACCGAGGTCTCCCCGACATTGACCCGCGACTGTTCCCCGTACGGATACGGCGCTTTCTGAAAATTCCGCAAAATGGGGCTGGCCGCCACCACATTGCCGTCTCCGTCGATCAACATGGTGTAGGCATTGGCTCCGCCCGCCGTCTTGCCCAGGCCCGCGCCGGAAGTGGTGAAGGCCTCGGCCAGTGTATCTGCACGGTCATTCAGCCGGTCACCAAACTGCTGATCCATGCGCGACAGCAAGAGCGTGACCACGCCCAGGCTGATCAGCATGATCAAAGCCAGCGCCAGCAGGCTGTAGGTGGCCGCCAGCCGGAAGCGCAGGCTGTGCCGCCACGCCACCCGCGCCGAGGACAGCCCGGCCCCCGGCGTCAGCACCACGCCCCGCCTGTGTGGTGCGGCGGGCGCATTCGGGGCGGGGCGGGCAGGCGGAAGCATCTGCAGTTCAGCGCTCAGGCTTGCAGCACGTAGCCGACGTTGCGGATGGTCCGAATCCTCAGGTCACTGTCCGATTGCTCCAATTTCTTGCGAAGCTGCGAGATCCGCACTTCCACGCTGTTGCTGTTGGGCGTTTCCCAGCCGTACAGATGGGACTCGATGTCGGCCCGCGAGAACACCCGCTCGGGCGTCCGCATCATCAGTTCCAGGATGCGGGCCTCGTGTTCGGTCAGATTGATGCTTTTGTCGTTCACCGTCAGCAGCAGGCTGGAGGTGCTGAGGCTGGTGTTGCCCAGATTCACCCCGGTTCCGGCGGCGGTGCGGCGCAGCAGGGCGGTGATCCGGGCGTCCAGCTCCGGCATGGCAAACGGCTTGGTCAGGTAGTCGTCGGCCCCGGCATTCAGCCCGGCCACGCGCTCCTGCACGCCGCTACGGGCAGAGAGGACCAGCACCGGCGTGCTGCTGTACTGCCGCAACGCCTGCACCAGATCCAGGCCGTCGCCGTCGGGCAGGTTCAGATCCAGCAAGATCAGTTGGGCGCTGTGCATTCCCAGCCACTCCTGAGCGCCGCGCAACGTGGCGGAGTGATGCACCTGGTAATCGCTGGACAAGTATTCCTTGAGCAGCGGGCCGAGGTGTGGATCGTCTTCTACAACCAGAATCTGCGCCAGCATGGATCTCCTTGAGGGTAGGACGGATGGAAAGGCTTACTTACCGTCTTTGGCCGCGCCGTCTTTGGATGGACTGTCCTTGGCCGCAGACTCCGTAGTTTTCAGGCCCGGCAGGCTCAGGGACTGTCCGGCAGGCTGGGCGCTGAGGGTGAGTTTGAAGGGAATCAGAAATTTGCTGAGCGTCAGGGAGGTATTGGCGGGGCTGGCCCCGGACGTGCCCGGCACCTGCAAGGTCAGCAGCCCCTTGCTGAGGGTGCCGTTATAGCTGCTCTTGAGGCCGGGGAAAGTCGCGCGCGACTTTTCCTCATCGGTCTGGGCAAACAGCACCACCACCGGGCCGTCGTAATCGCCCACGAACTGCATCATCAGTTTGCTGCCGCTGCTCTCGCCGTCGCCCACCTTGGTCTGTAATTCCCGGTCCCAGACCTGCACCTTGAGCGCCCCTGCCGTGGGGGCCAGGGCCGTCAGGCACAGCAGGGAAATGAGGATTCGGGTCATCATGGCAGTGTAGCGGAGTCTCCTGGAGGATGAGGGATAGGGAGGGACGGAGCAATTGAAATGCTCCCGGTACCTCACCTTAATCCTTCAAGCTGATGCGCCCTTGACGAATTCGGGGCACACCTTTATGTCGGCTTGGGATCTGTCGGCTTGGGATTTACGTCGGCTTGGGGTTCGGTGCAGCCGGGCGGCTTACATGGCCTCCAGCATCAGCCGGTCCGGGTCTTCCAGCAGGCGGATCACTTCCTTGCAGAAGCGGGCGGCCTCCGCGCCGTCTACCAATCGGTGATCGAAGGACAGGCTCAGGTACATCATGTGGGCCACCACGATATTATCGTGTTCATCCACGATGGGCCGCTTGACGATGCTGTGAATCCCCAGAATGGCGGCGTCCGGCACGTTGATGATCGGGAACGAGAACAGCGCGCCAATCGAGCCGATGTTGGTGACCGAGAAGGTGCTGCCCGTCAGTTCGTCCGGTGCCAGCTTGCCCGCCTGGGCGCGGCCCGCCAGATCAACAACCTCGCGCGCCAGCTCGAAGATGCTTTTTTGATTCACGTCCCGCAGCACGGGAACGGTCAGGCCCGCGTCGGTGGCCACGGCCATGCCCATGTGGTAGTACCGCTTCTGGACGATCTCGCCGCTGGACTCGTCGAAGGACGTGTTCAGGCTGGGATACTTCTTGAGCGCCGCCGTGACTGCCTTGAAGATGAACGGCAGATACGACAGTTTGACGCCCGCCGCCTTCGCCTCCTCCTTGACCCGGCTGCGGAAGTCCACCAGCTTGCTCAGATTCACCTCGTCCACGGTCAGGGTGCGGACGGTATACAGGTGGCTGGCCTGCATCTGGTTGCTGATGGCGCGGCGCATGCCCCGCAGCGGCACGCGGTTTTCCAGGTGTTCATAGCCCCTGGGCGTGCGGTACTGAACGGGCGCGACGGGCATTCCGCCTGCGCCCTTCGCGGCAGGCTGGGGCTGGCTGGCTGGAGCTGATGCGGCCTGCGCCTGCGGGGCCTGAGCCTGCGACTGGGTCTGAGGCGCAGCCGCCTGCCCTCCTCCACCCTGCCCATGCTCTGCCACGTCCTGCACCCGGATACGCCCGTTGGGACCGCTGCCCTGGACCTGCGCCAGATCAATGTTCATCTCGCGGGCCAGTTGGCGGGCGGCGGGAACGGCCAGCACGCGGCCATCGGCGCGGGCGGGCGCAGGCCCGCGCTCCAATGTTCCTGTCCCGGCGGTGGAGCTGCCCGGCGCGCCGCTGCCGCTGCGGCTGCCCAGGCCCTGCACCTTCACCTGTTCATCGGAGGCAAAGGCCTTGAACAGACTGCTGGAATCGTCGTCGGCCCCGCCCTTCAGGTGGCCCGCCTCCACGATGCTGCCGCCCTGCTCCTCAGCCTCGTCGGCGCTCATCTGCTCGCGCTCCTCCTGGGCCTGTGGGGGCAACTGGGCGTCGGCGGTGGCCGGATTTTCGCCGCTGTTCTGAATGGCCTGGGTGGGGCCGGGCTGGGCAGAGTTGGGGTGGGCAGAGTCAGGCTGGGCAGAGTCGGGGGTGGCTGCCGCGCCCGCCTCACCCCCCTCGTCGATCAGCGCGATGACGGCGTGGACGGCCACCACGTCGCCCTCCTGCGCCATGCGCTTGCTCAGGATGCCCGCTGCCGGGCTGGGCAATTCCACCGTCACCTTGTCGGTCATGACCTCGCACAGCGGCTGTTCCAGCTCAATGGTGTCGCCTTCCTCCACCAGCCACTTGAGGATTTCGCCTTCGACAACGCTTTCGGCCAGTTCGGGGAGCAGGATTTCTTTCACGAATTACCTCTTCGGGGTGGGGGAATAGGGTGGGGATGTGGGGCGGTTGCTCGCCTCTAGCCGATGACAAACATTCGCAGCACGCCGTAAACGGTCAGTACACCGCCCAGCACCTGAATCCAGCGTTCGCCCCTGGCGTACAGGTAGGCACTGACGCCCAGCAGGACGAACATCGCGCCGATGCTCAGGTTGTGCCACGGCTGGGGCAAGTCGCCCGCCACCGCGTACAGGCCGAAGCCGATCATCAGGCCCAGGGTGCCCAGCAGCGGGCGCAGCAGCTCAGGGTTCAGCTTGAGCTTCATAGGCGCAGGCTCACGCGCGGTGTGGGCAGCGCGAAGGTGCTAATAGTTCAGCGCCTGCACGCAGGCCGCCGTGATGCGGTTGGGGCCGGGGAGGTAGATCTTGTCCTGCACGTAGGGATACGGCGTGTCGAAGCCTGCCACCTGCCCCACCGGAGCCAGCAACGAGTCGAAGGCGGCGGCCTGGATGCTGTACGCCACCTCGCCCATGAAGTTGCTGATGCGCGGGGCCTCGCTGACCAGCACGGCGCGGCCCGTCTTCTGCACACTGTCCACCACCAGCTCCTTATCCCATGGCACCAGACTGCGCAGGTCAATGACCTCCACGCTGACGCCCTCGGCCCCCAGCGCGTCGGCGGCGCGTTCCAGATCGGGCATCACGCCGCCGTAGCCGATCAGGCTCAGGTCCGTCCCCTCGCGGCGGATGGCAGCCTCACCGATCCTGACGGTGTAGTCGTGGCCCGGCACTTCCCCTTTGGAGGCGCGGTACAGCCGCTTGGGTTCAAAGAAGATCACTGGGTCTTCCCCTCGGATGGCGGCTTTCAGCAGCCCCTTGGCGTCGTAGGGCGTGCTGGGCATCACCACTTTTAGGCCCGGCGTGTGGGTGTAATAACTCTCGGGACTCTGGCTGTGGTGGTGGCCGCCCTTGACGCCGCCGCCGGATGGGGTGCGGATCACCAGCGGCGCGGTGTACTGGCCGCCGCTGCGGTAGCGCATTTTGGCCGCCTGAGAGATGATCTGATCGAAGCCCGGCCCCATGTAGTCGGCGAACTGGATCTCGGCCACGGGTTTCAGGCCACGCACCGCCATCCCCACCGCCGCGCCCACGATGCTGGCCTCGCTGAGGGGGGTGTCGAACACGCGCCGCTGGCCGAAGCTGGCCTGAAGTCCCGCCGTCGCCATGAACACGCCGCCGCGTGCGCCCACGTCCTGACCGAACAGCACCACCCGGTCGTCGCGCTCCATCTCCTCGTGCAGCGCCTCGGTGATGGCGGTGATCAGGTTGATGGTGCGGGTTTCGGGGGTGGCGGCTGGCAGGCTCTGTTTTTCCTGCGTGGCGGTCACTTGCGGTCCCCCCCGGTCTGCTCAGCCTGCTCGGCGCGCAGCATGGCCGCTTCCTCGCGCAGATGGGCGGGCATGTCGGAATAGACGTCCTCAAACATGATTCGCCAGTCGGGCTGCCCGGTGGCCTCGGCGCGGATGACCTGCTGATCCACCTCGCGGTGAACGGCGGAAATCATGTTGGAGCGCTCCTCGGATTCGATGGGATGGCCCAGGTGTTCCAGCAGTTTTTCCACCCGCACAATCGGATCACGGCCCAGCCATTCCTGCACTTCCTCGCGGGTGCGGTAGTGCTTCTCGGCGTCCGCGTCTGCGTTGCTGTGCGAGCCGACGCGGTAGGTCAGGCACTCCACCAGCGCGGGGCCGTTTCCGGCGCGCACCCACCCGGCGGCGTGCGTGCAGACCTCCATCACGGCCACCAGATCGTTGCCGTCCACGTAGAAACCGGGCATGCCGTACGCCCTGGCCTTGATGTGGATGTTCTCGCTGGCGGTCTGGCCACGCAGGTTGGTGCTGATGGCCCACTGGTTGTTCTCGCACACGAACAGGCACGGCGCGGCCATCGCTCCGGCCATGTTCATTCCAGCGTGCCAGTCGCCCTCGCTGGTGGCCCCGTCGCCGAAGGTGCAGACGGTAATCTCGTCGGTGCCCAGATACTTTTGCGCCATCGCCGTACCCGTAGCAGGCGGCACCTGGTTGGCAATGGAACTGCTGATGGATACGAAGTTCTGCTTGCGGGCGGCGAAGTGGTGCGGCATCTGGCGGCCCCGGCTGGGATCGGAATTGCTGCCCAGGCACTGGCTGATCAGCTCGAACATCGGCACGCCCAGCGCCAGGGCCAGCGTGTGATCGCGGTAATACGGCCACACCCAGTCGTGGCCGGGCCGGACCGAGTGCGCCAGCCCCACCTGGGTGGCCTCCATGCCGCTGGACTGTGCATAAAAGGTGGTGCGCCCCTGCCGCAGCAGCGTGATCAGCTTGCGGTCGAACTCGCGGGCGCGCAGCATCACGCTGTGCAGCTCGCGCAGGCGCTCGGGTGTGTAGGCGTCGGGCAGCGGATGGACCGGCAGGCCGTCCTCGCCCACATAGCGGATCGGTTCGGCGGTGAAAGGTTGAATTTCCGGAACCGATAAGAATTCAACCGGAGGGGCAGGGTTGATCTGGAATGGGGTCATCTGAGGCGGGCCTCCTGAGCGTGCGGCAGACTGTGGAGCCTTCTCTGCCATCGGCGGAATCTGTCTAACTGCTGTCTAAACTAACGGGCGTTAGGCATTCTAGCCGCTGGGCGTGGACAGAACAGGAGGCAGGCCCGTCCGGCAGGTGTGGACGGGAGTGGCTTTCAGGAGCTATGGGGAGAGCCTTGCTCCCGTTCAGTGCGCGAAAAACACCAGATCGGCGGGGACGTACGTGGGAACGGCTCTCCCCTCCCCTACTGGCCCCAGGGTCTCTAAAACGCGCTGCGCCTCTTCCAGATAGGCGGCGAACGGCACCTCTCCCCCAGCGGTCTGTGGTCGCTGCTCTCCAAACAAGTCCATGGGGGCCTCGTCCTGCGCGTGCGTCCATGCCCCGCTCATCCAGTCGAAGGCGTACAGCGGCAGGAAACGCGCGCCGTGTTCAGCCACGAATTCGGTGGCGCAGAGCAGAAACTCCACCTCCTCATCGCTGGCCCACGGCGCGAGGTTCAGGCGGGTCCAGCCCGGTTTGAGGCCGTCGATGTTGGACAGCGCGCACTGCATGTACCGTTCACTGCGCTCGTCGTCGATGTTCAGCAGCACATGGCCGTAAGGTCCAGCGCAGGCACAGCCGCCACGCGCCTGGATCCCGAAGAGGTCGTTCAGCAGCCGCACCACCAGCCGGGGGTGCAGGTAGGCGTCGTCGGTGGCGCGCACCAAGAAGGACAGGAAGGCCAGCCGGGCGGCCTGCGGATTGCCCAGAATCTGAATGCGCCCGTTGTCTCCCAGCCGTTCCAGCGCCCGCGCGAACAGCTCATGCTCCCGCGCCGTCAACTCGTCCACGCCCAGCTCCTCTTTGACCTTAAAGGCCAGCGCCGTACGAATCTTGCCCAGAATGGCAGGCGTTCCGGCGTCCTCGCGGGCCTCGATGTCCTCGATATACACCTGCTTGGTGCGGCTGACATAACGCACCGTGCCGCCGCCCGCCGTGCTGGGCACATTCAGATGGTACAGGTGGTCCTGAAAACACAGCAGCCCTGGCGTGCCCGGCCCCCCCACGAACTTGTGTGGGCTGAGGAACACGGCGTCGTAGCCATCTGGCTTGCCCGGCTTCATGTCGATCTTCACGTATGGGCCGCTGGCCGCGAAGTCAAAAAAGGCGTAGGCCCCGTGCCTGTGGAGAATACGCGCCACTGTGCGGGTGTCGGTCAGCAGCCCGGTCACGTTGCTGGCCGCGCTGAACGAGCCGATTTTGGGGCGGCGGGCATACTGTGGGGACTTGAGCGCCGTGACCAGGGCGTCCAGATCGAGGCTGCCCTTATCGCACAGTGGCAGTTCCACCACCTCGGCTAAGGTTTCACGCCAACTCACCTCGTTGCTGTGATGTTCGTACGGGCCGACGAAGACCACCGGGCGCTCGTGTTCGGGAATGGAGGCCAGCACCGTGGCCCGGTGGTCCCCACACACCGTCAGCCCCAGGATGTCCTGAATGCGCCGCACCGCCGCCGTGCTGCCCGAGCCGCAGAAGACCAGCTTGCACGTTGCGTCTCCGCCCAGTTGCTCCCGGACGTAGTCGGCGGCCTGATGAGACAGGTGGGTGCTGTGCGCCCCGGTGGCGCTGTCCTCGGTATGGGTGTTGGCGTAAAGCGGCAGTGCCAGCGTGTTGATCCGCTCTTCCACACTCCTGAGCGCCCGTCCGGAAGCCACGTAGTCGGCATAGGTCACCCGCCGCTCCCCAAAAGGCGTGCGGATCACGGCGTCAGTTCCGATCAGATCGGCCCGGAGGGTGGCGAAGTCCATGGCCAATTGTAGAAGGTTGGAAACCTGAAGACCAGATGAATAAACCTGCCCATCCACTCATCCGCTCATCCGAACTTGGATTGAGCAATTATCGTCCCACGGTGCGGGTCACCGTTGGCACCGGGCTGGGCAGCTAAACTCACCACCGATGAATGGCTGGAATGTGATCGTGATTGGTGGGGGCCATGCCGGCCTGGAGGCGGCCTGGGCAGCTGCCAAGTTCTCGCGTGTGGCCCTGCTGGTGGGCAACCCGGCGACGGTGGGCCGGATGCCCTGCAACCCGGCGGTGGGCGGCCCGGGCAAGAGCCAACTGGTCTTCGAAATTCAGGCGCTGGGCGGCCTGATGGGACGGCTGGCCGACGACACGGCCATTCACACCCGAGTGTTGAACGCCAGCAAGGGTCCGGCGGTTCAGTCCCTGCGTGTTCAGAACGAGCGCGACGCTTACGCAGAACGCGCCCAGGACGTGATTTTTGGACATCCTGACATCGACATCGTGCGCGGTGAAGCAGCTGATCTGGAATCCGATGGCTGCGGCGGCTGGCTGGTCCTGACCACCGATGGTCGCCGTCTTCCCTGCCGTAGTGTGGTGGTTGCAGCGGGCACCTTTATGCGGGCTGTAACTTGGTATGGACGGCAGTCGCGCGCTGAGGGGCGGCAGGGTGAGCCGCCATCGCGCTTTCTCTCAGCCCCGCTGGAACGGGCCGGCCACATCCTCAAGCGCTTTAAAACGGGAACGCCGCCCCGCGTCCGGGCGGACTCAGTAAATTTCATGGAGCTGCTTGAAATTCCCGCCGATCCGCAGCCGCGCGGCTTCACCGGTACGCCTGGCCCGCGTGCTGGGGAGTCCCCCACCTGGCAGACCCACACCACCCCCGAAACGCACCGCATGATCCATGAAAACTTGCATGAATCTCCGATGTTTTCCGGTGACATTGAGGGCCGGGGGCCGCGCTACTGCCCCAGCATCGAGGACAAGGTGGTGCGTTTCGCCCACCACGACCGTCACCTGCTGTTCGTGGAACCGGACGGGGTTCAAACCAGCGAGGTGTATTTGCAGGGCTTCAGCTCCTCGCTGCCGCCGCATTTACAAGATGGGCTGGTGCGTACGCTGCCGGGTTTCGAGTCGGCGGTGGTTCAACGCTATGCCTACGCGGTGGAATATGACGTGATCGACTCTACCGACCTGACCCTGAATATGGAGTCGCGCTTACTTACGGGGGTCTTCACGGCAGGACAGATCAACGGGACCAGCGGCTACGAGGAGGCGGCGGCGCAGGGTCTGGTGGCCGGAATGACGGCGGCCCGCCGCGCTTTGAATCTGGTGGTTGAACCGATTGGCCGCGAGACAGGCTACATCGGTGTGCTGCTGGACGACTTGGTCTTCAAGGGCAGTGACGAACCGTACCGCATGATGACCAGCCGCGTCGAACACCGCCTGCTGGCGCGCCAGGACAACGCCGACGAACGTATGACGCCCCTGGGCCATCGGCTGGGGCTGGTGCCCGATGACGATCTGGCCAGAGTCCGGATGAAATACCGCCGCGTCACTGGAGGAATGGCTGCGCTCGCATCCCAGCGCAGTGGTGGGCAGACGGGTGAAGCGTGGCTGCGCCGTCCAGAGTTCGGTTTGCTGGATGTCGAGGCGCTGGGTATTTCCCCAGGCAATGATCTTGACGCTTCCGAACGTGAGGCCATAGAGATTCGTGTCAAGTACGCCGGCTACATCGAACGCGCCCGCCAGCAGCTCCGTGCCGAGGCCCGTGCCCGTGACGTGAATCTGGAAGGGATGGACTACGCCGCCATACCTTCCTTGTCCAATGAAGCGCGCGAGAAGCTGGGCCGCAGCCGTCCCCATACGCTGGAGCAGGCAGCCCGTATTCCGGGCGTGCGGCATGCCGATGTCGGGGCGTTGCTGATCCATCTTAAAAAGCAGGGAGTTTCACGGGAAACTTGACGGTGAAACAAGATTGACGGAGCTGGTGGGTCACGGCCCGCCTCTCTGATGTACCGTCTCCTTGACGCCGGCTGAGTTTCACGGGAAACTTGACGGTGAAACAACGGAGGGTGGGCATTGAACACATTTGAGGAAGGGCTGCTGCTCGGTATTCTGATTGGCGAGGGACATTTTGGCGGCGATGGGAAACAGCCCCAGGTCACCCTACGGATGCATACCCGCCATCACAAACTCTTCGAAACATTGCTCCGACTGTGTCCTGGGTCTAAATTGTACGGTCCCTACGAGCACGGTGGACGCAGTTATTTTCAGTGGATGGCGCGGGGCCAGGTGTTGCGCGAGACGCTAATGCCATTGCTGGACCGTTTGCCGCTGGAAAGCATTGACCCGCACGTCTACGGGCGCTATGCAGATATGAAAATGCGGTACAGCCTGTGAGGAGTGAAAGCGCGGACCTGTTGCAGCGGGGCGCACAGGCGCTGGGACTGGAGGTGATAGACCAGCTTCCAGCCTTCGGGCGGCTGTTGGAACTGCTTCGGGAAGGCAACACTCGCCTGAATTTGACCGCCCTCAAGACCGAGGAGGACATTGTCCTCAAGCATTTCGTGGATTCGCTGACCTGCCTGCGGGGAGCATACCTGGAGGGGGCGCTGGCTGTTCTCGATCTGGGAGCGGGGGCGGGATTCCCGACCTTCCCACTGGCGCTCGTCAGGCCAAAGCTTCGGTTCACGCCTGTCGATTCGACCCGCAAAAAGATCGACTTCGTTCGGGAAACTGCCTCGCAGCTCGGTCTCGATCAGGTGACGCCACTGGTGGGCCGGGCGGAATCGCTGGGGCAAGATGCGGAACACCGGGGCAAATATGACCGCGTGGTGGTGCGTGCCGTCGCTTCGCTGCCAGTCCTGGCAGAACTGGCACTGCCGTTGCTGCGCGAGGGAGGCCTGCTGGTGGCGCAGAAGGGGAACATCACCGCCGAGGAGTTAAACGCCGGACGGCGCGCGGCGGGAGAGGTGGGCGGCAAGGTTCAGGTGGTGGACCCGTTTGAATTGCCCATCCTGGGCGACGCGCGGACCCTGATCGTGATTGAGAAGCACAGGCCCACGCCGTCCAAATACCCCCGGCGCGAGGGCGTCCCTACCGCCCAGCCACTGTTCTGGACGCCACCTCCCCGACAGGCACGCTAAAGTGAAGGGCAAAGGTGAGGTTGACTTGATGGGAGACGGGCAAAAGAGACGACCGCATGGTGCGGAGATGGCACACGGGGGGCCGCAGTGAACGTGCTGGGCCTGGTCAATCAGAAGGGAGGGGTGGGGAAGACCACCACCGCGATCAATCTGGCAGCCTACCTGGCCGCAAGCGGGCGGCAGGTCTTGCTGCTGGACATGGACCCGCAGGGCAACGCCACCAGTGGTCTGGGCCAGCGTGGAGCCGAGCTGGGGCTGTATGAGGCTCTGGAAGATCCGGCCCGCGCAGCCGAATGCATCCGTCCCACCGATCAGCCGGGGCTGGATCTCCTTCCTGCCACGCCCGATCTGGCGGGCGCGGGTGTGGAACTGGCCGATGACCCGGACGCGCTGAGTCGCCTGCTGGGCAGCCTGACCGGCTACGACCTGATCCTGGTGGACGCGCCACCCTCGCTGGGGCCGTTGACGGTCAATGTGCTGGCTGCTGCCGACGCGCTGCTGATTCCCTTGCAGGCCGAGTATTACGCCCTGGAAGGGCTGGCGGGCCTGATGGAAACGGTGGAGCGCGTACAGGGCGGCCTCAATCCGCGCCTGAAGGTGCTGGGCGTGGTGCTGACCATGTTCGATGGGCGCACCAATCTGGCCCAGGAGGTCGAGACGATGGTGCGGCAACACTTTGGCGAACTGGTCTTCTGGTCCGTGATTCCACGCAACGTGCGGCTCTCGGAGGCGCCCAGCTTCTCCAAGCCGATCAACGCCTTCGCGCCGTTGTCCAGCGGCGCGGCTGCCTACAAGCGACTGGCCGACGAGGTGATGTCGCGTGTCGAAAAAATCTAGTCTGGGCCGGGGGCTGGACGCCCTGCTGGCCCGCCCGGTGGCCGAAGCACCTGCCAGCAAGAGTGCCAGTGGAGTGCAGGCCCTGAGCATCAACCGCATCGTGCAGGCGGGCTATCAGCCGCGACAGGTGTTCGAGCCGACCTCGCTGGCCGAACTGGCCCAGAGCATCCGCGAGAAAGGGGTGATCCAGCCGCTGCTGGTGCGCCCGCGCGGTGAGTCATTCGAGATCGTGGCCGGGGAGCGGCGCTGGCGGGCCAGCCAACTGGCCGGGTTGACTGAGCTGCCGGTCATCATCCGCGATCTGGGTGACCGCGAGGCGCTGGAAATCGCCATCGTTGAAAACCTGCAACGCGAGGACCTGGGACCGCTGGAAGAAGCGCGGGCCTATCAGGCATTGCTGGACCAGGGACTGAATCAGGAGGGGGTGGCGCAGGCCGTGGGCAAGGGCCGCAGCACCGTGTCCAACGCCCTGCGGCTACTGACCCTGACTGACGGTGCCCTGCGCGCCCTGGACAGCGGCCAGATCAGCGCCGGACATGCCCGCGCCATTCTGGCCCAGCCGGACGCGGACCGCGCCTGGGCGCTGGAACAGATCACGTTGCGGGGCCTGAGCGTCCGCGAGGCCGAGGCGCTGCGCCGGGAAGGCAGCGCAAAAGCCAACGCGCCCATCAAGGTCAATCCGCCGCGCACCTACCGCCAACTGGAACTGGACCTGAGCCGCCGCACCGGAACCCGTGTCCGCATCACCGGCGAGGACAAGGGCAAGGTGGAGTTGAATTACGCCTCGCGCGAGGAATTGGACCGGCTGCTGAATTTGCTGGGATTTGAAGCCGAATCATAAGGCATCCCGAGAGGGGAGAGGCGTGCATGCTTCTCCCTCTCCCCTCCTATTTCTTCCTGCTCAGCGCCCTGTGCCGACCAGAAAGATATTCGGCCACGGGCGGTAGCTGCTCTTGAGGGTGTCCTGCCTGACGGTTTTGCCGTTGCGCACCAGCTTGCGCGTGACCTCCATCACCGCGCCGGGGGCTGCCCAGTCCACCTGCTTGCGCTGTCCGGCAGGCAGTGTGGCGTCGGGGATGATCCTGTCGGCAGGTGAGGGCGTGGAACTGAGCGTCCTCGGCTTGCCGATCTCCACGGTGAAGTCCCGCGCCTTGCCGAACACGCTGATACTCAGGCTAGCCGCCTCGTCGTCCCACTCGGTCTGGAACCACAATGCGCCGCCAGTGTCGTTGGCGAACTTGAGGTCCAAGCTGGGCTGGTAAATGGTGGCGTCCAGCCCCTGCGGATCGTAGTAGTGCACCTGATACGAGTGGTTCTGTCGCTGAAGGGTGGGAAGCCCAGCGCCGTACAGCGTGCGGAAGGCGGTGGTGCTGACCTGGCAGATGCCGCCGCCGACGCCGCTGGCGGTGCGGTCCCCGGCGATCACCAGACCGGTCACGTAGCCGTTGCTGGACGTGACCGGACCGACGAAGCCATTAAAGGAAAAGGTCTTGCCCTCGAACAGCCGGTCGCTGAAGTTCTTCGCGCCCACATGAATATTGGTCACGCGGGCGTCGCTGCTGCCGTAGTAGTTGGTCTCGCCGGTGCCCAGATGCGCGGTGATCCCTCTGGAAAGGAAGTAATCCAGGGTGCGCTGCGGGGCCGTCTGACCCGTCACGACAACGCTGGCCTTGACACCTCTGGGATCCTGGACGGCGGCCAGGACATTGGCGCGGGTGGCGGCCAGATCGATCTGGAGGGCGTTGCGCTGCACCACTGCCCAGCCGTCCCACAGTTCCTCGAAACGGGCGTCCTGCGCCTTTCCGGCCAGTCCGTTCACGAACTTTTTCAAATCCGCGTCCAGGCTGGCGGTAACCGCGCCGCTCTGCCGGATCAGCGCCATGCGTGGGCCAGGAATGGTCAGCGTGCGGGTCAGCGGCACGGTGGTCTTCTTGCCGTCCACCAGCACTGGGATGGTGGTTTCCACGTTGATCAGCAGCGGTCCCTTGAAGGCGGGCACTCTGACGGGCGGCGTGGTTGCCGGAGCTGGCTCAGGCACAGGCATCGGCACAGGCGCGGGGGCTGGTGGGGTGGGTTCCGGCACAGGGTCGGGAGTCGGCTCTGGCTCTGGAACTGGCTCTGGGACCGGGGCAGGCAACGGCTCTGGCAATGTGGGCGAGGGCAGCGGCGGCAGCGCCGGGATGGGCGGCATCTGGGCGATACCCTGACCCAGTGCCGCCGTCAGCAGCGCGGCACCCAGACCCAGGGACAGGCGGAATCTTGACCTCATGCCCGCCAGTATCTCACGCGCCCGCAGCACGTCTGTGAGGGAACATCAATGCGCCAGCAGCTCCGCGCGCCCGGCCAGTTGCCGTGTGATCTCGGCCACTGCCGCCTCAGCGTGGTGGCGTCCATTCTCGATAAACACCTGATTGGTCTTGCCCGCAAAACCCGCGCTGCCCACCACGAACAGTCCCGGCGTGCTGCTCTCGTACTGCTCGTCTAGAACCAGACACGCGTCCGGCTCTTGCGCCAGATTCAGATCACTCAGGAAGGAGAGGTCTGGACGGTAGCCGGTCAGTGCGAAGGTGAAGTGGGTGGGCAGCTCGAAGGTGGTGCCGTCCTGGCGCTCCACCGTCACCACGTCCTGCCCGATGTCCACCACCCGCGAGTTGAAGTGGGCGGCAATGCTGCCCTCCTTGATGCGGTTTTCCAGATCCGGGCGCACCCAGTACTTGATGGTGCTTTTCAAGTCCGGCGCGCGGACCACCATCGTGACCTTCGCGCCGCCGCGCCACAGGTCCAGCGCCGCGTCGGCGGCAGAGTTGCCCGCGCCGATCACGGTCACGTTCAGGCCCATGAAGGGGTGCGCCTCGGTGTAATAGTGGCTGATATTCGCGCTGTCCTCCCCGGAAATGCCCAGGTGCAGCGGGTTGTCGTAGTAGCCGGTTGCCACCACCACGCGCCGCGCCTCCAGCACATCGGGGATACCGTCGCGGCGATTGGTTTCCAGCGTGAAGCCCGCCGGGGCCGCATGGACCGCCGTGACCGAGGTGTACTGCTCGATGTTCAGCGCCTCGCGCTGCGCCACCAGGCGGTAATACATCAGCGCGTCGCGGCGGTCCGGTTTGTCGTGGCCGGTGACCATCGGGTGGTTGCCGATTTCCAGTTCGGGGGCGGTGGTGAAGAACGACATGTAGGTGGGGTACTCAAAAATGGCGTTGACCACGCAGCCCTTGTCCAGCACCACGTAGCTGAGGCCTGCGCGCTTGCAAGAAATAGCGGCGGCCAGCCCCACCGGGCCAGCGCCGACGATGGCGACATCGAACAGGTCAGAAGGGGGGGCAAGACTCATGCCTCCATTGTGTCAGCCAGACACGAATGAGACCGTGAGATTTATAGACGGTTGGGACGGTAGGGGAGGGGAGAGGTGGCCCTGATCAGACGCGAGTCGCCCCTCCTGAACTTTTCAGGCAGGGTGCGGGCGCTGAGAGCACCCTGGTCAGGCTAAATGCCAGCGAAAGGAGTCATACTTGCTGGCCCGTCTCTGAATAGGCCTGTTATTTCTTGCTCAGCTCCCGCCACAGCGTTCCGGTAAAGCCGAACGAGCGCATGGGGTTGTAGCTGGCTGCCGACGCGCCCTGAAGGTTGCTGCGAACGGCGCGGATGTTGGTCTCGGCGGGCAGCACGATAAAGGGACTTTGCTGGTAGGCGCGGTCCGCCACCTGCTTGTACAGCCCGGCGCGGGTGGCGGGGTCCACCGTGGCGCGGGCCTGCTCCAGCCAGCGGTCCACGTCCGCGTCTTTCCAGTTGTTGGTGGGGTAGAAGAAACCGCCGGAGCTATAGAAGGTGTACATGAAGTTGTCAGGATCGGCGTAGTCCGCGCCCCAGCCCATCGGCAGCATGATCTCTAGGCCGTCCTGCATCTTTTTGGACTGCTCAGACCACGGCTCCTCGATGATGTTCATGCGGAACCTGGGATTCAGGGCCTCCACATTGCGCTTGAGCAGTTCCAGCGCCACCTGTCCGGCGATGTGCCCGGTGCGGTAATTGGCGTTGATGGTAAAACCGTTCTTCCAGACCTCGCCGCCACGGGCCTTCTTGAACAGCGCCTGGGCCTGTGCCGGATCGTACCCATACGTTTTGGTGCTCCCCGAGTAGCCGGGGAAGGTGTCGGGCAGCAGCATGGTGCGTTTGACCGCCTTGCCGCGCTGCACGTCGCGCATGTACTGGTCGTAGTCGAAGGCGTAGGCAAAAGCCCGGCGCACATCGGTGTCGGCGAAGAAGTCGGCGGGGATGCCCTTGCCGTCCAGCTTGCCGCTGCCCAGAGCGGAACTGCTCTTGATCTTGTTGTTCATGAACAGCGCCTGCGCCCCGGCGCTGGGCAGGTTGTCCAGCACATTCACGCCGGGTTTGCCCCTGAGCTGCGCCTCCACGTTGGCGCGCGTTCCGGCCTCGATTAGATCGGCGTCGCCGCGCAGGAACGCCTGCTGCCGCACGGCCAGTTCGCCCACCTTCTGCATGATCACGTTGGCGATGGCTGGTTTGCCGCCCCAGTAATTGGGAAAGGCCCTCAGCAAGATGTTGTCGGCGTCGCGGCGCAGCAACTGATAAGCCCCGGTGCCGCTGGGCTGGGCGCTCAGCTTGCTGCCCGAGACGTCCTTGCCCATCCAGTCGCGCCAGGTGGCCTCGGTGCCGTTCCACTCGCCCATTTTGGTGGCCCATTTGCTGTCCAGCACGCCCATTCCGGCAAAGGCCATCTTCGCCACAAACGCTGGATCGGGTTTGGGAAGTTTAAAGACCAGTTGCCCCTGCGCGTTGCAGCTCACGGCCCCGGAGATGCGTGCCCAGGTGACGCTTTTATCCGTCTTGGCGTTGTCGCGCGTGCCCAGCAGCGACTCGCTGATAAACCAGTTGGCCGATTCGGCATGGTTCGTCACCAGATCGCGGCGGTAGGTGTACTGGGCGTCGGCGCAGGTCATGGGGTTGCCGCTGTGGAACTTGACGCCCTGATGCAGGTTCACCGTCAGCGTCCTGCCGCCGTCGCTGTACACCGGCAGCGCCGAGGCCAGCAGCGGCGTCATCTGCGTCAGGCTGGCTCCCTTGTAGGTCCACAGCGTCTCGTACATGTTCTCGATGATCTGGAGGCTGAAGGTGTCGTAGGCGGCGCTGGGGTCCAGCGTAGTCACGGTGGCGGCCTGCTGAATAACCAGCGTGTCCTTAGGCGCAGCGGCGAATGCGGCGCTTCCCAGCACGGCAAGGGTCAGGGTCAGGGTATGGAGTGACGTGATCGTGAACCTCCGGGGATGGGGGAAGTGGGGGAGAGACTGGAGCTGGACTGTTGGAAACGTCTCCCACTATGCGCGTCCCGGCACAGGGGGGCAAGTTGGGGAGGGCCGCATTCATCAACTTCGCTGCCTGACCAGATTAACGCGTCGCTCATTTTGGGTAGGGGGCCTGGAACCAGAACACGCAGTCAGACCCACAGAAGACGTGGGCCACGAAACGCAGTTCCACAGCCCTGATAGCCTCACCTCTGATTGGCTTTGCCTCTGTGGCAGCCTCACATTGGCAGAGTGACTGGGCCATCAGCGTGAGTCCGAAGTTGCCCATCGACCTGACAGCACAGGCGACTCAGGGCGTAAGCCGTCTGGACAGGCGGTTCCCGCAACGGCTGGGCCTGCCAGTCAACCAGGCATGGGGTAACCTTGAAATCGCCCGCAGCTCGAACGCTACGCTAAGCCCCCCAGACCCGTAAAAAGGCCGAGGGGGCGTGCCACTGTGCGCTTTATCTCGAGGCGTTAATTCAAGCGGTAGTTCAGGCCCAGGCGTGCACCGAAACCGAATCCGATGCTGCTGCCCGTGCCCAGCGAAACCGTGGGGCCAGCATTCACTTCGCCAAAAACGCTGATCGGGGCATTGAGCTGATACTTGAGACCGGCTGTAACGTGGGGATACACCGTGAAGCCGGTGCCTTTGCCCAGAGAGATCCCTGCGCCCAGGCCCGCGCCGTAGTACGGCGTGAACGCACCCAGATTGCCGCCCGCGAGATTGGCCAGATAATCCACCGAACCGCCCACCGAGAGCGTGCCGAAGTTAAAGCCCACGGCGTCCAGGTTCAGACCGTAGCGGAGGGCCGACTGCGCGTTACGGTCGGTCTGGTAATGGATGGACAGACCGCTGCCGATAGAGCCGCCGATATAATTCGCGGCAGAGGCGGAGGAAGCGGCGCTGAGGGCCAGGAGGGTCAGGGTGGCTTTCTTCATGAACCCATCATATCGAGATTGCCCATCCTCTGAAAGGCAATGGCCTTCACATATCCCTGGCAGTGGTCTTCATACTCTGCTTATTTCCTGACATTGATTGTGGGGGCAGTCTTTTCAAAGCGCGACCTGGTTGACCGCCGAGAGCCGCTGCAAGGCCCGCGCGATCTCATCCCGCGATTTACAGAAGGCGACGCGCAGCAGGCCCTCCGGCGCGGGGTGTTGCCAGTAGAAGGCCTCGCCAGGAATCACGGCCACGCCGCGCTCCACCAGACTTTCTGCCCGCCACTCAGGGTGAATCGCCGTGAGAAAATAGGTGCCCTGCGGCATGAAGACGGCGGCTCCCAGGTCGCGCAGGCCACCGGCCAGAAGCCCCCGCCGGGCGCTGTACTCGGCCCGCAGATCCTGGTAGAAACCTTCGGCGCGGGCCAGCGGCAGGGCCAGGGCCACCGCCGCCTGCAAGGGCGTGGGCGAGCAGAACGATCCCTGCTGGCGCACCCCGGCAATGTTGGCGGCCACGCCCCGGCCCGCCTCCCCGTTTCCGGTGCTGGCGGGCGGACACGCGATCCAGCCCACGCGCCAGCCGGTGGCCTCCAGCCGCTTGCCCGCGCTGCCCACGGTAAAGGTGCGTTCGGGGGCCATGTCGCGGATGGACACGGGTTTCTCGCCGAAATACAGTTCGTCGTAGACCTCGTCGCTGATGATCCACAGGTCATGCGCGCGGGCCAGCGCCACGATTTCCGTCAGTTCCTCGCGGGAAAAGACCGTGCCAGTCGGGTTATAGGGACTGTTCAGCAGCAGCGCCCGCGTGCAGGGAGTCACGGCGGCCTTCAACGCCTCCAGATTCAGGGACCAGCCTCCCGCCCCGGACAACTGCATGGGCACGGTAACGGGTATGGCCCCGGCGAGCAGCGTCTGGGGAATGTACACGTCGAAGACCGGTTCCAGCATCAGCACCTCGTCGCCTGGACCGTACAGCGACAGGGCCAGCACGTTCAGCGCCTCGGTTGCGCCGCAGGTCACGATCACATCCGCGCCGTCCACGCCCAGATCTGTGCCGATGGCGTCGCGCAGTGCGGGCAGGCCGGACGGCGGGCTGTACTGGTCCAGCGTGCCCACCGCCCGCCGCGCCGCGTCCAGCAAAAAGGCCGGGGGAGAATCGGCGGGAAAGCCCTGGCCCAGATTAACGGCCCCGTACTGCGCGGCCAGGCGGCTCATGCGGGCAAACACGCTCTCCTGCGAGGCGCGGGCGCGGGGCAACAGTTCGGGCATGGCCCCAGTCTGCGCCCCGGCGGAGGGCGGCGGGGGCAGGCGGGTCAGACAGGGAGGGCTAAGGAGGCAAGGAGCGGGACATCAGACGCCTCCACCCGGCGGCCAAACCTCACATCTCCGCCCGTCCGCCTGTGCGAGGATGCCCCCCGTGAGCAGCGTCGCCCATCCCACCTCAGTCCCCCTGCCCGCCGTGCCGCGCACGCTGAGCCTGGGTCTGGTGCTGGTAGTGCTGATCGTGGCCTTCGAGTCGATGGCGGTCAGCACCGTGCTGCCCAGGGTCGCCGGAGAACTGCGCGGGCTGGCCCTGTACGGCTGGGCCTCCAGCGCCTTTTTGCTGTCCAGCCTGTTCGGCGCGGTGCTGGGCGGCGTGGTGGCGGACCGGCGCGGGCTGGCGTTCGGGGCCGTGCTGGCGTTGGTCCTGTTCGCTGCCGGACTGCTGGTAGGGGCCGCTGCGCCCACCATGCTGATCTTCGTGCTGGGCCGCCTGATCCAGGGCCTGGGGGCCGGCGGTCTGGCGGCGCTGCCGTGGGCGGTGATCAGCACCCGCTACCCGCCGGGGGCGCGCGCCCGGATGCTGGCGGCCATTTCCAGCGCATGGCTGCTGCCCGCGTTGATCGGCCCGCTGATCGCCAGCCTGATCGCCGATACGTGGTCCTGGCGCGCGGTGTTCTGGGGGCTGGTGCCCGTGCTGGCCCTCAGCGCACCGATGGCTGTACTGCCGCTGCGCGTCCGCGTCCGGCAGCCGCAGCAGGGTGAGGCATCGCGCGGCAGCCGCCGCATCCTGTGGCCTGCGCTGGGGCTGGCCCTGTCTGCGGGCGCGCTGGTGGAGGGCCTGCGCCGCGCCGACGCCCTGGGATTGCTGCTGGGCGCAGTGGGTCTGATCGGCGTGGGCCTCAGCACCCGCGTGCTGTTCCCGGCGGGCATGTGGCGCTTCAGGGGCGGCCTGCCCAGCGCCCTGATGGTCCGGGGACTGGCGGCGTTTGCCATCATGGGCACCAGCTCCTTTCTGCCGCTGGCCCTCAACGAGTTGCGCGGCCTGAGCCTGACCGGTGCGGGCCTGATCCTGTCGCTGGGCGGCGTGAGCTGGACGCTGGGATCGTGGATTCAGGCCCGCATCGAGGACGCGCGCGGCGAGGCGTCCCGGCCCGCCCGCATTCGCGCCGGCCTGAGTGGCGTCACCGTCGGCGTGGCCATGACCGCCCTGGGCGTGCTGAACATTCTGCCGCTGTGGGCCATCTACCCCGGCTGGGTGCTGGCCTGCCTGGGCATGGGCACCGGCTATACCAGTATTTCCCTGTTCGCCCTGTCCAGTGTGCGCCCGGAAGGTGCGGGGCAACTGTCCGGGCAACTGGCGAATATCGAATCGCTGATGGTGGCGCTGGCCGCAGGCGTGGGCGGCGCACTGATCGCCCGCGTGCGCCCACTGGACGGGGCCTTCACGCTGGCCTTCGCGGTCACGTTGCTGGGGGCGGTGGTGGCCGCGCTGCTGGCCGGACGGCTGTGGGCGGGTCAGAGGGAAGAGGTGGGAGAAGAGGTGAAAGCGGTTTGATGGTGACGGGGCGCAGCAGGGTAGGATAATTGAGTGACGGCAAAACTAAACGAGTTTGTCTGGGAGATGTATATAGCGTCTTCTGAAGGTCAGTTGGCGCTCAGTTACTTTGAGCGGTTGGACAACTTTGCCGAACGTGCAGATCTGCTGGAAACTTTTATGGGCGTGGATGGTTGGATTGCTGTTCATGGCAGTGATGAACTGGAATGGCAGGAGGTTTCCCTTGGAGACGAGGAAATTGCCTACATCACCGCCGTTCGTGAAGCCGCTCAGGAATTTGCTACGAATACGCCTGAGCAAATTAGACATCTCCTAACTCAGTTGGTTAGTTCGGGTACTGTTCGGCTGTCAGAGAAAGACGGTGACGTTCTTGCTCTGGACGATGTATTCGCCAATTTGCACTTGCTGAGTCTGGGCCTTTATCTCGCCCACCCAGACGTTTTTTTACCTTATGCCGTGTCTGGTAACTTTTACCTCGTTCTCAAAATTTCCGAAACTTTCAGCATTCCACTTCCGCCCGTCCCCCCGAAGAATGATCGTCTGGGGCGGTGGCTCTACTACGCCCAGCTCTGCGCGGCATTTTGGGATTTCCGCAGATTGAATGGGTTGTCGCTGCCGGAGCTGCTGGCCTTCATGTACGACTTTTCGGTGAATTACGTGGATGACGGTGAGAACAACGATCTTCCCGAGCCGCGTAGCGCCTGGCTGCTGATCGGCGGCGTTGAGAACGATGACTTGGAATGGATGGATGAGAATCAGAGTGTCGCGCAGACGCACTGGCAGGGCAATCTGGATATGCGGCGCGGTGACGCTTGCATCATGTACGCCAGAAGCCCGGTCAGCGCGGTGCATTCGCTGTGGCGGGTGGTAGAAGACGCTTACGAGGACCCGTTCTTCCACTACAAGCACGCCGTTCAAATCGGCCAGCCATTGCGCCTGCCCGCGCTTCATTTCCGGGAAATTGCCAGTGATTCTTTGTTGGGCCAGAACAAGTACGTTAAGGCCAACTTGCAAGGAGCCAGCGGGAAAGCCCTAACTCACGGCGAATACGAGCGAATCCTTCAAATGCTTGGCACCAAAGCGGACCTTCCGGCGGGCATTCCGCATTTCACGCCGCAGAAATCAGTTGATCTGAGCGCACTTGCCAATGAGCGAGACGTTGAAATTCAGTTGATTGAGCCACTGTTGCAACGTGCCGGGTTGGAGCCGAAAGATTGGGTCAGGCAACTTCCGGTGCGGATGGGACGCGGCGAACGGGTCTATCCAGATTATGCAATCGGGCTGACAGGCAGCGCGCCCGAGCAGCGTGCCAAGGCTCTGGTAGAAGTTAAATACCGCGCCGCAGGAGAGCGCGACTGGCGAGAAGCCTTCTTGCAGGTCAAATCCTACGGCCTTCGTCTGGGAGCGCGGGTCATCCTAACTGCCGCTGCTGAAGGTGTGCGCGTCTATCAGAAAAAAAACGACGATTTTGACTTTGCCTCCGGACAGCACCACGCTTGGGCCGATTTGCAAGCGGGCGAAACGCTGAGGCAGTTGGGACGGCTTCTGAGAGCAAAATAAAAGCAGTGGAATCGGCTTTGAACTGCCAATTCCACCGCTCGCAGCTCGACCTACACCCCCAAATATGCACTCCTAACCCGGTCATCCGTCATCAGCTCCTGCTGCGTGCCCTGCAAGGTCAGCACGCCGCTTTCCATCACGTAGCCCCGGTGCGCGATGTCCAGGGCGGCGTAGGCGTTCTGCTCGGCCAGCAGCACGCTGACCCCGGCCTCGTTGACGCGCTGGATGGCGGCGAAGACCTGCTCCACCACCATCGGCGCAAGGCCCAGGCTGGGTTCGTCCAGCAGCAGCAGTTCGGGGCGGGCCATCAGGGAACGGGCAATCGCCACCATCTGCTGCTGCCCGCCCGACAGGCTGCCGGCGGGCGCATTGCGTTTCTGCACCAGATCGGGAAACAGGGTGTAGACGCGCTCCAGCTCTCGGTTGGTGCCCGCCGTGTCCTTGCGGTGAACGAAGGCACCCAGCCGCAAGTTTTTCTCTACGCTCAGGTCCGGGAACAGCAGGCGGCCTTCCGGACACTGCGCGACGCCGTGCGCCACGTTGTACTCGGGTGTGCCGCCGGTCAGCGGGGTGTTCTTCCATTTGGCGCTGCCGCCGCTGGCCCGTTGCAGGCCCGACAGCGTGCGAAACAGCGTGCTCTTGCCCGCACCGTTGGCCCCCAGCATCACCACGATCTCGCCGGGATTCACATTCAGTGAGATGCTGTGCAGGGCGGTGAAGTGGCCGTAATTGACGCTCAGATCGCGGACCTCAAGCATGCTTCGATTCCTTGGTCAATTGAACTGCGCCCGGGGCAGGAGCATCACCGTTTGTGGCCTGTCCCATCTGGCCGCCGTGGGCGTGACTGCCCAGGTACGCCTCGATCACGGCAGGGTCGCGGCTGACCTGCGCGGGCGTGCCCTCGGCGATCTTCTGGCCGTGGTGCATCACCAGAATCTCGTCGGCCAGGCCCATCACCAGGCTCATCTTGTGTTCCACCAGCACCACGCTCAGGCCGCCCACCACCAGTTCGCGGATCAGGGCCATGAGATTGACCGTTTCCTCGGGGTTCATCCCGGCGGCGGGTTCGTCCAGCAGCAGCAGTTTGGGGTCGCTGGACAGGGCCATCGCGATCCCCACGCGCTTTTGCCCCTCCTGCGTCAGCGCCCCAGCGGGCAGGCCCGCCTGCGCGGCCAGCCCCACCCGTTCCAGCGCCGCCATCCCTCCGGCGCGGCTTTCCTCCTCGTCGTGCCGCTCGCGTCCGGTTCGCAGCAGGGCGTCCCACAGTCCGGCGCGGGTGCGGACGCGGTGGCCGATCATGGCGTTGTCCAGCACGCTCAGTTCCCTGTAAATGGTGGTGGTCTGGAAGGTGCGGGCGATGCCGCGCGCCACCACGTCATGCGTGGGCAGGCGGGTGATGTCCTGGCCCAGAAACTGAATGCTGCCCGAGGTCGGCTGGTAAAAGCCCGAGATCAGGTTAAAAAAGGTGCTCTTGCCCGCCCCGTTCGGCCCGATGATGGCGGTAATTTTCCCGGCCTCGATGCTGGCGGTCACGTCCTGAACGGCGTGGTTGCCGCCAAAATGGATGCCGAGGTTCTTAACTTCCAGCACGGCTGGCCTCCTTCTGGGTGGGCGGCGCAGCGGGTGGCGGGGTGCGCCGCGCGGTCAGGCGCATCCATAGCCCAGCTATTCCCTGCGGCGCGAACATGATCAGCAGCACCAGCAGTGGCCCGAAGACGATGTACTGGTAGTCCTGGAGGCCCTTGAGGTTCTGCGCCAGCGTGTACATCAGCGCCGGTCCCAGCAGCGGCCCGGCCAGCGTGCCCAGCCCGCCCACCAGCAGGTACAGCAGGATGGTAAAGGTCTGGATCGGCCCGGTGGCCGCCGAACCCAGAAAGCCCAGATAGGTGGCGTACAGCCCGCCCGCGAAGCCCGCGATGGCGGTGGACAGCATCATGGCCCGCAGCTTGTGAGAGTAGACGTCGATGCCCGCACTGCGCGCCAGATCGTCCCCGCCACGAATGGCGATCAAGGAGCGTCCGAACACGCTGCCCCGCGCCCGCGCCACCGCGATCACCGTCAGCGCCAGCGAGATCAGCGCAAGATAGTAAAAGCCGCCCGACAGCTTCAGGCCCACGCTCTTGGACAGCGCCTCCAGCCCGGCGGGAGGCATGATGCCGTTCAGGCCATCGTTGCCGCCCGTCAGCGCGTCCCACTTATTAATAACCAGCATGATGATCACGCCCACGCCCAGGGTGAAGATGGCAAACGTGTCCCCCTTGGTGCGGAAGGCCACCAGCCCCAGCAGCAGCCCGGCCAGCGCGGAGATCGCCACCGCCACCGGCCACGCCAGCCAGAAGCTCCAGCCCAACTTGAGGGTCAGAATGCCGGTGGCATACGCGCCGATGCCGAAGAACCCGGCGTGTGCCAGCGGCAACTGCCCGGTATAGCCCAGCAGCACGTTCAGGCCGTACGCCAGAATCGCGTAGATCATGATGTTCACGCCGATGTCCAGCACGTAGCCGGATGGCCCGAAGAGCGGCACCAGGGCGGCTAAAGCAAAAACCGCAACCCACCACATCCAGCCCTTCATGTGCCCCTCTTGAACAGACCCTGGGGCCGGATCGCCAGCACCAGCACCAGCATGGCAAAGCCGATCACGTCGGCGAAATCCAGACTGATATACGCGCCGCCAAAAGTCTCGGCGAAGGACAGCAGAAACGCGCCCACAATTGCGCCCGGCACGCTGCCCATGCCGCCCAGGATGATGATGGCGAAGACCTTGAGGTTCATGACCTCGCCCATACTGGGGCTGACCAGCAGTGTGGGGGCAATCAGGGCCGCCGCCGCCGCCGCCAGCAGGCCAGAAATGGCGAAGGTCAGCGCGCCTACCCGGTTGGTGTTGATGCCCACCAGCCGCGCGCCCTCACGGTTTTGCGACATGGCCTCGATGGTGGCCCCCGTCAGCGTGCGTTTCAGGAAGTAGTTCAGGGCCACCACCACCACCACGCTGGCGGCGATGATGATCAGGCGCTGCCAGGTCACGATCACGCCGCCGATCTCGACGATGCCGTTGATGGGTGCGGGAATCTGCTTGAAATCCGGCCCCCAGATCAGTTGCACGGCGGCCTCCAGAAAGAACAGCACCCCGATGGCCGCGATCATCGGCGAGACGTGGGGCGCGTCCCGCAGCGGATAAAAGATCACCCGCTCCATCAGGGCGGCCAGTAGCGCCACCCCGATGGCCGCCAGGATCAGCGCCGGGACGTAGCCGATGCCCAGCCCGGTCAGCGAGGCGTAGGTCAGGTACGCGCCCAGCATGTACAGCCCGCCGTGCGCAAAATTCGGCACGCGCATCACGCCATACACCAGCGTCAGGCCCAGCGCCACCAGCGCGTAGACCCCGCCCAGCGCCACGGCATTGAAGAGTTGTTGCAAAAAAGTGGTCAAGGGGCAAGTCCTCCAGAGCAGGGGGGATAAGGCAAGGGCCGCGAAAAAAGACTGAGATGATTGAGTGCGAATGGCTGGGCTGGCTTGACCCCTCTGTCCCTACAGGTGACTCATGGAGCTGCGGAGCAGAGGGGAGTCGTGGAGGCGGCGGGGGGAGGGTGCCACCGGAGAGGCCGTGACCGAAAACAGGATGCCATGCTTCTTCTGCGCCTGATCAAAACTGGCCATCCCAACCACCCCATCAAAACGCGCCCCGCAAAACTCATTCGGGGCGCGGGCAGCGGGGCGGCATTCAGAACAAGTCCTGGGTGCCGCCCCACCCGCCTTACTTGTAAACCTTGTCGACGCGCAGTTTGGTGTACTTGCCGTCCTTGACGCTGGCGATAATGAAGTCAGCGTCGGCGTGGCCGTCGGCAGTGACTCCCTTCATCTTGAAGATGGTCTTGCTCTGGGGCAGCGCCTTGGCGGCGGCGTCCAGGCTGGCCTTGATCTTGGCGGGATCATCGGTGGTTCCGGCCAGTTCCATCGCCTTGGCCAGCACGTTGATGCCCATGTAGTTCAGGGCCGCCTCCGACGTGGGGATCTTCTTGTAGGCGCGCAGGTACTGGGCCACGAAAACCTGCGTCCCGGCGAATTCCTTGGTGGGCAGCACGCCCACGGAGCCGTTCAGGTACGACACCGGAACAATCTGGTCCATCTGCTCGAACTTGGCCTGGTCCATCACGATAAAGCCGCCCTTGAAGCCCTGCTCGCGGGCGGCCTTGACCACCAGCGCGGTGGGCTGGCTGGGACCGCCGATGAACAGCACGTCGGGCTTCTCGGACAGCGCCTTGGTCACAGCGGCGCTGTAGTCCACGGTGGTGCCGTAGTCCACGCCGTTGTTCGCGCCCAGGCTGCCGCCCTGCTTGGTCCACTCGCCCATCACGGCCTCGGCCCACTGCTTGCCGTAAGCGCTGGTGGTGCCCACCATGCCCAGCTTCTTGCCGAAAGCCTTCATCTGCGTGCTCACGAAGGGTTGCAGGTAGTTGTCGTAGCGCGGCGGCAACATAAAGGTCAGCGGGTTCTTGGCTTCCAGGATCTTGGGTTCGCTGGAGTAGGCCACCAGCAGGAAGGCGGGATCGCGGGTGGTCATCGGCTGCACGGTCAGGATGCCCCCGGCGTGCGGTACGAAGATGATGTCGATGCCCTGCGAGGTCAGGCGTTTGACGTTGGTGGCCGTTTCGTTGGGCAGGTAGCGGTCATCCAGGCTGACCAGCTTGAAGGTGACCTTCTCGCCGCCGACGGTGACGCCGCCCGCCTTGTTGATGTCGCTGATGCCCAGCTCGATGCCGCTCTGGACATCCTTGCCGTAAAAGGCCGCGCCACCGGACAGAGGACCGGAGTAGCCGATATTCACGACTTTATCGGCGAAGGCAGAACCGGCCAGTGCGGCCACGAGTGCAGAGAATAGAAAGCGCTTTTTCATGGGTGAACCTCCGTGATCCAGAAGACGTAGAGGACGGTGCCACATACGCTGGACGCAGTACAAGTTGTGCGTGGAACACATGCTGTCATGGGCAGGCGAGGGTGTCAATTGTCTGGCCCCCAATTCATAAAGTTCCCAGGTGAAAGGTCTGGCTGAAGGATGTGGATCAAAGTTTTGGCGGGGCGCGCACTACACTCCTGGGCGATGACCAATCCTGCCGCTGCCCCGCCGCCCGCCGCCCCGCTGCCCGTTACCCGGACTCCCCGCAGCCGCGCCCGCATGCTGGAGCTGGTCTTTCCCAAGGACACCAACTATCTGGGCACGGCCTTTGGCGGCTGGGTGCTGTCCCTCATGGACAAGGCCGCCAGTGTCGCGGCGGTGCGTCACGGCGGCGGCAACGTGGTCACGGCCCGTATGGACGGCGTGGATTTCCGCGTGCCAATCCGGGTGGGTGACGCGGTGGCGCTGGACGCCCAGGTGGTCCGGGTGGGCCGCAGCAGCATGACCGTGCGGGTGGACGTGTACCGCGAGACCATGACCACCGGGGAGCAGGAACTGGCGACCACTGGCATGTTCGTCTTTGTCGCGGTGGATGAGGCGGGCAGGCCCTGCCCGGTTCCCCCGCTGCCCGAGGGCCAGCAAACGCCCAGCGCCCATCCGGACCCGGAAGCCCGTCCTTAAGGCAGGACTGCAAATGCCCTCACCGCGACATCAGACTTCCGCTGGTGCCGCATGAAATTGAAGCCTGGCCGTGCGTTTTCCCCCTCGGCCCTCTTGCGTGCGGGGGAGGGAAGAGCGAAGCGGGGCAAGGGCCGGGGGGGGTCACCGGGCACGCCGCTACCGACATCAAGATATCGGCGACTCGATTTTGCTCTCTCTTCCTTACCCTGTTGAGACCCTGTTGAGCAAAGTCTACCCGCCCACGTGGGTCGAGAAGAGACTCTCGTTTGACGAATGCTCTGGCTCCGGCGGCGCTGGACGGAGTGCGGCGGCCTGGTGTGGAGCTGGATGTGGTGTGGGGATGGATCTGGAAACACTCCCCCCGAACGCTGACCTTGAAAGCTGGCAATTGATGCGCTTGAGGTCCCCTCAAGGCCCGCTCGATTCTGCTTTCGTAAAGAAGTCGGCATCCCACGAAGCAACTGTGAAGTTCCCACCTTTATCTCCAGAAAGCGTAAGGCGTGCGATACAGCCGCCTGCTTACGCTCTGGGGACCATGACGGCCTCCTCGCCCCATCTCTCGGTCCTGGTTGTAGACGACAGTCCTGGCGTTTTGCTGTCTCTGCACCGGCTGCTCTCGCCCCACGTCCGCGTGCAGATGGCGAGCAGCGCCCGCGCCGCGCTGGAGGTGCTGACCCCCGACACCGCGCTGGTCCTCAGTGATGTGCGGATGCCGGGCATGGACGGTCTGGAACTGGCGCGCAGGCTGCGGGAGGAGCACCCGGAGCTGGCGGTGGTTCTCATGAGCGACGTCGTGGAGGACGGCCTGCGCCGTCAGGCCCGCGAACTGGGCGTGCTGGAGGTGCTGCGTAAACCCCTGCAATCCGAGGCGCTGCTGCTGGCCCTGCGCGGCTGGCTGGGCATTGGGCTGGGCATTGGGCTGGGCGGTGGGCCAAGCGACGTGCCCGCTTCCCCGGGGGTAAAGCGCCCCGCAGAACTCCAGCCCAGCACCCCGGTCCTGCGGGGGCTGGAGCTGAGTTTTCAGGCCGCGCAGGCGTGTGTGGGCGGCGTCAACCTGCTGCCCGGCGTCCTGTCGTCGTGCGTGTTTGGCGAGCAGGGCGAGCTGATCGCGGGATCGGCGCAGTTGCCCGCCCAGCTCGGCGCGTATCTGGGTTTTCTGTGTAGCACCTCAGCTTCGCTCAGCACGCAACTGGGCGGCCAGATGCCCATGCAGGCCGTGCAGATCGAGTTCGGAGACCGCGTGATGGTGGTCTGTCCATTCGGCGCGGGCGTGCTGACGGCCCTGGTCCACGACACCCCGGCGGCCAGCGGCGTCAAATCCTGGATGCGGATGCAGGCGGGCGGCCTGGACCAGCAGCCTTTGCATTAAAAAACATTTCCCAGAAACGACAGCATCAATTTGTGGAAACGCCCAGGTAGAGTGGCAGTGCCTCTTTTTCCACGTCAGAGATGGGTGGGAGACGGCAGGACTTGTTTAGAACGCCACATCCTGGCCGCGCCACCGTCGGCAGCAGCTTGACCCTCCCTCTCCAGCCTGCTAGATTCTGTATAGCTATGCGGTAAAAGCGCATAACAATACATCTGATGCCAGACCTGACCTCCCGACGCTAACGCCTCCGCCTGACCCGATCTCTGGGGATGGGCGGCGCTGCCTCGCGCCGGGATTTTGCGTTGCCCACCCGTTCTAGGAGACAATCCCCCCATGACAGACCAAACCAACAGCGCCCGCGAAAAAATCGTCCTCGCCTACAGCGGAGGGCTGGACACCAGCATCATTCTCAAGTGGCTCCAGACCGAGCGCGATTACGACGTGGTGTGCTTCACGGCGGATCTGGGCCAGGGTGACGAGGTCGAGGAAGCCCGCGTCAAGGCGCTGAATACCGGCGCGGTGGCCGCCTACGCCCTGGACCTGCGTGAGGAATTCGTGCGCGACTACGTGTTTCCGATGTTCCGCTCCTCCGCGCTGTACGAGGGCTATTACCTGCTGGGGACCAGCATCGCGCGCCCGCTGATCGCCAAGAAGATGGTGGAGATTGCCGCCAAAGAGGGTGCGGTGGCCGTGTCGCACGGCGCGACCGGCAAGGGCAACGATCAGGTGCGTTTCGAGATGACTGCCTACGCCCTGAACCCCGATATCGTGACGGTTGCTCCCTGGCGCGACTGGGCCTTCCAGGGCCGTGCCGATCTGGAAACGTTTGCCCACGAACACGGTATTCCCGTGCCCACCACCAAGAAGGACCCCTGGAGCACCGACGCCAACATGCTGCATATCTCCTACGAGGGCGGCATTCTGGAAGACCCCTGGACCGAAGCCCCCGCGCACATGTTCAAGCTGACGGTCAGCCCCGAGGACGCCCCGAACACGGCGCAGTACGTGGAAGTGGAATTCGTGAACGGCGATCCGGCGAGCATCGACGGCCAGAAGCTCTCGCCCGCTGATTTGTTGCAAAAGGCCAACGAGATCGGCGGCAAGCACGGGATTGGGCGGATCGATCTGGTGGAAAACCGCTTCGTGGGCATGAAGTCGCGCGGCGTGTACGAGACCCCCGGCGGCACGCTGCTGTACCACGCCCGCCGCGCCGTGGAAAGCCTGACCCTGGACCGCGAGGTGCTGCACCAGCGCGACGCTCTGGGGGTCAAGTACGCCGAACTGGTCTACAACGGCTTCTGGTTCGCCCCCGAGCGCGAGGCGCTTCAGGTCTATATCGATCACGTCGCGCAGAGCGTGACCGGTACGGCCCGCCTGAAGCTGTACCGGGGCAACTGCGATACGGTGGGCCGCAAAGCGCCACAGAGCCTGTATGACAAGGATCTGGTGAGCTTCGAGGCGGGCGGAGACTACAACCAGCACGACGCCGGGGCGTTCATCAAGCTCAACGCCCTGCGGATGCGGGTGCAGGCGCGGGTGACGGCCAGGAGTGGAAACAGAGCTGAGTACAAAGACCCGGCGAAGGTCTGAGGATGACTGGCCTCGCTGAAGTTGTCGCTGAAGCTTTGCCGAGGCTGCGGGCCTTACCCGAGGGGCAGACTGCCCGCAAGCTCGTCCCCGATGTCTGGAGCGCCAAACAGATTCTGGGCCACCTGATCGACAGCGGCGTGAATAACCATGCGCGCTTCGTGCGGGCCTCCGCTGAGGCTGGCCTGAGCTTGCCCGGTTACGATCAGAACACCTGGGTGGCGCTGGGCGGCTACCAGGAGCGGTCTTGGACTGAAATGGTGGCGCTGTGGGAGGCGTACCAGCTTCAGGTGGCCCACGTCATTGCGCATTCGCCGCCCGCCAGTCTGGCCCACACGCTGAACATCGGCGGCGGCGCAAGTGTGACGCTGGAGTTTGTGGCACAGGATTACGTGGCGCACCAGTTGCACCATCTGGCGCAGGTCTGGGAGCGGACGGAGGCGTGAACCTGCCCCCCGGCCTCACCCTGCGGCCCGCCACCGTCGCGGACGCCAAAACCGTCCAGGCACAGCGCGACGCCATGTTCACCGACATGGGCAGCGCGCCGGAGCGGGTGCGGGCGGCCTCGGCTCCCAGCCTGGAATGGCTAGGCGGGGGGCTGGCCGACGGTGCGTATTCCGGCGTTCTGATCGAAACCGAGGAACAGGTGGTGGCCGGGGCGGGCGTGATCTGGCAGACGCTGCCGCCCAGCCCGCGAAGCCTGGGTCCGGTGCGGGCCTACATCCTGAATGTTTACGTGGTTCCAGCGCAGCGGGGGCAGGGACTGGCCCGGCACCTGATACAGGCCCTGCTGGCCGAGTGCCGGGCGCGCGGCGTGGAACAGGTCAGCCTGCACGCCTCCGAAGCGGGGAAATCCACTTACGTCAGCCTGGGCTTGGTCCCCACCAACGAGATGCGCCTGACCCTGGAAGCCCCGTGATTCGCCCCGTCACCCCCGCAGACCTGCCCGCCTTTTACGCGGTGATGATGGCGGCAGGCATGGACCCCCGCTCGAGCTGGAACCGCACGACGCTGGAGGGGCTGGAGCAGTCGCTTTTTGCCCCTGGCTCAGGCGGATTTGTGGCCGTCAGTGGGGGAAAGGTCTGCGGCTGCGTCGGCTTCCGCCCGGATGGGCAGGACACGCTGACGCTGAGTCGCCTTGCGGTTCTGCCTGGCGCACGGGGCCAGGGCATCGGCGCAGCGCTGGTGCGGGCGGTGGAGGCACTGGCCGCCGAACGCGGATTCGGGCGCGTGCTGCTGGCCGTCTCGCAATTCAATCTGGAAGTCATCCCGCTTTATGGGCGGCTGGGATATATGCCGAGCGACGAAGCGTATACGTTTGCCAGTCCAGGGAGTCCGGTGCCGGTGGTGCTGGTGAAAGCTATTCAGACTCATCTTCAGAAGGCAGTGACATGACCGATACAACAGCAAAAAAACTGTGGGGAGGCCGCTTTGCCGAGGCTACCGACAGCCTTGTGGAACTCTTCAATGCCTCCGTGTCCTTTGATCAGCGGCTGTACGAGCAGGATATTCGCGGGTCGCTGGCGCACGTCGCCATGCTGGGGCAGGTGGACATTCTGACCGGGGAGGAAGTCACCCAGATCAGCGACGGCCTGAACGCCGTGCTGGACGATATCCGCGCCGGAGAGTTCGAATGGCGCTTGGACCGCGAAGACGTGCATATGAACATCGAGGCCGCCCTGCGAGACCGAATTGGTCCGGTGGCGGGCAAGCTGCACACCGCCCGCAGCCGCAACGATCAGGTGGCCGTGGACTTCCGGTTATTCACCAAAGAAGCGGCGCTGGACCTGGCCGCCCAGACGCGTGCCCTGCGCGCCGTGATGGTGGCCGAGGCCGAGCGGGCGCTGGATACGGGCGTGATTCTGCCCGGTTACACGCACCTTCAGGTGGCCCAGCCCATCCTGCTGGCGCACTGGTTCATGGCCTACGCCGCCATGCTGGAGCGCGACGAGGGCCGCCTGCGGGACGCCGCCGCCCGCATGGACGAGTCGCCGCTGGGGAGTTCGGCGCTGGCCGGGACGCCGTGGCCGATTGACCGCCACACGGTGTCCACCGCGCTGGGCTTTGCCCGCCCCACCTCCAACAGCCTGGACGGCGTGGGCAGCCGCGACTTCGCGCTGGAATTCCTGAGTGGGTGCGCCATCCTGTCCGCCCACCTCTCGCGCTTATCCGAAGAATTGATCCTGTATTCCACCTTTGAATTCGGCTTCCTGACGCTGCCGGATTCTCACACCACCGGCAGCAGCATCATGCCGCAGAAGAAGAATCCGGATGTGGCCGAACTGGCGCGGGGCAAGGCGGGGCGCGTCTTTGGCAACCTGATGGGCCTGCTGACGGTGGTCAAGGGCACGCCGCTGGCTTACAACAAGGACTTGCAGGAGGACAAGGAGGGTGTCTTCGACAGCTACGACACCCTGAGTATTGTGCTGTGCCTGTACGCCGACATGCTGCCCAGGTGTGAGTGGCACGCCGAGAAAACCCGCGAGGCGGCGGCGCGCGGCTACAGCACGGCCACCGATGTCGCCGATTTCCTGGCCCGTCAGGGCGTCCCCTTCCGCGAGGCGCATGAGGTGGTGGGCGGCCTGGTGGGGCTGGCCTCGCGCAGTGGGCGGCAGTTGTGGGACTTGACCGATGAGGAATTACAGGCTGCCCATCCGCTGCTGACTGCCGAAGTCGCCGCCTCGCTGACCGTGGAAGAAAGCGTCAAGAATCGCTTGAGTTACGGCGGCACCGCGCCCAAGCGGGTGCGCGAGGCCGTGGACGCGGCGAAGGTGGCGCTGGGTTTAGAAACGCTGGGTTTGGAGACACCGGGTTTGGAAACGCTGGGCGTGGTTGCGGAGGACTGACGGATGGAGGTGACGGTGAATCTGGACGGCACCCTGCTGCACAGGCGGCAGGCGGAGTGGGCGTACTGGCTGGCGAACCCGGGCGAGAATCCACTCGTGCCAGACGCTGCCGGGCAGCTTGGTGGGACAGGCTTCACGCTCCAGAACGGGCTGTGCATCTACAGCCAGCTTCGCCCCGAATATGCCGAGGGCCTTCCCTACTCTGGAATCATCGTCACCACACGCCCCTGTGAAACCGTTTTTGACCTGACCCCCGCAGAAGCCGCCGCCGTCCACGAATTGCTGGCCGAAGTCCGCGCCCATCTGGAAGCCACCGTCAGACCGGACGGCTACACGGTGGGCTGGAACGTCTTCCCGGCGGGCGGGGCGCACATTCCGCATGTCCATCTGCACGTCATTCCGCGCTGGAATGCGGACGCGGCGGCGGGAGCGGGGCTGCGGTATTTCCTGAAAGCCGCCGCGCAGGCCACCGAACGACGACGAAAGACGGAGGCCGATTCTCCGCTTTCCCCCTCTCCTTCCTCAGAGGTTTCCCCATGACCCGGACCCAATTGCCCAACCCACTGCCCCTGTCCCAGATGCACGTCAAGCTGCGCCAGGCCGCCCCGGAAGACTTTCCCACCGTTCTCGCGCTGCTTGGCGGCTGCGGGCTGCACACTCAGAGCGCGACGCCAGGGGGCAGCACCTACTGGATCGCGGACCTCAACGGCGTGCCGGGCGGCTGTATCGGCCTGGAACACGGCGAGGGGGTGTCGCTGATCCGCTCGGCGGCGGTGCTGCCCACGGCGCGCTCGCAGGGGCTGGGCCGCGCGCTGGTGATCTCGGCGCTGACGCACGCCAGCCTGCGCGGAGACCGGGCCGTGTACCTGTTCAGTCAGGAAGCCGGGGACTACTGGGCGCGTTTCGGCTTCGTGGCGGTGGGCGCAGACGAGATCAGCGCCGCCCTGCCGGACACGCCCCAGGTCAGGAGTGGGCTGTGCAAGGGCTGGATTCACGGCGAGCAGGCGTGGAAGTGCGAGTTGAGTGGGGGCGCGGGCAAATGAAGCCGGAATGCCCGCCACAGGCGCGGGGCGTGCGCTATCCTTCCGACGTTCTCAATTCAAGTGCGCCGGGACCGCTCGGCGAATTTCCTGTCACTTCCCTTCTCTTTCCCGGAGGATTTCCACATGACCGATCAAAGCGTTCAGATCAGGCTGGCCAGGCAGGACGACAAAGACACCGTGGTGCGGGTGTTTCACGAGGCCGGACTGGACACCGACGAGGCCGTGGCGCAGGGCACCACCTACTGGGTGATGGAGCGCGGCGGCCAGCCCATCGGGGCGATTGGCCTGGAGCACGGCGACGGGGCCTCGCTGCTGCGCGGCGCAGCCGTGATGCCAGGCGCGCGGGGCGGCGGCCTGGGTCGGCGGCTGATCATGAGCGCCATCGAGTACGCCCAGGGCCGTGGGGACCGTGCGGTCTACATGTTCAGCAAGGGCGGCGACTGGAGCACCTTCGGCTTCACGCAGGTGCCGATGGCGCTGGTCATGGGCGACGTCCCCGACGCCCCGCAGGTCAAGACCTACCGCTCCGGCGGCGAGCGTCCCGGCGATACCACCTGGATGCGCGACCTGAGCGCGGGGGCCAGCAAGGCCTAGGGCGCGCGGCGATCCGGGTTTTTCCGGCGTTGCACAGGTGTGTTCCATGACCCTTTCCCTGGATTCCATCGCCATTCCCGACATCCACCCGCAGGCTCCGCTGGGTGGGCGCAAGGCCAGACTGTCGGACATCGAGGCCATTCACGAATTGATCGGCTCCTGGGCGGCGCGCGGGCAGATGCTGGTGCGTTCGCGCGCCCTGCTGGCCGAGACCATCCGGGATTTTCACCTGATCTTTGCCGCCGACCACGAGGGTCAACCCGGCGGCCTGGCAGGCGTCTGCGGCCTGCACCTGCTGGCCCCCGATCTGGCCGAGGTGCGCGGCCTGGCCATACATCCCAACATGCAGGGGCGGGGGCTGGGCAAGCAACTGGTGGCCGCCTGCGAGCAGGAGGCGCGCGAGATCGCTCTGCCCGCGCTGTTCGCCTGGACGTACCAGCAAGTCTTTTTCGAGAAGTGCGGTTTCACCCGCATCGACAAGACGCACCTGCACCCCAAGGTCTGGAGCGAGTGCCAGCGCTGCGCCTTTTTCGAGAACTGCAATGAGATTGCGATGCTCAGGGTGCTGGAGTAGGCGAAGCGTTGTCTGCCACAGCGCCCACCCTGCCGTCCTGCCACTCCAGCGTCAGCCGTTGCCCCGCCGTGACCCCCGCCGCCCGCGTGACCGGCTGCCCGGCCCCATCCCGGACCAGGGCGTAGCCGCGCGCCAGGGTGCGCTCGGGGGTCAGGCCCAGCGCCTGCCGCATCAGCGCGTCCACATCGGCGCGGGCGGTGTCGCTCTGGCGGGCAGCGGCGCTCACACTGCGGTCACGCCCCCACAGCACGGCGGCGTCGGCGTCCACCAGCACGGACGCGGCGGCGGCGCGGATGCTGCGGACGTCCTCCTGCGCGGCGGCGGCGGCCCCGGCCACCGTGCGGACGATCAGGGCGGCGGCCTTGCTGGGCGTATCGGTGCGGACGCAGGCCACCTCGTCGGGCAGGGTGTCGTCGCGGGCGTGGCCCAGACCTGTGATGACGGGGGCGGGAAACGTCGCCAGGGCGCGGGCGAAAGCCAGATCGTTGAGCCACGCCAGATCGGTCACCGCCCCCCCGCCCCGAATGACCACCAGCGCGTCCAGCGGGGCTTCCCCGTACAACTCGCGGGCTTCCTGCGCTGCTCGTAACAGGCTGCTTGACGCCTCTCGGCCCTGAAAGGTGGCCTCCAGATATACGAATTCGGTGATCCCGGCGGCCTCCAGCGGGTCCGTCTCGCGGCGGAAGTCGCCCAGGCCCGCCGCCCCGGTGGGCGAGATCACGGCCACCCGCGCGAAATCGGCGGGGGTGGGCAGCAGGCGGTTCAAGCCGTACACGCCCTCGGCCACCAGCGTCTGCCGCAGCGTGTCCAGGCGCAGCGCCGCGTCTCCCAGCGTGTATTCGGGCGACAGGTCCAACACGTTCAGCGAGAAGCCGTACTGCGGATGGAATTCCGGCTGGCAGAACAGCAGCACCTTCAGGCCCGCCGTCAGGGTGCCGCCTGTCGCCTGGCGGAATTTGCCCTCCAGGGCAAAGCGTTCGCGTGCCCAGACGGTGGCGCGGCATTTGGCGATCTCGCCGCCCTCGCCCAGTTGCACCAGGTCCAGGTACAGATGGCGGCGGTCTGTGACCGAGGCTACCTCGGCCCGCACCCACACGGCCCCCGGCATGCCCCGCGCGATCACCTGCCCGATGTACGCCAGCACCTCCGAGAGTTCCAGGAACTGCTCCGGCGGGCGCGTCGGCTCTGTCTTTTTGCGTCCCCGTGTCACAGCCGTGCACCCAGCAGCCGCCCCGCCACCGCAGCCGTCAGCCCCAGGCCCACGCTGCCCAGCGCGTACAGCAGCGCCTGTGCAGCCTGCCCACGCAGCAGCAGGGCGTCCAGTTCGGCGCTAAAGGTGGAAAAGGTGGTGAACGCGCCCAGCACGCCGGTCCCGAAGGCCACGCGCACCCCCTCCGGGACCATGCCGCGCCCAAACAGCGCCAGCGTCAGGCCCAGCAGGAACGATCCCAGCACGTTGACGATCAGCACGGCGAAGGGAAAGCCGGTCCTCAGCACCAGCGGGGCCAGGGCCAGCACTGCCCCCTGGCGGCACGCGGCCCCCACCGCGCCTCCCAGCATCAACGAGAACCACAGCGCGGGCGTCATGGGGGACAGGATAGAGCGTGGACGGGGGAACGCTCTGTACGCCTTTCCCCGCGTACCATCATCGTCATGATCCGCGCCAAGCAACTCGCCACCGGGCAGGCCCTCGAATGGACCGGGCAGACCCAGGGTGTCTGGGTAGACGCCCAGGACATCTCCCCTGAAGATTTGCGGCGGCTGCAAGCGGCCTTCCCCCTGAATGAGCTGGCGCTGGAGGACGTGCTGGAACACGGCCACTGGAGCCGCGCCGAACAGTACCCCGAACACGCCTTTATCACCGTGCGCTCCTTCTCGCATCCCGCCGAGGAGGATGAGGACACCGAGCGCATCAGCATCTTCAGCTTCCCGGACGCGGCGCTGACCTTCAGCACGGGCGGCACGGCGGCGCTGCGCAATGTCTGGGCGCTGGTGGGGCGCGAGAATGTCAACCTGCCCGCCGAGGTCATTTACGAGCTGCTGGACCACACCGCCGATACCTTTTTCACGCTGGCCGAGGCGCTGGAAACGCGCACCGACGCGCTGGAGGAACAGGTGTTCAAGAACAGGCGTGACAACGCGATCCCCGATATTTTTGAGGTCAAGCACCTGCTGTCGCAGGGCCGCCGCCTCGCCAGCGACGCCCGCGAGGCCACCGCGACGCTGGGCCGCTACGCGCCGGGCAACTCCGCCGATGTGCTGCGCTACCGCGACGCCCAGGACAGCTTTGACCGCGCCGCCAGCCACCTGGACAGCCTGCGCGACTTCCTGACCAGCCTGCTGGACCTGCACCTGAACCTCCAGAACCAGCGCATGAACGAGGTGATGCGGACCTTGACCGCCGTCAGCGTGATCTTTCTGCCGCTGACCTTCCTGGCGGGAGTATGGGGCATGAACTTCCAGGCCATGCCGGAACTGGAGTGGCCCCTGGGGTACGCCCTGGCCTGGGGCAGCTTCCTGCTGATCGGTGGCCTGCTCGCCTACTACTTCAAGCGGCACGGCTGGTGGTAACAGCGAAACTCCCTCTGCCACGGCGGGAAGAGGGAGATGTGGGGACTTAGAGCAGATTGCATAAAAAGACCTGTCATGCCGAGCGAAGCCGAGGCATCTCGTGGGCGTCCATTTGACCCTTCGGCTTCGCTCAGAGTGACAATCTCCTTATGACCTTCTTGTGCAATCTGCTGTAAAGACTCAGCCGTGGTAGCCGCTGAGGCCCTTGAGGCGGGTCTCGTCGATCAGGGTCAGGCAGCGGTAGGCGGGCAGCAGCAGGCCGTCGTCGCGCATCTCACCGATCAGTTTGCTCACGCTTTCGCGGGTGGCCCCGGTTCCCTCGGCGATCAGTTCGTGCGTGGCGCGGACATAGCGTGCGCCGTCGGCGTGCTGGCCGCCCAGGGTGCTGTCGGCGAGGTTGAGCAGGTAACGGGCGATGCGCTCGCGCAGGTCGCCATCCTGAATATGCACGCCGTCGGTCATCATGCGCTGGAGCTGCGCGCTGAGGCTGCGGGTCAGGTCCCACAACTCGGCGGCGGACAGGTGCTCGGGGTGAATCGGCGTCAGCGCGGCGTCGGTCAGCGCGACGACCTGATGGGCGCGGGCCTGGCTGTGCAGCGTTTCCTCACCGAAAATATCGCCGGGGTGGATATGGCGCACCGTCAGGTTGCGTCCCTGCGGGGTCAGCCGCACAGCGCGCATCAACCCGCTTTCCAGGCGGTACAGGCTGGGCGAGCTGTCGCCTGCGTAATACAGCGTCTGACCGCGCCGGACGTGGCGTGCGGAGAGATCGGTGTGGGTGTTGGTTGCAGTGTTCGAGAGCGTGGACGGGGCAGCGTAGGTCATGATTGCTCCTGTGGGGACAAGGGGCATTTCAGAAAAAAAATTCGGCGTACCCGAGTCGGACCCTCGTGCTGGACCTGACGCTCTCTTCTGAACGGCCTTTCGTACAGAGAGTGTACAAGCCTTGAACAAAGGTAGAACGTTCGGCCCCCACAGTATGAAGACTGACCAAATTCTGCCCGCTAGCCCAAGACCTCCAGGCCGTCAAAAACCACGCTGGCATGGGCCTTAATGGTCAATTCATGATCATGGTTGTAGCCGCCCGCCAGCATGGTGACCACCGGAATGGCCGCCACCCTGGCCCAGGTCAGCACCGCCCGGTTGCGCTCACGCAGGCCGTCCAGGCTCAGGGCAAAGCGTCCGAAACGGTCCCCGGCCAGCACGTCCGCCCCGGCCAGATACAGCAGCAGATCGGGCCGGAAGGCCTCGGCGGCGGGCAGCGCCTGCCTGTGCAATACCTCCAGATACTCGCTGTCGGTCACGCCGTCACCCAGGCCCAGGTCCAGCGAGCTGCGTTCCTTGCGAAAGGGGTAATTGCGCTCACCGTGGACGCTCAGGGTAAAGGCCCGCGCCTCCGGCCCCAGCATGGCCGCCGTGCCGTTGCCCTGATGCACGTCCAGATCGATCACCGCCACCCGCGAGGCCAGGCCCCGGTCCAGCGCCACCCGCGTCAGCAGCGCGGCGTCGTTGAGCAGGCAAAAGCCCTCGGCGCGGTCCGCGAACGAATGGTGCGTGCCCCCGGCCAGATTCGCGCCCCAGCCAGTGCTGACGGCGTCATGCAGGGCCGCCAGCGAGCCGCCCGCCGCGCGGCGCGAACGCTCCACCATCTCCGGGGACCACGGCAGGCCCAGGGCGCGTTCCTCGGCGCGGTCCACCTCGCCCCGCCGCCAGCGCCGCAGCCACTGCGGATCATGCACCCGCGCCGCATCCGTCCAGCTCAGCGTGGGCGGGTCCGGCACAGGCAGGTGCGGGCGCAGCACCTCGCGCACCCCGGCGTACTTGTAATACGGAAAGCGGTGGCCGTCGGGCAGCGGAAAATGGAAATCGGCGGGCGAGTACGCCCGGAAGGGGTGGGCGAACGTCGGTGAGGCGGGCGCGGACATCCTCCCCAGTCTGCGGCAGACGGCGCGGTCAGAGGGAGAGGGGGGTTACGGGGTTGGAAGGGAAATGCTGATGAAGTGGCCTGCTCAGCGCCCCGTTCTCTCCACCTCATTCCGCTGTCTTAGCCCACCGCCGTTCTAGCCCTCTCTCGTCTGCCCCAACACGGTTTTGAGCACGTCGCTGACGGTCACCACGCCCAGCAGCCTGCCGTCGTCGTCCACCACGGGCAGGCCGTGGACATCCAGCGCCAGCATCTGGCTCAGGGCGTCGCGCATGGGGGTGCCGCCGCGCAGGTGGCCGGTGGGTGGGCGCATCAGGTCGCGGGCCTGCTGGCCCTGTAGGAAGAACTGGCCGCCCATCACCGTGTCGCCGTGACCTGCGCTCGCCCGGTCCAGGGCGTCGGCCAGATCGGTTTCATGCAGCAGGCCCACCAGCACGCCCTCCTGAAGCACGGGCAGCACGCGCAGGCGCGAGATCTTCAACTTGGCCGCCGCCTGGTGGGCCGGGGCGTCGGCGGGGGTGGAGACCACGTCCGCCGTCATGTGCTGCTCTACCGCCCCCCAGCGCAGGCGCGGGGTCCTGGCCTCGGCGCGCAGCACGTCGGTCAGGGTCAGCATGCCCAGCAAAGCGCCGTCCCCGTTCACCCCGTTCCCAGCCACCACCGGCAGCCCGCCGATGCGCCGTTCCAGCACGGTGTGGATGGCCGCCGCCAGCGGCATTTCGGGGGTGACCGTGTGCGCGGGCTGGCGCATGGCATCGCGCACGTGGATGCGCCCGATGCGACTTGCAAAAGCCCAGGGGGTCAGGCCCTCTTTGAGCGGCGGCAGGTTGCGCCGGACCTCGCCGTCGGTCAGGATGCCGATGACCCTGTTTGGATGATCGGGGCCGTCCTGCACCACCGGCAGCCGCTTGACCTGCAATTCCTCCATGCTGACCACGGCGGCGACCAGGGTTTCATGCGCGCCGATGGTCACGGCCCGGCGGTGCATGGCGTCGGCCACCGTCAGTAGGGCGGGACTGGTGGGCTGGGCAGATGTGGGCTGAGCAGATGTCGGCTGGGCGGATGTGATCTGGGGCGCGGTCTGATCGGATATGGGGCGAACCTCCTGGCTGGGCTATCTGGCTGCACTGGGGCGCTGGGTGGGGGCGGAATTCCGAACTGGGCGCAGCCTCCTCCCGCAGCATTACGGAGGCATTACCGCAGGCGGGATACTGGGGCCATGACCACTGGGGCTACGCACACGTCACCCGGCCACGTCATCCTGATCAACGGGGCGTCCAGTGCCGGGAAGACCACCCTGTGCCGCGCGCTGCGGGACGCGCTCCCAGACACCCAGACGGGACCCTTCCTGCATTTCTCCCTGGACTTCTTCATGTTCGGTGCGGACGTGCTGCCGCGCACGCCTCAGGGGAAAGTCCGCGCCTGGCCGCTTATCCGCCCGCAGGTCTTCGACGGCTTTTACCGCTGCCTGCCCGCGTTGCTGGGGGCCGGTAACAATCTGGTGGTGGACCTGATCATCGAGGGCGGGGCGCAGCGGGACCGCCTGCGCGAGCTGCTGGTCCCGCATGACGTGTATCTGGTGGGCCTGCACTGCCCGCTGGAGGAACTGGAGCGGCGCGAGGCGGCACGCGGAGACCGCCGTCCCGGCGACGCCCACCGGGACGCGCGGACGGTCCACACCTTTTGCGCCTATGATCTGGAGATCGACTGTGGCAACACCCCTGAAAATAACGTGGCACACGTGATCGGCGGCTGGGCGGCGCGGGACGGTGCGGGCGCGTGGGGCAAAGGCCTGGGGTAAGGGGCGAAGGCCCCCACGCGTCTCAGCCTCGGGGCCTGTATCCTGCACCATGTTGCGCCGCGCGCTGTTGCCCGCCCTGCTGTTGCCCCTGCTACTCACCGCCTGTCTGGATCAGCAACCGCCGCCAGTGCCGAAGCCGCTGCCACCACCGCCGCCTCCGCCTCCAGCAGCCTGCCGCACCCTGAGCGCCGCCGCGCTGGGCACGGCTCCCCTGAGCTGGCCGCAGGTCACGTCCGACTGGAACGCCGCGCGGGTGCCGGGGCAGGTGCTGATCCTGCGGAGCAGCGCCGCCGGGAAACTCAGCACCCAGGCGCTGAGCGCCCTGTCTGGCGTGCAGACGCAGGCCGTGGTGCCGGGGGTGCAACTGGCCCGGACCCCGGCGGGAGAGGAGGACCGGGCCTTCGCGCAGCGCCTGCGGGCGGCGGGGGTGCGTACCCAGCCCAACTACGTGTACCGGGCGCTGGCCCTGCCCAACGATCCGGCCTTTCCGGGCAACGTGGGTCTGGAGGTCACTGCGGGTATGGACAAAATCAACGTGTTCCAGACCTACCTGACGCGCACCGGGGTCCCGGCGGCCTGGGACGCGCTGGCGTCCGCTGGCAAAACGCCACAGGGGGCCAGGGTGGCGGTGCTGGACTCGGCCCCGGACCGCCGTCACCCCGAATTGCAGGGCCGCCTGGGGGCCACGGTGTCCTGTCTGGCGGCTGGTCCCGACACCGGCGAGGTGATGGCCAGCGAACACGGCACCGAGGTCACCGGCCTGATCGGCGCGAACACCAACAACGGCGCGGGCATCGCGGGCGTGATCTGGAGCGGTCCACTGCTGGGTGTTGAGGTGCTGGACAGCAGCGGTGACGGCAGCACGGCAGAACTGGCCGCAGGGCTGGACTACGCCGTTCAGCAGGACGCGAAGGTCATCAACATCAGCCTGGGTGCGCCGGATATCGAAGACGCGGTGCTGGACGCCGCACTCACGGCGGCGGCTAGAACGGCGGTGGTGGTGGCGGCGGCGGGCAACACCGCCAGCCAGGGCGTGTACTACCCGGCCAGCCACCCCGACGTGATCGCCGTCGGTGCGGTGGGCAGCAGCGACAGCGCACTGGCCTGCTACAGCGCCCGCCCGAATGCCGAGCGTCCCCGCGCCCTGGACATCGTCGTGCCGGGCGGCATCGGCGGAATCTGTCCGGGATACAGGCCAGAACTGGACCTTCCCGTGCTGGCTTCCGGCGGCGGGTACAGGCTGGAGGCGGGCACCAGTTTCTCCGCCCCGCTGGTCAGCGGCGTCGTGGCCCTGATGCGCGGCGCAAGTCCCGGTCTGAGCGCGGCGCAGACCCGCACCCTGCTGCTGGGCAGCGTCAGGCGCTCCGGCGAGCTGCCGCTGCTGGACGCCGCCGCCGCCGTGCGCGCCGCGCTGCGCTGAGGGTCAGGTGGAGAAAAGAAGATGGCGGCCCCACATACGGGACCGCCACCCTCTTAGACGCTCTGAAGGCCGCTGTTACTGCTGCGCGCCGCCCACCAGCAGCGTGGGCGTTTGCAGGTGGCGCACCAGCAGGACGAAGGCCACTGCCGCGTGCAGGACCAGCAGGCCGAACAGTCCGTCGTTGGGAGCAGTGGCGTAGGCGTAGGCCCCCACCAGTTGGAACAGGGTCATGATCAGCAGGGCGCGCGGGCGGCGTTCGGGAAAACGCACGTACAGGTAGAGGCCGCCGCAGAGACTGAACAGCAGAGGAAGAACGAGGGCATTGAGCATTCCTTGATCCATGCCTCATTATCCGTGCCAATTTCTGACACGGCTGTCACCTGCATAGAACACCCGGAGTACAGGAGACCGTGTGTTGACTGGAAGAAAGAACCGCCCCTTGCTCCGGGCCGCCAGACCTCCATTTACAGCTGGTAGCGTTCCAGTTTCTGCGGGTCCACAGCGTGTTCGCGCAGGCCGTTGACGTCCAGCCAGCCGTCCTTGAAGGTGATCGGCAGATTCAGCAGATCGTCCTGGAGCTTCAGCACGAAGCTCAGCTCGCACGGCTCGGTGACCTCGGCGCGGGTGGAGAGCAGGGCGGCGTGCAGCGTGCCCAGTCCGGTGCTGGCCTGGGACCCCACCATGCCGCGCTTGCCGTGCCGGGCGGCCTCGCGCAGCATCCACGCGCCGTCGGTGAAACCGTTGCGGGCGGTCTTGACGTTCAGCACGTTAAAGGTATCGAAGTCCAGTTCCCGCTCCAGATCGGCGGGGGTAAAGCAACTGTCGTCCGCCACGATGGGCAGCGGGCTGCGGGCGTGCAGCTCGGCCCGCGCCCGCATCTGGCGCACTGGCAGCGGTTCTTCGACATACAGCAGCCCTGCCCCCCGCATGGCGTCCAGCGCGGCGGGCGCGGTTTCCGGGGTCAGGGTCTCGTTGCTGTCGGCGTACAGCAGCACGTCCGGGCCGAAAGTGCGGCGCAGTTCGGAAATGACCGCCAGATCGCGGGCGTGGTCGCGGCCCACCTTGACCTTCAGGCAGCGCACCCCTGCCGCCACCACCCGCGTGGCCTCGGCCAGCATGTTGGCAGGAGTGCCCAGCCCCAGGATAAAGCTGACGCGCACGCGCCGATTGGGCCCCATCAACGTATCGAACAGCGTCTGGCCCCCGGTGCGGGCACGGGCGTCGTGCAGCGCCATGTCCAGCGCGCCGCGCGCCGTGTGGTTGTTGGCCACTCTGTTGCGAACGCGGTTCAGCGCGTCCTCATCGGCGATCTTCAGTCCGCTGAACGCGGGGGAGAGGTGGGCCAGGATCGCCACCACGCCCTGCGGCGTCTCGCCGTAGATGGTGGGGCGCGGCGTGGCCTCGGCCTGCCCCACCGTGCCGTCCGAGAGGGTCACGCGCACCAGCACATGCTCGGCGGCACTCATCGCGGAATGCGCGCCCCACGCCAGCGCGGAGGTCAGCGGCAACCGGTAGGGAATGGCCTCAATTCGCTGGACCGTGACGCCGTTCACACCGACGCCTGCACGGCCCACTCCTGCACGGCCCGCGCCACCTGGGCCGGATTCAGGGCCACGGTGTCCAGAATCAGTGCTCGCTGAGGCGGTAGCCCGCGCAGAAAGGCTTCGGCGGCGGCGGGATCGTACTGGCGGCGCTCGCTCAGCACGATCCGCACCTTCGCCAGCACCCCGGCGGCGGGGCACTCCGGCCCTTCCAGCGCGGCCAGCGCGGCCAGGGCGTCCAGTTCGGTGGGGCTGAACACGGCAAAGACGCCCTTCAGACCTTCCAGCTCGGCCCGCAGGCCGCCGTCTGTGGCGCTGCTTCCAGTCACCCGATCGAAGCCGTCCGCCCGGCCCAGCAGGCGGCGCACGCGTACGGTATCGGGTGCGCCCAGTGCCACGAACCGCCACGCGGGAAATTTTTGGGCGGCGTAACGCACCTCGTCCAGGCCGCGCAGACCGTCGAACAGCGGGGCCGGTCCCCAGTGGCGGGTGTCGGCCAGCAGCGATCCCAGCGCCTGTGCCATGCCGCCGGGGTGGGCGGCGCGGTACTGCGCGGTCAGGGCGAAACGTTCCTCGCGGTCCGTCACGGCGCGGCCCACCTGCGGCCAGATCATCACGGCGTCGGCCACCTCGCGGCGGTTGGGCAGCACTTTTTGCCCTCTTAACTCCTGTAACGCCCCCAGCGCCGTACTTTTGCCCACCCCGGTCACGCCCACCAGCACGGTCAGCGGCAGGTGGCCCAGAGGGTATTCCTGCGGCCCAGGTGACGCGGCGTCGGCACGAAGATGGGGCAGGCTCAGGCTGGCGCTCACGCCGTTCAGGCTACACGCACCGGGAGCCGGAGGTCCGGGATAGTCCGCGACTGGGGCACCGGATGAGGGCCGTACGGCGCATTTGCATGCCTTGTTGCTGATTTTTCTCCCGGCGGTCTGCCCTCTGCTGGCCTGCGGGATGGACCGGGGTCCCCTCGTCCTCTCTCTGTTAAATTTTCTAAAGACCACCGCAAGATTAAAACAAGTGCGCTGAGGACTTCGGCCATCACTGACCCGCCGTTCATCTCTACACTTTTACGTGGAGGCAACATGACCCGACTTAAAGGCAATGGTGGTGGCGGCGGCGGTGCATGGTTGCTGATCTTGTTAATCGTGATCGTCGTTTTCCTGCTGGCGTACTTCCTGTATCTCAAGCCGCAGGGCATTCTCAATCTGGGCTTTATCTGAAGCTCTTCCCAGATCTCTTCTTTACCCCCTTTCCACTGGAGCGTGACGCATGATTAAAGGCAAAGACATTCTGGGGCGGCATATCGTTGCCATCGACTCCGGCGAGCGCATCGACAGCGTGCACGACCTGATCTTCGATCACCAGGCCAACGAGGTGCTGGGCCTGCTGGTCGACGAGGGCGGCTGGTTCCGCGCCGCCAAGGTCGTGCCCTTCGAGATGATCCGCTCGATCGGCGAGGACGCCGTCATGATCGCCTCGGCGGAGCATGTGACCACCACCCGTCAGGACGACCGCCTGGCCGACGTGCTGGACAGCAAGATCAGCCTGATCGGCATGACGCTGCTGACCACCGACGGGCAGGACCTGGGCAAGATCGCCGACGTGTACTTCGACGAGGCTTCCGGCAAGGTGGAGGGCTACGAGGCCACCGGCGGCCTGTTCTCGGACATGAGCAACGGGCGGACCTTCGTGCCCGCGCCGGAAAACGTGCAGATCGGCGAACACGCCGCCATCGTGCCGGTCTCGGTGGCCACCGCCATGCACGAGCAGGAGCCGGGCGGCATCAAGGGTGCCCTGAGCAGCGCAGGCGACTCCATCAAGGGCGCTTACGAGAATGTCGCCGAGGCCACCAAGGAACGCCAGAAGGAATACGTGATCGGCAAGACGGCGGGCGGCGATATCACCCTGGACGATGACACCGTGATCGTCGCCAAGGGCGACACCATCACCGCCGAGCAGGCCGACCAGGCCGAAGAGCACGGCAAGCTGACCGCGCTGGCCACCGCCGCGACGGGCGGGGTGATTTCGGACGCCTACGGCAATGTGGCCAACGCGTCCAAGGAACGCCAGAAGGAATACGTGGTCGGCAAGGCGGCGGGCGGGGACCTGCTGGCCGAAGACGGCTCCACCATCGTCACCAAGGGCCAGATCATCACCGCGGAGCAGGCCGAGCGCGCCGACAAGGACGGCAAGCTGACCGCGCTGGCCACCAGCGCCACCGGCGGCGTGATCGTCGCCAGTTACGGGGACGCCCGTGACCGCGTGCAGGGCGGTTTCGAGGACATGCGCGACGCCACCGCCGAGCGCCAGAAGACCTATGTGGTCGGCAAGACCGCCAGCAGCGACGTGAGCACCGATGCGGGCGAGAGCATCGTCTACAAGGGCGGCGTGATCACCGAGTACCAGGCGGACCGCGCCGAGCAGACCGGCAAACTGGGCGCGCTGACCGCCGCCGCCACCGGCGGGGCCATCGCGGGCGGCGTGCAGGGCCTGCGCGGCGGCGGCGACAGTGTGGATCCCACCAGTCCCGAGGCCGCCATTGGCCGCCGCGCGAAGACCGAGGTGCGTGGCCCCAGTGGCAGCCTGGTCGCGGCGCAGGGCCAGATCGTCACGGCGGCCATCGTGGAGCGTGCCCAGCACCTGGGCATCGAGGAGCAACTGCTGGCCGCCACCGTGGGCCGCCCGACCCAGTCCGGCGGCACCGACACCCGCGCCGCCCTGGCCGGAGGTCTGGAGAACGTGTCCAGCGGGGCCAGCAACCTGTTTGACCGCGCCAAGGGCTGGCTGGGCGAGCGCCGCGAGGACGCCGAGACTGCCCTGGACGAGCGCCAGCAAAAGGCCCACGAGCAGAGCATCAAAGACGCCCTGGGCCGCCCGGTCAACCGCGTGATCCTGGCCCCCGACGACAGCATCATCTTGAACTTGGGCGAGATCGTGACCCACAAGGCCGTGGACCTTGCCACCCAGGGCAACGTGCTGGACATCCTGCTCGACAGCGTGAGCAAGGCAACGCCCGACATCAATCCGCTGGACAGCCGCCCCGACGAACACGGCAAGGGCGCACTGGACAGCCAGCCGGACCTGGACAAGCACAACACGCCCGCCGGTTCGTCCACCGATCCCAAGGCGCAAGGCTAGAAACCGCTTAATCACCCCTCACCCCACCCTCTCCCCACGGAGAGGGCTTTTTTATGGCTGTTCCCCTGGCTGCAAGTGGCGGCTGGAAGCAACTCTCGAACAGGAGTCCTGAGATTCACGACCCGGCGCTGAATGGGAGACGCACCCTCCCGTCTCCTCCCGACCGGGCCTATGCTGGCGGGCATGGTCGAGACGCTGATTGGCAATACCCCGCTGGTGCAACTGAGGCGCGTGACCGAACCCGGCATGGCCGATGTGTTCGTGAAGCTGGAGGGCCAGAATCCCGGCGGCAGCATTAAGGACCGCACCGCGCTGGGCCTGATCGAGGACGCCGAGCGCAGCGGACGCCTGAAGCCTGGCGGCACGATTGTGGAACCCACCAGCGGCAACACCGGCGTGGGGCTGGCGCAGGTGGCGGCGGCCAAGGGCTACAAACTGATCCTGTGCATGCCTGCCCAGATGAGCGAGGAGCGCAAACGCACCCTGCGGGCCTACGGCGCGGAGCTGGTGCTGACCGATCCCGAGCGCCGTATGCTGGCCGCCATCGAGGAGGCCGGGCGCATCTCGGAGGAAACGGGAGCGGTGGTGATGGGTCAGTTCACCAACCCGGCCAACCCCGCCGTCCACGAGCGCACCACCGGCCCGGAGCTGTGGAAGCAGATGGACGGACGCATCGACGCCTTCGTGTACGGCAGCGGCACGGGCGGCACCATCAGCGGCGTGGGGCGCTTCCTCAAATCCCAGGACCCGGACATTCAGGTGATCGCCGTGGAACCCGCCCGCAGCAACGTCCTCAGCGGTGGCGAGCGCGGCGAGCACGGCTTTCAGGGCATGGGGCCGGGCTTTATTCCTGACAATCTGGACCGGGCCGTCATCGACCGCGTGATCACGGTCTGGGAGGAGGACGCCTACCCCCTGGCCCGCCGCCTGGCCGAGCAGGAGGGCGTGTTCGTGGGCATGAGCAGCGGGGCAAACGCCTGGGCCTCGTTGTCGGTGGCCCGCGAACTGGGCGTGGGCAAACGGGTCGCCACCATCGCCTGTGACACCGGGGCGCGGTACCTGACCACGGCGCTGTTCAGCGACGAGACCGGCACGCCGCCGGGCTACAGGCCCTATTCGCGCGAACGGGTTTCCAAAGACAATTGAAGTCCCCCGTCCTGACGCCTGGGACATCACGATGGGTCGTTTAAACACTCGATTGTAAAAAACTTGGCAAGCTCATAAAATTTTTCTCATGCTGATCAAGAAGCTTATCGCCGAGGCCATTGGCACCTTTGCCCTGCTGTTCGCGGGCATGCTCGCCATCGCCAACGACGCGACTCTGTTGGGCGTGGCCTTCGCCCACGGTCTGGCGATTGCCGTGATGGCGATGGCGCTGGGCACGGTCAGCGGCGGGCAGTTCAACCCCGCCGTCAGCATTGGCCTGAGCCTGACCGGACACCAGAAATGGACGGAGACCTTCGCCCTCATTCCTGCGCAACTGGTGGGCGGCATTCTGGGGGCGTTCGCCGCCGTGGCAGTGGCCGGACAGGACGCCATGAACAAGGTGGGCTACGGCGCGGCAGCTCTGGGCAGCGGCGTGAGCGTCGGCGGCGGCCTGCTAGCCGAGGCGATCACCAGCGCCTTTTTGCTGATGGTGATCGTCAAGGTGGCGATTCACCAGAAAAGCGTGCTGGGCGGCCTGATCGTGGGCCTAACCATCGTGGTGGACATTCTGGCGGTGGGGCCGATCAGCGGGGCCGCCATGAATCCGGCCCGTGCGCTGGGAGCAGCGGTGGCAGGCGGCGACTGGGCCAACCAGTGGATTTACTGGGTGGGACCGGTCCTGGGCGGCGCGGTGGGCGCGTTCATTGCCAACTACACCGAGGACATGCGCCCCAGCCCGGTGCCGATGGGCGCGGCGGACTGAGGAGGAGCGGTCAAACGGTCGCACCGTTGAACAGTCGAACGGTCAAACGGCAGGCGGTCTGAGAGGGGACACCTGCCGTTTCTCGTCGTCACGCTCAGCGAAAAATCAGTTTGAGTTTTTATGGTGTCCGTCTTGCTCCTTGCGCTGGCCGTTGCCCCAGCGCCGAAAGATGACTTACGTCTGGGCCTGACCGAAACGCAGTGGCGTGGGCTGGTGTCCAACACACTGGGCCATGTCGCGCAGGGCTACACGATCACGCAGGTCCTGCATCCGGCCAGCGGCGACGCTCTGGTGCGCTGGTCCTCCACGGCCAGCCTCGATCCCAGGGGACCAAACGCGCTGGGGCTTCAGCTCTACGGCCCGGACGGCATGTTTCGCCGCTGGCTGCCTGACACTGCCAGGATTAACCGCGATTATGTCCTGTGCGGGCGTTACTTGATTGGTGGGGGCAACACCCTGCGGGTCTGGGATACGGAGCAAAATTACGCGGTGATGGCGCGGAGTCGTCTGCCCGGCCCCCTTCCCGTGGCCCGGCTGAAATGCGATGGCGGCAACGTTCTCCTGAAACCTCCCTCTTCAAATTCGGCCCAGGAGGCCTTTCCGCTGCGCTTCTCTCTTCCCCTGCTTTTGCCGCTGCCCGCAGTGACCCTGCAAGTGGTGCCGTTGCCGCCCAGACGCTGAGGAAAGACCTTTGCTGGCCTGACTGTGCCCCGCCTGAGACGGCGCAGGTCTGGTGCCCAAGCTCAGGGCCGTTCTGACCCCGCCGCGCCCGCTCATACGGATTCCGTTTGTTTCGTAGATGAATCGGCGCTGTCCCGATTCATCCAGTCCACGTCCAGAACCCGTTGTTCCCCTGCTCGTTGACTTGTCCAGAGCAGCGCCCATGAAGACGCTTGGACGCCTGCCCGGATTTCCAGGTGTTTTCGACACCTTTCAATCGGGGTCCGTATAACATGCCCGCATGACCTCTCCCCACCGGCTGGTAATCGCGGGCGGCTCCGGCTTTCTGGGACGGGCGGTGGCGCGGCATTTCTCGGACCTGGGCTGGGATGTGGTGACGGTTTCGCGCTCGCCGTCCGCCGTGTCCATGCCAGGGCGCTGGGTGCGCTGGCATGGACTGCGGCAGGGCGAGTGGGCGCGCGAGGTGGGCGGCGCAGCCGCCGTGCTGAACCTGGCCGGGCGTACCGTGAACTGCCGCTATACCGCGCAGAACATGCTGGACATCTACACCTCGCGCCTGGACACCACGCGGGCGCTGGGGACGGCGATCCGGGACGCGGCAGCGCCCCCACCCGTCTGGCTGAACAGCAGCACCGGGACCATCTACAGGGGCGCGCAGACCCCGCAGACCGAGGCGGCGGGAGAGATCGGAGACGGTTTTAGCGTGGACGTCGGGCAGCGCTGGGAAGCGGCGCTGCTGGAAGAGGACCTGCCGCGCACCCGCCGCGTGGCCCTGCGAACGGCGATGGTCTATGGCCTCGGCACGGACGGTGTGATGGCCACCACTGATCCCCTGATGCGCCTGGGCCTGGGCGGGCCGATGGCGGGCGGCGGTCAGTACGTCTCGTGGATTCACGAGCGCGACTTCTGCCGCGCGGTGGAGTTTCTGGTCGATAGCGAATTGGCAGGCCCCGTCAACGTCAGCGCGCCCCAGCCGCTGCCCAACCGCGATTTTCTGCGCGCCTACCGTGAAGCCTGGGGCATGCCGCTGGGCATTCCGTCCACTGCCGGGCTGATCGGGCTGGGAGCTGCCGTGATGAGGTCGGAGGCGGAGTTGCTGCTTAAAAGTCGTTATACGGTGCCAGAGCGTCTGCTTCAGACGGGCTTTGAATTCGAGTATCCATCCTGGCCAGAAGCGATTGCCGCGCTGGTGGCCGAGGTCCGTGAAGTGGGTCATGCGGGCCGCTAAAGTTGCGCTGATCGCTGCTGGAGTTGTGGCGCTGGTGGCCGCACTCTCGGCCTGTTCGGACGTGCGCTATCTGGCGCAGGCGGCAGGCGGGCAACTGGACCTGCTTCAGCGGGCGCGGCCCATTGCCGATGTGCTGGCCGACTCCGCCACCGACGCGGAGGTACGCCGCAAGCTGGAACTGGTGGGCCGGGTGCGCGCCTTCGCCACCGGCGAGCTGGGCCTGCCCGATCACGGCTCGTTCTTAAAGTATGTGGACGTGGGGCGGCCCGCCGTGGTCTGGAACGTGTTTTCCGCGCCGCCGGACGGCATTGACCTGCGGACCTCCTGCTTTCCCATCGCGGGCTGCGTGACCTACCGGGGCTACTTCCACGAAGCTGCGGCCCGCGCCTACGCCGACACGCGCCGCGCGGCGGGGGACGACGTGAGCGTGGGGGGCGTCAGCGCCTACAGCACGCTGGGTTACCTGAAAGACCCGGTGCTGGCCACCATGCTGTCTTCCTCCGACGCTGGCCTGATCCGCACCGTGATCCACGAACTGGCGCACCCGGCGCTGTATGTGAAAGACGACACCGTGTTTAACGAGTCCTTCGCCACCTCGGTTGAGGAGGCCGGAATGCGACGCTGGCTGAAGGAATACGGCACCCCCGAACTGGCTGCGGCAGACCGGCTGGCGCAGGAGCGCGCGGCGGGCTTCCAGAAACTGCTGCTCCAGACGCGCGGCGAACTGGAAGCCCTGTACGCTCAGCAACTGCCCGCCGCCGAGGTTCAGACCCACAAGGCGGCGATCATCGAGACCCTGAATGACCGCTACGCTGCCCTCAAGGCCAGTTGGGGCGGCTATAACGGCTACGACGGCTGGTTTGCGCGCGGGGCCAACAACGCCTCGCTGGGTGCGGTGGCCGCCTACGCGACGCTGGTGCCGGACTTCCTGGCCCTCTTAGAGCGCAACGGGGGCGATATTCCCACCTTTATCAAGGCTGCCGCCAAGTGTGCGGGGCGGCCCAGTGGGGAGCGGCAGGAGTGCTTGAAAGGAGAGTAGAAAAACGCGGCTGGGACGTATCTTTTGGCCCTTCCCCCCAATGGGTGAGGCTGGGAGGGAGTGAACCGCAAACGCCCGGCCAGCGCAGTGATGCGCACCGCGTTCAATTCCAGAGTAGACAGGAAAGCGCCGTCTGTTCTTCCAGACCACGCTCTTCCAGACCACGCCACGCGTTCTCTTTGCTTCTCCTTCCAGCCGGGTCATAGTAAGGACTTTGACCGCAATCCGTGTCAGAGGACGGCGCTGCGCTTCTGGCCCACTCGGCGGCCTGCCCTGTGGCCCCCCTCCCCGGCCCTGCGCCCGGAGGAGGGAGCACAGACCTCCCCGCCTCCCTTCTGAGAGAATGACCGCATATGTGGACCCTCGTTCTCAACAGCGGCAGCAGCAGCTTCAAATTCGCCCTGATAGACCCGGCCTCGGGCAAGACGTGGCTCTCGGGGCTGGCCGAGCGGCTGGGGGTGGAGGCGGCCTCTGTGCGGCTGGATTCTGATGGCAAACGGCAGACCCATTCCCTGAATGGCGGCAGTTACGCCGAGGCCATGCGGCTGGTGCTGGCCGAACTGGACGCGCTGGGGCTGCGGCAGGACGTGCGGGCGGTGGGCCACCGCGTCGTCCACGGCGGCTCCCGCTTCAGCGCCCCCGCGCCCATCACGCCCGAGGTGCTGGAGGCCATCCGCGACTGCGTGCCGCTCGCGCCGCTGCACAACCCGGCGAACATCGCGGGCATCGAGGCGGCCATGAACGCCTTTCCGGGCCTGCCGCAGGTGGCCGTGTTCGACACCGCCTTTCACCAGACGATGCCCGAAATTGCCTACCGCTACGCCGTGCCGGAGGAATGGTTCCGGCAGCATGGCGTGCGGCGCTACGGCTTCCACGGCATCAGCCACGCTTTTGTGGCCGGGGAGGCCGCGCGGGTGCTGGGCCGCCCTTTGGCCGAGCTGAACCTGATTACCGCCCACCTGGGCAACGGCTGTAGCGTCTGCGCGGTTTCTGGTGGGCGCAGCGTGGACAGCAGCATGGGCCTGACCCCACTGGAGGGGCTGGTCATGGGCACCCGCAGCGGCAACGTGGACCCCGGCCTGCACGACTACCTGGCCCGCGTCTCTGGCCTGACCCTGACCCAGATCACGGCGGCCCTGAACCGTGAGAGCGGGTTGCTTGCCCTGTCTGGCCTGACCAACGACATGCGCGAGCTGGAGGAAGCGACGGCGCGCGGACACGTTGGCGCGAAGCTGGCCGTGGGAATCTTCGTCTACCGGCTGGCGCAGGGCATTGCCGCGATGGCTGTGGCCCTGGGCCGGGTGGACGGTCTGGTCTTCACCGGGGGCATCGGCGAGAACAGCGCCACGGTGCGCGCGGCGACGATGGCCCGCCTGCCGTTCCTGGGTTTCAAGTTGGACGAGTCTGCCAACGCGGCAGCCGCGCGTGGTCAGGGCGGCCCCATTAGCGCCCCCGACAGTCTGCCTGCCCTGGTGGTCAACACCAACGAGGAATGGATGATCGCCCGCGAGACGGCAGGCATCCTGGCACTCACGCCCCGCTGAGCGTTTCCTCTCTGCCCCCAAACCTTGAGACCCCTCCGAAGGAGACCCACATGAAAACCCTCTTCATCGCCCCCACCCGCAACGCCGTGGGCCTGTCCAGCACGGCGCTGGGCCTGACCCGCGCGCTGGAACGGCAGGGCCTGAAAGTCGCCTTTCTCAAGCCGATTGCCCAGACGCACGAGCTGGATACCGACGACAGCGTGCATTTTGCCCGCGCCCTGGCCCACCTGAAGACCCCCGATCCCATTCCGCTCTCCAAAGCCGAGGACCAACTGAGCCACGGCGCGGAAGAGGAACTGATGGAAAACGTGATCGCCCTGTCGCGCGCGGCCACGGATGGCGGCGGCGCAGACGTGTTGATCGCCGAGGGCCTGGCCCTGACCGAGCGCAACGTGTATGCGGGGGCGCTGAATGCCTCGCTGGCCCGCAACCTGGAGGCCAGCACCGTGCTGGTGTCTAGCCTGTCGGGCGTGACGGCGGGAACGCTGGCCGACGAGCTGGAAATCGCCGCGCAGAACTACCGCCGCAGCGACGGCACCGGGTTGTCGGGCTACGTGCTGAACTTCGCGCCGCCCACGCTGGATTTCGGCGGATTGATGGCCGAACTCCGGGTGCGCAGTCCGCTGCTGGCAGGCGGGGAACTGCCGCTACTGGGCGTGGTGGCCCAGTCCCCGGCATTGGCCGCCCCGCGCACGCTGGACGTGGCCCGCTACCTGGAGGCCGAGGTGCTGAACGAGGGCGAGGCCCAGTTGCGCCGCGTCACCAGCACGGTGGTCACCGCCCGCACCGTGCCGCGCATGGCCCACCTGTTCGTGCCCGGCGCGCTGGTGGTCACGCCGGGGGACCGCGAGGACGTGATCATGGCCGCCTCGTTGGCGCACCTGAGCGGCGTGCCGCTGGCGGGCCTGATGTACACCTCGGGCAGCGGGCCGGAGGACAGCATAGAAAAGCTGTGCCGGGCGTCGCTGACCTCCAGCCTGCCGGTGATGCGTGTCCAGACCAATTCCTTTCATACCGCCTCGCGCCTGTCGCGCATGGACGCCCGCGTGCCGCACGACGACACCGAGCGCATGGAGCGCACGCTGGATTTCATCGCGGACCGGCTGGACCTGGCGGCGCTCCGAACGCGCATCCGCACGCCGGAGGTGGTGGGCGAGCGCCGGTTGCCGCCCAGCGCCTTTCGTTACGAGCTGATCGTGCGCGCCCGCGCCGCCAACCGGCGCATCGTGCTGCCCGAAGGGGACGAGCCGCGCACCGTGCGCGCCGCCATCCGCTGCGTCGAGAAGGGGATTGCCCGCCCGCTGCTGCTGGCCTCGCCCGAGAAGGTGCGCCAGGTGGCCGATGGCCTGGCCCTGACCCTGCCGCCGGGCCTGGAAATCATCGACCCCGACGGCATCCGTTCACAGTACGTGGCCCCGATGGTGGAACTGCGCAAGAACAAGGGCCTGACTGCCCCGCAGGCCGAGGCGCAACTGGAGGACACGGTGGTGCTGGGGACCATGATGCTGGCCCAGGGCGAGGTGGACGGGCTGGTGTCCGGCGCGGTGCACACCACCGCCAACACCGTGCGCCCGGCCATGCAACTGATCAAGACGGCCCCCGGCGCGGCGCTGGTTTCCTCGGTGTTCTTCATGTTGATGCCCGAGCAGGTGCTGGTCTACGGCGACGCGGCCATCAACCCCAATCCCAACGCCGAGGAACTGGCCGACATCGCCATCCAGAGCGCCGACAGCGCCCTGGCCTTCGGTATCACGCCGCGCGTGGCCATGCTCAGTTACAGCACGGGCGAGAGCGGCAGCGGCGAGGACGTGGAAAAGGTGCGCGTGGCCACCCGGCTGGTCCAGGAACGCCGCCCGGACCTGATGGTGGACGGCCCGATGCAGTACGACGCCGCCAGCGTGCTGAGCGTGGGCCGCCAGAAAGCCCCCGACAGTCCGGTGGCGGGCCGCGCCACGGTGTTTATCTTCCCCGATCTGAACACCGGCAACACCACCTACAAGGCGGTGCAGCGCGCGGCGGGCGTGGTAGCCGTGGGGCCGATGCTTCAGGGACTCAGGAAGCCGGTCAATGACCTGTCACGCGGGGCACTGGTGGACGACATCGTGTACACCATCGCGCTGACGGCGATTCAGGCGGCGCAGGGGGAAGCGGCACGGGCAGAAACGGCCCAAATGGAAACGGCCCAGATGGAAACGGTGCAGATGGGAACGGCCCAGGATCAGGAAGCGGGGGATCAGGCGACGCCGGGGGAAGGGCGGTAAACGCAGCCCCATGATCCGTGCTGGCCCGGCGCACAACCGTGCAGCTTTAGCGGTACAGATCCGCCCGGCTCAGCGGCAACCCAGCCTGCCGCTCTGCATCCGGTCTGGCGAGCAGACTCTGAAAGATGCTCAGGTGGCCCTTCTGAAAGTAGTACGACGTGGCCCCCAGGTAGATGCGCCACAGCCGGAAGCGCTGCTCACCCAGTGCGGCCAGGGCTGCGGGCCGGTGGGCTTCCAGGTTGCCCGCCCAGTGGGTCAGCGTACGGGCATAGTGTTCGCGCAGGTTTTCCACGTCGCGGACTTCAAAGAGGGCCTCGCTGGCGTATTTCAGGGTTTCCCACACGGGCAGCAGTTCGCCGTCCGGGAAGACGTACTTGCGGGCAAAGTTGCCGCTTTGCAGCCACATCGGCACCCGGGCCTGACCGATGCCGTCGCTGATCGCGTGGTTCAGCATCAGGCCGCCGGGTTTCAGGGCCGCGTAGGCGGTGCGGAAGTAGCTGGGCATGTTCTTGCGGCCCACATGCTCGGCCATGCCCACAGAGGCGATCTTATCGTAGCGGGCCTCTCCGCCGCTCAGGACATCGCGGTAGTCGCGCAGTTCCAGGGTGACCAGATGCTCCAGGCCCGCCGCACGCACCCGGGCGCGGCCCTCGGCCAGTTGCGCCTCAGACAGCGTGACGCCGTGAACCCGCACACCGTAAGTCTGCGCGGCATAAATCGCCAGACCGCCCCAGCCGCAGCCGATGTCCAGCAAGTGTTCGCCAGCTTTGAGTCTCAGCTTGCGGCAGATGTACTCCAGCTTGGCGGTCTGTGCCTGGTCCAGCGTCTCGGTGCCGGTGGGAAAATAGGCGCAGGAATACACCATGCGGCGGTCCAGCCACAGCTTGTAAAAGTCGTTGGACACGTCGTAGTGATACTGGACGGCCTGCTGATCGCGCTCCCGGCTGTGCGGCTGGCCGTCCAGACTGGCCGTCACGGGGGCGGCGGCTGGCCCAGCCGCGCGGCGCAGGGTCTGCACGGCCCTGAGCAGCCCAGGAACCTGCGCGGCATGAAAGGCCGAGTCGAAATCATCGGCGATCCCAGCAATGGTGCCGATGTCACCCTCGATCTCGAAGTCTCCGCGCAGATACGCCTCGCCCAGCGCCACATCCACCGGCAGCTTGAGCATCCGGCCTAGGGTCTGTTCGCCCATGATGGTCAGGGTCGCTCGGCTGGGCAGGCGGGTGGCGGCAAGCACCGTGCCGTCCCATAGGCGCACCTCGAATGAACGCTGACTGGGCAGCACGGCCTCCAGCAGGTGCAGCGCGGCGGCGCGCAGTTCAGGCGCAGTCGGCGGGGGCCGTGTGGCCCGGCGGACCAGCAGGGCAGCGCTCAGTCCAGCAGCGGTTAGCAAGAGGCGGTGGCCAGGGCGCGGACGCGGAGACGAGGGCATGGCCCACGCTAGCGCGGATGGCTCCCGCAGGCACCGGCGCTGGCGGGTCACCCTGCGCCGAAAGTGGCCGGGCAGAACAAGGGGGGCCGGTCCGTTCACGGTGCTGATCGTGGGTGATGGGCCGGGAACCAGTCTGTGTTTACCGCGTCGCCAACACCGCCCGCCGCCACGGCAGCGGCCAGGCGATCCTGATACGCGGCGTCCTGGACAGAAAAAACCCCGCCACATCGGACGGGGGATTGTCTTCCAGTCCCGATTACAGCGAGATCAGGAACGGATCTTCCAGCGCCTCCGCGATAAAGCGCACGAAACGGGCCGCATCTGCGCCGTCGATCAGGCGGTGATCGTAGGTCAGCGAGAGGGGCAGCATGTTGCGCGGCTCGAATGTGCTTGTTTCCCTGTTCCAGACCGGCTCCAGGCCGCCGCGTGAGACGCCCAGGATGGCGACTTCGGGGCTGTTCACAATCGGCGTGAAAGCGTGCCCGCCGATGCCGCCCAGGTTGGAGATGGTGAAGGTGGCCCCCGACATCTCGTCGGGCTTGAGCTTGCGTTCGCGGGCGCGGCCTGCCAATTCGGCCAGCTCCAGCACCAGTTCGGTGATGCTCTTGCGGTCCGCGTCCTTGACCACCGGGACCAGCAGGCCCACCGGGGTATCCACCGCCACGCCGATGTTGATGTAGTCCTTGAAGACCACCTGCTCGGCGGCCAGGTCCAGGCTCGCGCCGAATTTGGGGAACTGGCGCAGGGCGTTCGCCACGACCTTCATCAGGATGTGGGTCATGGTCAGCTTGCCGCCCGCCTTCTCCACGCGTGCGCCGAAGCGTTTGCGGGTTTCTTCCATCGCGGTCACGTCGGCCTTGTCGAAGTGCGTGACCATCGGGATGGTGGTCCACGAGGCGGTCATGGAGCGCACGGTGGCCTTGCGGATGCCGGACATGTCCTCGCGCTTGACCGTGCCCCACTTCTCGAAGTTGGGCAGAGGCGCGGCCTGAGTCTGCGCTGGGGCGGCGGGCGCACTGCCGGAAGCGCTGGCAGCAGAGGCGGCGGCGGGCTGCACGCTGGGGGTTCCGGCGGTGCGGCGCACGTCTTCCTCGCTGATGCGTCCGGCGATGCCGCTGCCGTGAACGTCATGGATGTCCACGCCGATCTCGCGGGCCAGGCGGCGCACGCTGGGCGCGGCGGGAACCACCGTGCGCCCGTCATAGGTCTGGGTGTTGTAGGGCCGCTGCGCGCCGGGGGCCTGGGTGCCAGCCCCGGCCTCTGCGGGCAGCTTGTCGTGGTTGCCGGAGGTGTCGGGAGCCGTGGCCTGCGGCTGTCCGCCCTGCTGGCCCTGCGGCGCGGCCTGGGCCTTCTGCGATTCCTGCTGCGCCTGCGCCACGCGGTTGGCCGTTCCCGCATCGGCAGCCGTGGCGCTGGATTCCACGTTCGCCGCCTGATCGCCGCCGCCCTGTGTTGCTGGGGACTGTGCTGCTGAGGATTGGGCTGCTGGGGATTGGGCTGGAGCGTCCGCCGCACCGCCCGCACCGCTTTCAGTACCGCCGCCCGAAAGCGTGAGGATGGTGCCGCCCACGTTCACGGTGTCGCCCACCGCCACGCCGATGCTCTCCACCGTGCCGCCCGCGCTGGACGGAACCTCGATCACGGCCTTGTCGGTCTCGATCTCGATGACCGGATCGCCCTCTTTGACGGTGTCGCCCACCTTGACCAGCACAGTCACGACGGTTCCTTTCTCGATGTTGTCGCCCACGTCGGGCAGCGCGACGGTGGTGCTGCTGCCAGAGCTGGTCGGAGCGGCAGGAGTAGCGGCGGCTGGAGCTGGGGCAGCCGCTTCCTGCTTAGGAGCTTCGGCCTGTGCGGGAGCCGCCGCCGGGGCCGCTGAGGCGTCACTGCCGCCGCTGAGGGTCAGGATCACGCCGCCCACGTTCACGGTGTCACCCACGTTGACGGACACGGCTTCCACGGTGCCGCCCTCGCTGGCTGGAACTTCAATGACAGCCTTGTCGGTCTCGATCTCGATGATCGGATCACCCTCTTGAATGGTGTCCCCGGCCTTGACCAGCACGGTGACGACGGTTCCCTTCTCGATGTTGTCCCCGACGTCGGGGAGTTTCAGTTCTGTCGCCATTGGTTCTCCTTCGGAGAAAGTTAATAGTAAAAGGTTGATGGTTGATGGTCAGGATGTTGATGGTAGAAGGTAGATGGTTAAGGGCTGAAGATTAACGGTTGGAAATCTTTTTCCATCACCCATCTACCATCACCCATTAACGCAAAACGGGCGCGGCACGTTCGGGATCGATGCCCAGATCGGCAATGGCCTTTGCCACCACATCGCCCTTGACCTTGCCGTCGCGCTGGAGGGCGTATAGGGTTGCCAGAACGACGTGCCTGGCGTCCACCTCGAAGAAGTCGCGCAGTTCGGCGCGGCCCTCGCTGCGGCCAAAGCCGTCGGTGCCCAGGGTCCAGACCTTGCGGTCCAGGTGGCCGTTCAGGCCGTCCGCGCCCAGCTTGACGTAATCGCTGACGCTGATCAGAACGCCGGGGGCATTCTCGGCGGACAGTTGCTGCGCCACGTAGCTGACCTTCGGCTCCTCGGTGGGGTGCAGCATGTTGTGGCGCTGGGTCAGCAGGGCGTCCTGATGCAGTTCTTTGTAGCTGGTCACACTCCACAGGTCCGCCGCCACGCCGTAGTCGGCCAGCATTTCTACCGCCTTCTGCGCGGCGTCCATCGCGGGGCCGCTGGCGAGAATCTGGGCGCGCAGCTTGGCCTTCTTGTTGCCGCTGCGCTGGAACACGTACAGGCCCCTGATGATCCCGTCGTGGATTTCCTGGTGGGTGCGTCCGTCGTCGGGCATGGCGGGCTGAATCTCGTTCTCGTTGTCCACCGTGATGTAATAAAACTCGTCGATGCCGTCCACGTACATGCGCTGAATCCCGGCCTCGATGATCACCGCCAGCTCGTAGGCAAAGGCCGGATCATACGTTTTGAGGTTCGGCACCACGTAGCCCTGCAAGTGGCTGTTGCCGTCCTGGTGCTGGAGGCCCTCGCCGTTGAGGGTGGTGCGCCCGGCAGTCGCGCCCAGCAGGAAGCCGCGCGCCTTCTGATCGGCGGCGGCCCACACCAGATCGCCGATGCGCTGCATGCCGAACATGGAATAGAAGACGTAAAAGGGAATGGTGGGAACGCCGTGGTTGGCGTAGCTGGTGGCGGCGGCGATCCACGAGGACATCGCGCCGTCCTCCGTCAGCCCCTCTTCCAGCATCTGGCCGTCGATGCTTTCCTTGTAGACCATCAATGAGCCGCTGTCCACGGGCGTGTAGGTCTGGCCGCGCGGGCTGTAGATGCCGATGCGCGGCACCAGCGCGTCCATGCCGAAGGTGCGGGCCTCGTCGGGGACGATGGGCACGATCAGTTGGCCGATTTCCTTGTCGCGCAGCAGCTTGCTCATGATCGAGACGGCGGCCATGGTGGTGGACACGGCGCGGCCCTTGCTGCCGCCCGCGAATTCCTCGTAGAACTCGCCGGTGGGGACGGTGAGGCCCGGGTACTCCACATGGCGCGAGGGAATCAGGCCGCCCAGCGCGGCGCGGCGTTCCAGGGCGTACCCCACCTCCGGGCTGTCGGGGCCGGGGTTGTAGTACTCCAGATGCTCCACCTGCTCGTCGGTCAGCGGCAGTTCCAGCAGGGTCCGCAGGGTCTTGAGGCTGCCCGTGTCCATCTTCTTGACGTTGTGGGCCACGTTGCGGGCCTGCGCGCTCTCGCCCAGGCCGTAGCCCTTGACGGTGCGCGGAATGATGAGGGTGGGGCTGCCCTTGTGCGCGATGGCGGCGGCGTAGGCGGCGTAAATCTTATGCACGTCGTGGCCGCCCCGGTTCAGCAGCTCCAGATCGGCGTCGGTCCAGCCCTCGATCAGGCGCTTGAGTTCGGGGGTGTTGAAGAACTTCTCGCGCAGTTCCTTGCCGCCGAAGGCCGCGTAACGCTGCGATTCGCCGTCCACCAGCAACTCGAAGCGCTTGACGATGTCGCCGTTGTAATCCTTTTCCAGCAGTTCGTCCCACTTGCCGTCCCAGATCACCTTAATGACGTTCCAGCCCGCGCCCCGGAACAGCGCCTCGAACTCCTGAATCACCTTGGAGTTGGCGCGCACCGGGCCGTCCAACCGCTGGAGGTTGGCATTCAGGACGAAGATCAGGTTGTCCAGGTTCTCGTAGGAGGCGAAGCGGATTGCGCCGATGCTCTGCGGCTCGTCCATCTCGCCGTCGCCCAGGAAGGCCCAGACTTTCGCGTCGCCCTTGGGCTTGAGGCCCCGGTTTTCCAGGTACTTGATGTAGCGCGCCTGATAGATCGCCTGAATGGGACCCAGGCCCATGCTGACGGTGGGGAATTCCCAGTAGTCGGGCATCAGCCAGGGGTGGGGGTAGCTGGCCAGGCCGGGGCCGTCCGGCGACAGCTCGCGCCGGAAGCGGTTCATGCGGCCCTCGTCCCAGCGGCCTTCCAGGAAGCTGCGGGCGTACACGCCGGGGCTGGCGTGGCCCTGGTAGAACACCAGATCGCGGTCCTGCCCGGCTTCCGGCCCCCGGAAAAAGTGGTTAAAGCCCACTTCCAGCAGCTCGGCGGCGCTGGCGTAGGTGGACAGGTGGCCGCCGATGCCGTCGCTGGCCTTGTTGGCGCGCAGCACCATGACCACCGAGTTCCAGCGGATCGCGTTGCGAAACTTCAGCTCCAGCGCCTCGTTGCCGGGGTATTCGGGCTGCGCCTCCACGTCAATCGTGTTGATGTACGGCGTGTTCTGCTTGAACTCAATCGGTGCGCCCTGAAAATAGGCGTAGTGATCGAGTTCGGTCAGCAGCTCCGCCGCGCGGTTGTCGCCCGCGTCGGCAAAGACATAGGCCAGTGAATCCAGCCACTCCTGCGTCTCCACGTTGTTGACCGAATCGCGTTCCTGCGAGGGAAGGCCTGCACGCGGCGGGCGGTTGGGCGGCTGCTTCGTCATGCTGCCCAGTCTATGCCCCGCCCTTCCACACTTCCAACAGCATGTTCTGGAGGCATTGACCAGACGCGGTGGTGAGTGGGGGTTGGGGAGGATTTGAGGGTGGGGTTTGCCCGGTGGCCCCCGTACCCTTCCGCCGCTTCGCGGCTCCCTCCCTCTGCTCCGCAGCTCTGCGGGTCACCCACAAGTGGAGAGGGGATAAGACAACTTCGCCGCTGTCATACTGACTCCATGAAACGGGCCAACTTCGCCCCGCCCCTGCTGGCCGCGCTGCTGTCCTGCGCTGCGTTGGCGCACCGCCCCATGTTCAATCCCGGCTCTAACAGCCGCGCCGCCGCCTATACAGTTGCCGAGCCGGACGTGTCGCAGGTCATCACCGCCCGCGCCCGGAAGGGAACGCAGGACTGGTACACGCTGAAGGTTCCGGCGGGTTTCGCGCTGAACATCGCCGTGTTCGTGGGGGCGCGGTGCAGCGACGCCTACCGCCCGCAGTTGTGGCTGCTTGGTCCCGGCTTGAGCGAACCGGGTTCCCGCCCCGCCTTCCTGCCCGCTGGCGTGGGGGCGGTCAGCGTTCCCCGCACCTACGCGCCGTACAGCGGTCACGGCGTCACTGCCCGCAAGGGCCAGACGCTGGCGCGCACGCTGGAGGGCGGCACTTACACTCTGGTGGTGGATCACGGCGCGGCAGATGGCTGGTACTTCCTGTACCTGGCCGGGAAGGAATTGGGTGGGGGAACGGCGGAGGGGCGGGAGGGGTTGAGGCAGTTTGGGGGTGCGAGTGAGATAAACACTCACAAATTTCATTTAAAAATTTGCTTTTTATATAAGAACAACCTGACAATAGTCAATATATAGTAATGCCCTCTTATAGAATTCGTAAATCTCCTCAACGCTATTTGGAACTTCAAAGCTTCCAAAATTTTGATGGACAATTTGATTTCTTAGGGAACCTATCATCAGGAACGATCTAGACGCTTCACCAAGATCAGCATTGCCCTTGATCTCCTTAACTCTGATATCCTTAAATTCTGCTCCAAACATACCCCAAAACGTATTATCTTTTAGATTTTTCCAATCAAACCAGGTGTGATATTGTCTAGAAATTACCTTAATTTCTACCAAAGAAATAATTTCTAAGCAGTTATTCGATTTGGATTTAACATGATCTTTCACTATATCTTGAATAATTTTTTCGAAATAACTCGCCGCAGCCAGAGTGAGTGATCTTCTAAATTCCTCTTGAGCTTGCAGCGCGAATGAGTATTCCCCTTGTTCGATCAAGTAGTTGTATAAATCGGAATGTCTGAAATATAAGGAATCTACAACAGTATCATCTCTGAACTTTATCATTGATTATCTCGTCAGCAGTTTTTAAGCGAGTGATATATTTCTCTCTACTACCCGCACTGGACATAGATGCGTCTGTAAACTCTTTATCAGCCTTTATCATTTGAATCTTCTCTAAAGAAATATCAAATTTGCCATGAACATGTTCATCACCTATAAAATTTTTTGTGTAAGCATAGAAGACTGCTTCAAATAAAGATATATTAAACCTTCCTCTAGTACTCATGAACATATCTTCAGATACTTCAGCGGCTTCATTTACAAATTTATCAAACAATTGGCTCAAGTACAGTATCTTTTCATCGCTAATAGTTTTAGACTTTCTCGAAAATTGATTTATAAAGCTCCTTAATGAGGATTTATACGACTGGTTGTCCAATAGAGCAGCAAAGGATCTTAAAATAACTTCTATATCTTTCATATGCAAGTCCGGTGGCTCGCTCCCCGTAAGCTTTCTCCAGCTCGGATTCATATTGACTCTGTATAGCATTTCGTAGAAGCTGGAATGGTACATACTGGATCTAATTTCTTGGGGCCTTAAGTTAACTCCGCCAGAATTTAGACGATTGAATATTTCATAAATGGATGAATCGTCATTTGAAGGTAAATTCTGCCTAATGACCACTACTCTAAGTGGGCGCATATCAAAAGAAAATTTTGCGTCTCCTAAATTAGAGTAGTTCAGTTTATGAAGCTTATTTTTCTTTTGAGCAACATTCTCAGAAAGTTTCAAATTAAAATTAGTGAAATATTCATCACTCATAAGTACGCTATCGTCAATTTTACCCTGGCTATCGAAAATCTGCCTAAGCTCTGATCTTTTAGTTTTCCGAGGAAACTTATGCTTCATAAAATAGTAAAGCGACATTAGTCGTTGCTGACCATCAATCACCAAAAATTTATTTCTTGCCTCTTCGTAAAGGAATATTTGAGGAATAGGCAGACCAATAATCAGAGATTCTATTAACTTTGAAGCTCTCGAAATATCCCAAATATAATTCCTCTGAAAAGATGGTATCTTCACCATGCCACCATCCATCAAATCAAATATCGTTTTAACATTGAAGTCATTGGGTATTGAGGTTATATCGTATTCACTTATATCCTCACTGTCTTCTTCTTGCTGAACATCTTCAAACCACTCGCCATCTCTCTGGAATTGTTCAAGAGTCATGCGAAAACTATAGCTTAAAAACTGGTATCTGAAGAACGCGTGCGGGTGTAAGGGTGTCTTACACAGGTAGATTCTCATCAAACCGCTGAATCTCCACCCTTTCTCCGCTCGGCCCCTTCGCGTAAAAATGATAAATCCCGTACTCGGCGTGGTGCTTCGGCGCGGCCTCTGCCTTCACGCCTGCTTTGTGCAGCGTCTCGTACACGCCATCCACGTCGTCCGTCACCAACGTCAGGACGACGGTGGGCGGCAACTCCACCGCTTCGCGCAGGCAAAAGCCCAGGTAACCGCCGCCCGCAACTGAATAGATATGGCACGTTCCCTGATCCCGCGCCAGCGTCAGCCCCAGCGTGCCGACATAAAAGTCGTGCGTGGCCGCCAGATCGGTGGTGGGGTAAAAGCCGATGAAGGCGCTGAAGGGGTGCGGCATGGGGATAAGGATAGCGGGTGGGGGCGGAATTGGAGATGGGATTTGCGCCAACTGGACAGGCGCGGAAAGCAGCCTGCCAACCGTTCAGGATACCCGCGCCTTCCCGAACGCTGGCCGCCAGCTTGTCGAACAGGGTGTCATTCATCGCGGCAACCCGTCTGCATGGTCTGGCGGGTACATGTCCAAGCCTTGCCGCTGAGCATTCCCCAGCTCCGCATAAGCCGTATCCAGTTCCCTGTCCCGCAAGGCGCGAATGGCTGCCGCCACAGCCTCATCGCGTGAGCCGGGCGCGTGTGTGGCCCCGTACGCGTCCAGCACGGCCACCAGTTCGGCGCTGAGGTCAAATGTCAGGCGGATTTGCCGGGCCATGCTACCCACTTTAGGCCAGTGGGCGGCGTATCCTCCGAAGCATGACCCCCACCGTATTTCTGGACATGAACGAGACCCTGCTGGACCTCTCGGCGCTGGACGGGCTGTTCATGGCGGCGTTTGGCGATCCGGGGGCCAGGAAACAGTGGTTTGGCCTGATGTTGCAACTGGCCCTGACCCACACGGTGCTGGGCGACTACCGCGACTTCTCGGAGCTGGGCCGCGTGGCCTTGCAGGCGCTGGGCGAGGCGCGCGGTCAGGACGTGCCGGATGATCTGCCCGGCGAGGTGGCGGCGGGCATGCGGTCCCTGCCCGCCCACCCCGACACCCGCGAGGGCCTGGAGATTCTGCGCGCGGGCGGGGCGCGGCTGGTCTGCCTGACCAACAACCCGCAGGCCGTGCTGGACGCCCAATTGGACAACGCGGGCTTTGCCGATCTGGTGGACGGCGCGGTGTCGGTGGACCCGGGCCGGATGCTCAAGCCGGGGCGCGCGGCCTACGAGTATGGCCTGTCGCGCACAGGCGCGCATGCCCACGAAAGCTGGCTGCTGGCGGCGCACGGCTGGGACATCGCGGGGGCAAAATCGGCGGGCCTGCACACCGCCTTTGTGGAACGCCCCGGCCAGGCCCAGAACCCCCTGATGCGCGCCGATATCGCCGGGCCGCTGCCCACCGTGGCCCGCGCGCTGATCGGGCGGCTGGGCGGCCAGGCATGAGCAGGCAGGCGTGAGCGTGCCGCCGCGCTCGGCCATTCGCCCCGGCGCTGGGGTGGACATCGTGCAAAAGCACCACCAGCGCAGTGGGCAGCTCACGCGCGGCGTGGTGGCACAGTTGCTCACGTCCTCCTCCGCGCACCCGCACGGCATCAAGGTCCGCCTGACCACCGGCGAGGTGGGGCGCGTGCAGGCCCTGGCAACCCCAGCGCCGTCCGCTCCGATCTGACCCGCAGTGAGCCGCACACCCGCGCCAGGGAGCAGAATGTCAGGGTTGGCAGCAAGACGGGCAGGCTGGAGCGGGTGGACGCCCTGAAATAAGCTGTTTTCCTCCAACTTTACGGGAGGGTGGAGGGGCCACCGGGCGAGCCGTCACTTCAAACGAGTGGCCTGCGCCCGCCTTTTATACCTGTGCCTGCCGACGCGGCAGCGTGATCCCCAGCCCCAGTAGAAACCCGCCCAGCACCGCCAGCACGAAGGTGATCAGCACGTTGTTCAGCGGGGTGGGAAAGCTGGTGGAGCGGTTGGCGTTGGCGACGGCGTGAAGCTGGTTGATGTCGATGACATCCTTGCCCAGCAGCAGCAGCGAGGCCACCAGTGCCACCAGGCCCAGCGCCACAACGATGCGGGAAACGATTTTCATGCCCTCATCTTAAGGGCTGGCCTGTCACCCGGAGGGGAACCCCTCCCTCCCCTCACTTCCGGGGGCCTGACGGACCACCTTTGTGCGGTGGCAGCGGGGTATGCTACGAGGCGTTATGACGCAGTGGCAGACCATCATGTCCGGCGGGAACGCGGCCTTTATCGAGGGGCTGTACGAGACCTACCTGACCGATCCTGGAAGCGTGGACGCCGAGTGGCGGACCCTCTTTGACGAGTTGCGCGGCGGGACCCAGGAGGCCCTGCACTCGCCCGTCCAGCAGGCGTTCTATGAGCTGGGCCAGAGCCGCCGGGGCGGTGTGGCGGCAGCGTCAGCCCCCGCTGGCGGCGGCGCGCAGCAGGCCGGGGGCGCGCTGGTCACGGCCTACCGGGTGTACGGCCACATCAGCGCCCGCAACAATCCCCTCAAGATGCGCGGCCAGCCGGTGGTCCCCGAACTCACGCCCGAGTTCTACGGCCTGTCCGAGGCGGACCTGAACGAGAACGTCAACGAGGGGCCGTTCAGCGGACCTCTGCGGGACGTGATCGCGCAGCTTCAGGACACCTATACCGGCTCGATTGGCTTCGAGTTCAACTACCTGCCCGCCCCGGAGCGCAAGTGGTTCCAGGAGCGCATCGAGCGGCAGCAGGGCCAGGGCCGCTACGCCTTGAGCAAGGACGAGCGCCGCCGCATCATGCTCAAGCTGAACGCCGCCGAGGGGCTGGAGCTGTACCTCAAGAACAAATACCCCGGCGTCAAACGCTTTGGCCTGGAAGGCTCCGAGAGCTTTATCCCGCTGATGGACCGCATCGTCCAGCAGGCCGGGGTGTACGGCGTGCGCGAGGTGGTGATCGGGATGGCCCACCGGGGCCGCCTGAACACGCTGGTCAACATCTTCGGCAAGCCGCCGGGTGTGCTGTTCGACGAGTTCGACGGCAAGAAGAAGCTCAGCGACAACCCCGACGTGGCCGGGGACGTCAAGTACCACATGGGCTACTCCAGCGACGTGCGCACCCCCGGCGGCCCCATGCACCTGGCGCTGGCCTTTAACCCCTCGCACCTGGAAATCGTCTCGCCTGTCGTTCACGGCAGCGTGCGCGCCCGCCAGGACCGGCGCAATGATGCCGAGCGCAAAACGGTCCTGCCCATTACCATCCACGGCGACGCGGCGGTCAGCGGGCAGGGCGTGGTGATGGAAACGCTGAACCTGTCGCGGTTGCGCGGCTTCGCTACGGGCGGCGCGGTGCGAATCGTGATCAACAATCAGGTGGGCTTCACCATCAGCGATCCGCGAGACACCCGCAGCAGCCGCTACTGCACCGACATCGCCAAGGTGGCCAACGCCCCGGTGCTACACGTCAGCGGCGACGATCCCGAGGCGGTGGTCTTTTGCGGCGACCTGGCGCTGGCCTACCGTCAGGAATTCGGCAAGGACGTGTTCATCGACCTGATCTCGTTCCGGCGCAACGGCCACAACGAGGGCGACGAGCCGCGCATGACCCAGCCGATCATGTACCGCGAGATCGACAAGCACCCCGGCACCCGCGCCCTCTACGCCGCCCGCCTGGAGCAGGAAGGCGTGCTGGAGGCGGGCGAGGGCGACGCGCTGGTGGGGCAATTCCGCGACAAGCTCGACGCCGGGCAGCCCGTGGTCTCCGAGATGGCCAATCTGGCCCAGAGCGAGCTGGCGGTGGACTGGTCCTCGTACACCGACACCCGCTGGGAGGACGAGGTTTCAACGGCGGTCCCGCGTGAAAAGCTGGAAGAACTGGGCCTGAAACTGGCCAGCGTGCCCCAGAACTTTCAGCCGCACCGGGGCGTCGAGCGGGTGCTGAAGGCCAGGGCGGCGATGGCGCGCGGCGAGCAGCCGCTGGACTGGGGCATGGGCGAGAATCTGGCCTATGCCACCCTGCTGGACGAGGGCTACGGCGTGCGGCTGGTGGGCCAGGACAGCGGGCGCGGCACGTTCGTTCACCGTCACGCCGTGCTGCACAACCAGAACGCTGATGATCCCTTAAACGAGGAATACCTGGCCCTGGCCCACCTCTCGCCCGATCAGGGCCGGGTGGAGGTGATCGACAGCACCCTGTCCGAGGAGGCGGTGATGGCCTTCGAGTACGGCTATTCCACCTCTGAACCCAAGGGGCTGGTGGCCTGGGAAGGGCAATTCGGCGACTTCGCCAACGGCGCGCAGGCGGTCATCGATCAGTTTGTCAGCGCGGGCGAGAGCAAGTGGCTGCGCCTGAGCGGCCTGACCCTGCTGCTGCCCCACGGCTACGAGGGCGCGGGGCCGGAACACTCCAGCGCTCGCCTGGAGCGCTACCTGCAACTGTGCGCCCAGAAGAACATGCAGGTGGTGGTGCCCAGCAGCGCCGCCCAGATCTTTCACCTGCTGCGCCGCCAGGTGCTGCGCCCGTACCGCAAGCCGCTGATCGTGATGACCCCCAAGAGCCTGCTGCGCAACAAGCAGGCCATGAACCCGCTGAGTGACTTTACCGAGGGGCGTTTCTGTGAGGTCATCGAGGACAAGGACGTGAGCGGCGCGCACCGCGTGGTGATCAGCAGCGGCAAGCTGCACTGGGAACTGATAGAGGCGCGGAACGCCGACCAGGACGCCTACGCCGGAACCGCGTTGATCCGCCTGGAACAGCTTTACCCCTTTCCTGCCGAGGCCATGCGCGCCGAACTGGCCCGCCACCCCGGCGCGCAGGTGGTCTGGGCGCAGGAGGAACCCGAGAATCAGGGCGCGTGGCTGATGCTCTGGGAAGATCTGGAAAGCGTCCTGGCCCCCGCTCAGGTCCTGAGCCACGCCAGCCGCCCCCGCAGCGCCAGCACCGCCGCCGGGTATGCCAGTGTTCACGCCCGCGAGCAGGCCGCCGTGATCGCCGCCGCGCTGGGCGAGAAGATCGACCGGGAAGTGATCCGGGAGCAGGAGCAACTGGCCGAGGAAGCCGCCCAGCCGGGCTGAGGCAGGTGATTGGGAGACGGGGCCGGAGTGACTTCGGCCCCGCTTTTTTGTGGGTTTGCGCTCAGGATCAACGGGATGGCCCCACGGTTCGACCCCTCCGTCCCTTTGGGACACCTCCCCTTAGAAGGGAGGCAAGGGGAGGCTCATTTCCTGGTTTTCTGCACTCCTTGGCTCCCTTTAAGGGGAGCTGGCGGCGAAGCCGACTGAGGGGTTGTCTTGGGAGCGGACGGGAGACATCGCCAGACAAACCACCTTCCCCCGGTGATAGCCTGCCCATGATTCAAAAATCCAGCCCGGCCCCCCGCGAGGTGTTCATGACGCATGTAACAGACCTTCCGTCCGATGTCGCCGCCGCTCCCGCCGACTTTACCTATGACCTGCTAGTAATCGGCTCCGGCCCCGGCGGGCAGCGCGCGGCCATCCAGGCGGCCAAGCTGGGCAAGAAAGTGGCGGTGGTGGAGCGTAAGGCGGTGGTGGGCGGCGTGTGCATCAACACCGGCACGATTCCCTCAAAGACCTTCCGCGAGGCGATCATGCACCTCAGCGGCTACAACGAGCGCGGGCTGTACGGCGCGAGCTACAGCGTCAAGGACGACATTGGCGTGGAGGATCTGCTGAGGCGCACCACCAGCGTGATCGGCCACGAGCTGGACGTGGTGCGCGCCCAACTGCACCGCAACCGGGTGGAGGTCATCTCTGCCGAGGCCAGTTTTATCGGCCCGCACACGCTGCGGCTGCGCGACGTGAGCGGCAAGGGCCACGGCGACGGCTGGCGCGACGTGACGGCCCGCCAGATCGTGATTGCCGTAGGCACCAAGGCGGCGCGCGATCCGAACATTCCCTTCGACGGCCAGCGCATCCTGATCAGCGACGACATTCTGGACCTGACTGAATTGCCGCGCACGGTGGCCGTCATCGGCGGCGGCGTGATCGGCTGCGAGTACGCCAGCATGTTTGCCGCGCTGGGTGTGCGCGTCACCCTGATCGACAAGCGCCCGCGCCTGCTGGACTTCATTGACCATGAGATCACCGACATCCTGGCCTATCAACTGCGCCAGAACCGCATGACCCTGCGGCTGGGCGAGGCGGTTCACAGCGTCCAGAAGGAAGACGGCGAGCGCGGCGAACGGGTCCGCATCGTCCTGGCCAGCGGCAAGGAAGTCACCGCCGATCTGGTGCTGTATTCCATCGGGCGCATCGGGGCCACCGCGAAACTGAATCTGGAGGCGGCGGGCCTGAGCGCCGATTCGCGCGGGCGCATCGACGTCAACGAGCATTACCAGACCGCCGCGCCGCACATCTACGCGGTGGGCGACGTGATCGGCTTTCCCAGCCTGGCCAGCGTCAGCATGGAGCAGGGCCGCCTGGCCGCCTGCCACGCTTACGGTGTGCCCACCCAGAGCGTCCCCGAACTGTTCCCCTACGGCATCTACACCATTCCCGAGATCAGCACGGTGGGCAAGAACGAGGAAGAACTGACGCAGGACGGCGTACCCTACGAAATTGGCAAGGCGCAGTACCGCGAGATCGCGCGGGGGCAGATCATTGGGGACGAGCAGGGCACGTTGAAGCTGATCTTCAATATGGACACGCGGGAGTTGCTGGGCGTGCACATTATCGGCACCGGCGCGAGCGAGCTGATCCACATCGGGCAGGCAGTGATGGCCTTTGGCGGCACGGTGGATTACTTCGTGAATACCGTTTTCAACTACCCCACCCTGGCCGAGTGCTACAAGACCGCCGCCTTCGACGGCATCAACCGCCTGGGCAGCGCCCCTACGCTGGAGCCGAAGCTGGAACCGGCGCAGGAAGTGGGGGTGGTGGTATGAGGGAGGGCTCAGTACCCGACACTTTCCCTGGAGGCTGTCCAGGACAGAATTCCCTTCCCTGTTCAGGCTGATGCTGCCCCAGGAGGTCACTGCACAGCGACGCACCGTTGGCGTGTCGTTGCCGTTGCGCTCACGCCTGGCCGCACAAGACGAATGTTTTGCCCCTGATGGTCAGATGATGATCCGTGCAGGAAAACCTGAAAGTGCTGTTCCGGACGGTCTTCTAAAAAGTGTCGGGTACCTGGCGGCCTGACAAATTTTATGAGAGCGGACGAAAAACGAGTTGCCAGCCGACTTCAAGGGTGGTTTGAGGAGGGGCATGAAGGCGTTTCCGCTGACCTGGTGGCTCAGGGTCAGGCCCGCCCTGGAGCGTCAGGTGAGAGAAGATTGCCTGACCACGGCTCAGCGCGTAATGAACCGCCCGGAGACCGATCTTGAGGTAGCTCAGCGCCCGCCGCCAGTGGGGATCGACGTGTCGTCGATCCCCACGCT
>NZ_JNIW01000013.1 GCF_000701425.1 Deinococcus frigens DSM 12807 | reverse complement strand
CCGATGAAGGCATCAAGCTCGTCGGTGGCATCGCACAGTTGCCCACCAACACACCGACCGAAGAGCAGTTCCGATTGGCCGTGGAGATGGCACGGCGAGGTGGGAAGGGGTTCAAGGTGGTGCACAAACGCTGGGTGGTGGAACGGACCTTTGCCTGGCTCTTGAACTTCAGACGGCTGAAGGTGGACTACGAGGAGTGTATGCCGATCTCCGAGGGCTTTATTGATGCGGCTGGGAGCTGTATTTTGCTGAATAGGTTGTGCGCTTGACGCCGGGCGATGCACACGCCACACCCCAGAAATTGGGCTTCAAACAGCCTCTCAGATGCGCCCCTCCACCACATGCTCGTCGAAGAACGCCATCACGCGGTTCCAGGCGTCCACACTCGCTACCGCATCAAAGTTGGGACCCTGGTTAGCAAAGGAATGTTTCGCGCCCTCATACATTTTAATGTCGTTGGGGACGCCCGCCGCCGTCAGTTCGTCCCGCAGCGCCTCGCCCTGCTTGCGGGTCACGTCCTGGCCGGGGTAGCTGCCCACCACCGGACAACTGCGCCGCACGGCCTCTAGCGGGCGCGGGTTGAAGCCGTAATACGGCGCGATGGCCTTGACGCGGTCATCGGTGCAGGCCATCGCCACCGCCAGGCTGCCCCCCAGGCAAAAGCCCACCGCCCCCAGCCGCGAGGCGTCCACACCCGGCAGCTCACCCAGCACGGTCAGCGCCTGCCGGGTGTCCTGCACCCCCTGGTGTTCCAGTGAATTGAGGAAGATGCCCGACAGCATGCGGGTCATGCACACCACCCGGTTGTGCCCGGCGAACAGGTCCACCGCCAGCGCCACGTAACCCGCCGCCGCGAAACGGTCCGCGATGCCCCGGATGTCGTCGTTCAGGCCGAAGGCTTCATGGATGACCAGCACGCCCGGCGCATTTCCGTTCGTGACGGCGGGGCGCGCGAGGTAGGCGGGCAGGTTGCGGCCATCCGACTGGACCTGAACGGTCTGGGCACTCTCTGAAGAGGTCATGGTGCAAAGGTAGCGCCATCCTCCGCCCGCCCGTTCAGCTGAAGGTAAATCGCAAGAGATAGTCCGCCAGCGGTTCCATCCCCACCGCTGCCCGCCGTCCATCCACGTCACCTGCTTCCAGCTCGAACGGCTGACCGTCCAGCTTGATTTGCGTGCCGTAGCGCTGCGCTCTGCCCCCACGGATGCAGATGCGGTCATGCAGGTAGGCGGCGTGGCGGGGATCGGCTTCCTCTGGCGGAAGTGTCAGCAGCAGGGCCAGCACCTCCCTTTGAAAGGCCAGATCGGGAGAGTGCTGGGCCAGCAGCCAGGCGGCAGTCGCGCCGTCCTCGCCCACCAGCAGGCAGGAGGGCCAGCCGTGCGCGGCGAGACTGTCCCGCAGCAGCGCGGTGCTGCCCGTGTCAAAGGCCAGCCACGCGGCGGCGTCCAGCGGCCCCGTCCGTAGCTGCCGGTCTGCTGCCATTCGTTGCAACAGCCGCCCCCTCAGCTCCAGGTTCACCCGCCGCTCAGTTGCCCGTCCACCGCCGCCAGCGCGAAGGCGTATTCCTCCGCCGCCTCGTTCAGGGCGTCGTAGCGCCCGCTGCTGCCGCCGTGGCCCGCGCCCATATTGGTCTTGAGGACCAGCGTGCCGCTGCCAGGCTGTTCCAGCGTCCGCAGCCGGGCCACGTATTTGGCCGGTTCCCAGTACGCCACGCGCGGATCGTTGAGACCGGTGGAGACGAACAGGTGCGGGTAGACGCCCGCCTTCAGGTTGTCGTAGGGGCTGTAGGCGCGCATGCTGGCGTAGGCTTCCGGCTCATTCGGGTTGCCCCACTCGTCGTACTCGCCGGTGGTCAGCGGGATGCTGGCGTCCAGCATGGTGCTCAGCACGTCCACGAACGGCACACCCACGAAGGCCGCCTTCCACAGCTCCGGGCGCAGATTCACCGCCGCGCCCATCAGCAGGCCGCCCGCGCTGCGGCCCATCGCCAGCAGATCGGCGGCCACGCCCGCCTGCCGCAGGTGTTCGCCTGCCGCTACGAAATCGGTGAAGGTGTTCATCTTGTGGCCCCGCCGCCCCGCGTCGTACCACTTGCGCCCGCGCTCCGAACCGCCCCGGATATGCGCGGTGGCCCAGACCCAGCCCCGGTCCAGCAGCGGCAGCCGGGTCATGGCAAAGGCCGGGTCAACGGGATAGCCGTAGCTGCCGTAGCCATACAGCAGCGTCGGGGCGGGCAGGGTGGTGTCGCGGCGGCGCACCAGGCTGACGGGCACGCGTTCGCCGTCCGGGGCGGTGGCCCAGACCATCTCCGAGACGTAGTGGTCAGCGTCGTAATTCGGGACGGGCGTGGCCCTGACCAGCGCCGTGTCCAGCGTGTTGAGGTCCAGGTCCAGATGTTCGGTGGGCCGGGTCAGGCTGCTGTACAGGATGCGCGCCGTGGACGTGTCGTAGACGTGGTTGCCGCCGATACCCACGGTGTAGCTGTCTTCCGGGAACTCCACCCGGCGGGCTGCGCCGTAGCCGTCCGCCGTGCGCGGCAACACCCACAGCCGCGTGAAACCGCCCTCGCGCCCGGAGAGCAGCAGGTGCCCCTTGAACAGGTGCATCCCGGTCAGGTAGCGCTCGGCGGTGTAGGGCAGGACCTCAGCGGCATTCTGGAGGTCCATGTTCCCCTGTTTGGGCAGCCTCACCAGCTTGAATTCCTCCGCGCGCCCGGCGTTGGTCAGGGCCAGCCAGTAGTCGCCGCCGTCGGCCAGCATGGCCTCGGTGCCCCGCTGGCGCGGCAGAAGCATCTGCGGACGGGCCTGCGGGTCACGGGCGTCCAGCGCCAGCCATTCCTGCGCCATGTTGGCGTGGCTGGCGAGCAGCAGCGTCTCCCCGTTCTCCGACAGGGACGCGCCCACACGGAAGGTGGGGTCATCCTCCTGAAGCAGCAATTCGTCGGCGCTCTGCGGTTGGCCCAGCGTATGCCGCCAGACTTTATGGGGGCGCTGGGTGTCGTCCTCGGTGGCGTACAGCAGGGCCGAGCTGTCGGCGTGCCAGGCCAGCGTCCAGCCGCTGAGTCCCGTCAGCGCGGCCCCGGCCAGTTCGCCGGTCCGGGTGTCCAGCACGCGCAGCTCCCAGACCTCCTGCCCGGTCCTGTCCAGCAGGTAGGCCCAGTACCGCCCGTCCGGGCTGGGGCGGGTCAGGTGGACCCACACGTTGTCCAGCCCCTCGCGCTCCCTCAGCGCGTTCAGGTCCAGCAGGGTCTGTTCTTCTGAAGACTCTGCGTCGCCTCCGGCCAGCGGGCGGCGCAGGAAGACCGGGTGCGCCTGGCCCTCCCGCGTGCGGGTGAAGTACAGCCAGTCACCGTCCTGCACGGGTGGCTGCTCGTCGTCCTCCTGCACATGCGACAGGAGTTCCTTGTAGATGATGGCCTGCACATCCCGCAGCGGCGACATCACCGCGTCCAGATGGGCGTTCTCGGCCTTCAGGTACGCCAGCACCCCCGCGTCGGCCTTGCCGCGCGTCTTGAGCCAGTGGTAGTCGTCGGGCCGGGTCTCGCCGTGCATGGTGTGGGTGACGGAGTCGCGCTCTGCGGTGGGGGGCCGAGTCTCTGAAGGATCAGGCATAGGCAAAGGGTAACAGTGGGCGGGGCGGGTGGAGGGTAGCCTGCGCCCATGTTCCGCCGCGATCCCGTAAAACTGGCCCTGGTACGCGTCTCGGAAGTGTTGAACGCAGATACCCGCCCGCTGTTGAGCCTGACCCGCGCGGTGTTCCGGCGCGGCGGCGTGCTGGCGGTCTCGCGCGGGGAAAATGAGGTGACGCTGTCGCTGGGCGGCGTGGAGACGGGCGGCGTTTTTGAACTGGCCAGCGTGAGCAAGCCCTTTACCTCCGCGCTGGCCGGGGCGCTGGTGGAGGCGGGGCGGCTGGACTGGAACGCGCCGCTGTCCCGCCTGGGCGGCCCGCTGCGCCGCCTGCCCGCCCACCTGACGCCGCTTGCTCTGGCCACCCACACGGCGGGCCTGCCGATGCACCCGGCGCGGGCGGCGGTCACGGTCTTCACGCGCTTTCACGACCCCTACGGCGGCATGGGCGCGGCAGAGGTGATCGCCAGTGCGCGGCGCTGGTCCAGTCTGGGTGGGGCACACGTCTCCCGCACTCCACGCTTCGCGTACTCCAACCTGGGCGCGGGCCTGCTGGCCCTGGCCCTGGCCCACGCGGCGGGCGAGGAGGCCAGCGCGGCGGGCTACGGGCGGGCGCTGGGCGACTGGGTGACCGGGCCGCTGGGCCTGGGCGTCGGCCTAAGTCCGGCGGGCACGGTGGTGCGGCCCTCGGGCTGGCTGGGCGGCGGGGGCGTGACGGGCTTCGGGCCACTGGCCGGGGCGGGGGGGCTGTTCGGCACGGCGGCGGACCTGCTGAGTTTTGGCGAATCCAGGCTGGACAGGCCGTCCCCAGCGCCCCTCAGACCGCAGGGCCTGCCGCGTCACCTGAGCGGCGTGGCCCTCGGCTGGATGGTCTCTGGATCAGAGGGCGAGGTGCGCTGGCACGACGGACTGGCGCGCGGCACCCGCAGCGGGTTGGGCTTCAATCTTCAGTCCGGCGCGGTGGTGGCGCTGCTGGCACGCGGCACCGACTCACCGCTGGGCATGCGCGGGGCCATGCCAGCGCTGCTGCTGTCGCTGCTGGGGGCGGGTGGGGCTGGAGGATGAACTGGGCTGGCCACTGGGCTTGCCTCTGGGCTGGCCCTTCTTCCCTGCCCCGGAAACGACATCCCCGGAGGCCAGCGGATCAACGTCGTCATACCAGGGGCACAACTGTCCATATCCGCTCAGGTCAGCCCACCAAGCGCTTGTGCCCGGCCATATTGCAAGCCCATGGGGCACATGCTAGAGTCCTTTTCGCCCGTGGCCAGGCCGCAGGCAACACCAGAGGGCGTGGGGCCATAGCTCAGCTGGGAGAGCGCGTCGTTCGCAATGACGAGGTCAGCAGTTCGATCCTGCTTGGCTCCACCACAGAAAGTCCGTCTATGACGGGCTTTTTCTTTTGGGCAACAGGCATTCTGGGTCAGAGCACTTGCCAAAAGAGTTCTCTACCTTTGACCGAACAAAGTGAGTGAATTTGGCTAAGTATTTGGGACTGGCACAGCTCCGAGAGAGAGGATGGAAGCATCGGGAGTCCCTTTTTCTGGTGCTGTCATTCGGACAAATGCTCTCACCGCAAGCCGCATGACCTCGCGTGGCCCAGTGGGTGGCGCGTCACTCAGGTGATCCGGTGACCTGGCCATTCCCCGCGCCAGCACTGGCCTCGCCGTGGCCTATCCTGGCTCTGGCCCGGCAAACACGCTCCGGAACTGCTGCGCCACCCGCTCGAAACCCTCAGCCGCTTCGCCGGTCACGATCACGCCGTACATCAGCGCATCTACCCCCACACGTTTCAGAAGGCGCAGGTCGCCTGCCGTCAGGCGTTTCTGGGTTGGCATGATCAAAGGCGCGCTGGTGGCGGCCCGCAGCCTGCCCAGCAGCAGCAGATCGGCGGCGGTCATCGGCTCCCCGTACTGGGTGTGGGGCACCACCGAGGCCTCCAGCATGGCCCCCTGGGGCAGCGCGGCGGCCCAGTCCAGCGGCGTCCGGTCATCAAAGGCCAGCAGGACCTCGACGTCTGCTTCAAAAATCGACGCGGGCAGGGCGTGGGCATAGCCGCTGACGAAGTCGATCCCCAGTTCGACCGCCAGATCCAGCGCCTGCTCGACGTGCGAGACGTTTGACCCCAGCACCGCACCAATCGGCAGACCCGGTGCCAGATCGCGCAACCGGGGAATCACCTCCCGCTGCACGTGCAAAGACGGGGCCACCTTGCCACTGGCCCGGTGGGTCAGACCAAAGTGGACTTTCAGCGCATGCGCCCCGCCCCGGAGCGCCGCCTGCGCGTAGGCCAGGTCATGGTGGGGCAGGCTGGCGATCAGGGCCAGTTCACCTCGCTGGCGGGCCACCCCGATGGTCTGCGACAACAGCCGCCCCGAACGTTCAGCACTCCTTTCCATCTCCAACCCCTCCTGGTTTGAGTGACACGATGTTGACATTTCCCGCTCCATTTTTGATAATACGCATAATCAACAGCCAAATGGAGGTTCCTATGAATCGTTCCGTCTTCGCCATCGGTCTCTGCGTCCTGCTCGCCGTGCCTGTCGCCAGCGCCCAGAAAGTCAACCTGCGCTTTTCCACCTGGGCCGGGGGCGAGGGGCTGACCCTGCTCCAGCAACTGGCCCAGGAATACAACGCCCAGACGCCGAATGTGGGGGTCACGGTGGAAGTCACGCCGTTCGCGGACTACGCCAGCAAGGTGGCCGTGCAACTGGCCTCCGGCTCCGGCCCGGACGTGGGCTGGCTGGCCGAGCAGAGCGTGCCGAGTTTCCTGAAAAGCGGTTCCCTCAAGGACCTGAGCGCCCTGACAGGTGATCCAGCCTTTAATCTGGCCGATTTCCCGGTCAGTGCGCTGTCACTGTGGAAGCAGGGCAAGGGCGTGTATGGCGTGCCGTTCTCGAACTCCCCGCAGGTACTGTTTTACAACAAGGACCTGTTCAAGCAGGCCGGGGTCAGCACGCCGCTCCAGCAGTACGCCAAGGGCGGGTGGGACTATGCGGCCTTCCGCAGCTCGGCCAAGACCGTCAAGGACAGGACTGGCGCTTTCGGCGCGCGAATCATGCGGGTGGACACCAAGGCCTGGAACAGCGGCACCCTGGGCGTGCTGTGGTCCAACGGCGGCAACGTCTACGACAGCAATTTGAAGTGTGCGATTAACAGCCCGGCCAGCGTGCGCGCCTTTCAGTTAATGTACGACATGACCTTCGGGGACGGCTCGGTGCCGCGTCCCGGTGACCAGACCACCTTCCAGGGCGGGCGGCTGGGCATGTACATCGACAACGTGAGTTTCAGCGCTCAGCTCAAAGACGCCGCCTTCAAGTGGGGCGTCGCGCCGCTGCCCAAGGGAACAACCGGGCGCGTCACGCAGCTCGGGCAGGCGGGCTATGTGGTCTTTGCCAGGTCCTCGCGTCCGAATGAGGCGCAGGCTTTCCTGAAGTTCCTGGCCTCCCCTGCCGTGATGGCGCGCACCGCCAAGTTCTTTCCGCCGCCCCGCAAGAGCGTGCTGACCAGCAAGACGTATCTGGGCAGCAACCCCGCCATCCCCGCCGCCGAACTCAAGACCGCGCTGGTCAACCAACTGGGCAGCGCCCGCGTGTTCAAGACCAGCGACAACTTCCTGCGCGCCAACGACCTGTTCGCCAGCGGCATCGAGCGTCTGTATCAGCCGGGGGCGAACATCGGTAACGTGCTGAACGATATCTGTAAAGGTGTAGACGGGTTGTGACGGTTGGCGCGCGCCCGGCGCGGCGCGGTCTAACCCGGTCCGGGCGCGAGGGCCGGCTGGGCTGGCTGATGGTCTTGCCCTACGTGCTGGGGATGCTGCTGCTGGTGACGGGGCCGCTGATCGCGGTGCTGGGCATCTCCCTGACCCAGTGGTCTTTGCTGGACAGCCCGCGCTGGGTGGGGGCCAGGAACTACCTGCGGCTGGCGAATGATCCGGCCTTTGTGCGCAGCGCCGGGGTTACCGCCGTATTCACGCTGGGGATCCTGGCCGTCAACATCAGCGCGGCGCTGGCCCTGGCCTCGCTGATGAACACCCGGCTGCGCGGCATCGGGATCTTCCGCACGCTGGTCTTTTCCCCGGTGGTGATGCCGGTGGTGGCCTGGGCGCTGGTGTGGAAGTTTCTGCTGCAACCGCAGGGACCGGTCAACGCGGGCCTGCAAAACCTGGGAATGGCCGACAGCAACGTGCTGTTTAACCCATCCACGGCGCTGTGGACGGTGATCGTCATCGAGGTCATCAAGGCGGTGGGCCTCAACGCCGTGATCTTTCTCAGCGCCTTGCAGGGCGTGCCGCCCGAACTGCACGAGGCCGCCCGGCTGGACGGGGCGACGCCGTGGCAGGCGTTCAGACGCATCACCCTGCCGCTGATCTCGCCGACGTTCTTTCTGGTCTTTATCATCACGCTGATCGGGGCATTGAAAGTGTTCACGCCGATCTTCGTGCTGACCGGCGGCGGCCCGGCGGACTCCACCACCACGCTGATCCTGTACATGTTCAAGCAGGGTTTCCAGTTCTTCGAGTTCGGCTACGCCAGTGCGGTGGCCGCCGTGCTGTTCGTGCTGGTGCTGGCCCTCACTCTGGCACAGTGGTCCCTGCGAAAGCGCCTGGTGTTCTATGAGGACTGAGGTGCTAGCCGTCAAACCCGTTCGGAGTGCAAGGGGAGGCTGGCACTGGGCGCTGTATCTCCTCTTGGTGCTGGTCAGCCTGCCCTTCTTCCTGCCACTGCTGTGGCTGTTCGTGTCGGCCTTCAAGTCGTCCGGGGCCATCTTCGGCAGTCCCTTCCAGTTTGGGGCCGGAGGATTAAGGTGGACCAACTTCGAGCAGGTGTTCCGCGACTACCCTTTCGCCCGGCAGTACCTCAACAGCGTCTATATCGCCGCGCTGTCGGTGCCGATCACGGTGGGGCTGGCGGCGGTGGCGGGCTACGCCTTCGCGCGCATCCGCTTTCCGGGACGCAACGCGGTCTTCCTGCTCAGCCTGCTCGCCATGATGGTGCCCAGCGAGCTGACCGCCGTGCCGCAGTTCGTGCTGTTCAGCCGCCTGGGCCTGGTCAACACGCACGTTCCGGTGATCCTGCTCCAGATCTTCAGCGCCACTGGGGCCTTCACGGTCTTTTTAATGCGCCAGCACTTCATCACGCTGCCGCGCGAGCTGGAAGACGCCGGACGGGTCGACGGTCTGAACTCGCCCGGCGTGTTCTGGTACATCATGCTGCCGCTGTCCCGGCCCGCGCTGGCCACGGCGGCCATCTTCGCCGTGCTGAACTCGTGGAACGACTATTTTAACCCGCTGATCTACCTGAGCCGGGAAACGCTGCTGACCCTGCCGCTGGCGCTGGGCCGCTTCACCGATCCGCTGGGCGGCGTGTACTGGAACCTCACCCTGGCGGCCAGCGTGCTGGTGGCGCTGCCGGTGCTGCTGGCCTTTTTGCTGGCGCAGCGGCAATTCATCGAGAGCCTGGCGGCCAGCGGAACCAAAGGATGACCCCGAGGAAAACATGAACGAGCAGCACACGGACATTCTGATCATCGGCGGCGGTACGGGCGGGGTGGCCGCCGCCCTGAGCGCCCTGCGGCTGGGCCGCAAAGTCATCCTGACCGAGGAAACCGACTGGATCGGTGGCCAGCTCACCTCGCAGGCCGTGCCGCCCGACGAGGGGCTGTGGATCGAGACGGTGGGCTGCACCGCCAGCTACCGCGCTTTCCGGGAGGGCGTCAGGAGCTACTACCGCCAGCACTACCCGTTGCGCCCGGAATCCCTGGCCGAAAGGGAACTCAATCCCGGCGCAGGCACGGTCAGCCGCCTGTGCCACGAGCCGCGCGTGGCCCTGGCCGTGCTGGAGGCGATGCTGGCCCCCTACCGCGCCGACCGGCAACTGGAGATCTTGCTGTGCACCCGCCCGGTGGCCGTGCAGATGGACGGGGACCGGATCGAGGCCGTGACCGTCGAACATCTGCCCGGCGGCGGGCGCACGGTGCTGAGCGCCCCCTACGTGCTGGACGCCACCGAGACCGGCGAACTGCTGGATCTCGGTGAGGTCGAGAGCGTAATCGGCGCGGAGGGCCAGGCCCAGACCGGGGAGCTGCACGCACTGGCCGAGGCCGATCCCCTGAACCAGCAGGCCATCAGTTGGTGCTTTGCGATGGACCATTTGGAAGGCGAGGACCACACCATCGACAAACCGGCGGGCTATGACTTCTGGCGCGGCTACCAGGCCGACTTCTGGCCGGGGCCGCACCTGAGCTGGACGCTGTGCCATCCGATCACCCACAAAGCGGTGTACCGGGACCTGTTCGGCAACCCGGACGAGACGCCGCACAGCGGCGACCTGTGGCACTTCCGGCGCATCCTCGCGCAACGCCACTATCCGCCGGGCCGTTACCGCAGCGACGTGACGCTGGTGAACTGGCCACAGATCGACTACTGGCTGGGACCGCTGCTGGGCGTGGGCCAGGAGGAAAAGCAAAAGCATCTGCACGGCGCGCGCGATCTGAGCCTGAGCCTGATGTACTGGATGCAGACCGAGGCCCCCCGCCACGACGGCTCCGGCCAGGGCTACCCGGGGCTGCGGCTACGGGGCGACGTGACCGGCACCCAGGACGGGCTGGCCAAAGCCATCTACGTGCGCGAGTCGCGGCGCATCCAGGCCGAGTTCACGGTCACCGAACAGATGGTGGGCGTGGAGGCGCGCGGCCCACTCCAGGGAGCCGAAACCTTTACCGACAGCGTGGGCATCGGGCAGTACCGCATCGACCTGCACCCCTCCACGCGCGGGCGCAACTATGTGGATATCGCTTCGTGGCCGTTCCAGATTCCGCTGGGGGCGCTGCTGCCGGTGCGGGTCGAGAACCTGCTGCCTGCGGGCAAGAACCTGGGGGTCACGCACATCACCAACGGGTGTTACCGCCTGCATCCGGTGGAGTGGAACATCGGCGAGGCGGCGGGGGCGCTGGCCGCCCAGGCGCTCAACCTGAACAGCAGCCCGCGCGCCATCCGCAACACGCCCGCGCTGCTGGCCGACTTCCAGGCGCTGCTGGCCGGACCACTGGGCTTCGAGCTGGCGTGGCCCGAGCAGCAGCGCCTGACGCCGTCGCCCAATTTCTGATATGCCTGGTGTCCGACATGCCCAGTCCCGTGCCTGACCCCGCGCTCTCCCGCCGCAAACGCCCCACCCAGCGCGAGGTGGCCGGGCTGGCTGGCGTCTCGCAGGCCGCCGTCTCGCAGGTGCTGAACGGCGGCCAGAGCGGAGTCCGTATTCCCGACGCCACCCGGCAGCGGGTGCTGGACGCCATGCAACATCTGGGCTACGTGCCCAATGTCGCCGCCCAGCGGCTGGCCGGGGGCCGCAACCGGATTCTGGGCGTGTTCACCTACGAATCGGTGTTTCCGTCCAGCCGCCGTGACTTCTTCAATCCTTTTCTGGAGGGAATCGAGCAGGAGGCAGCAGTCCTCGACTGCGATCTGCTGCTGCATACCCGGCCCGCCCCAGGGCACTTGAATACAGGACGCTCGAACACCGGGTATTCGAACACAGGGCACACCAAACCGCTGTCCCCCCAGGGACACAGCCGCCTGCGCCTGGCCGACGGCACGATCATGCTGGGGCTGCCCGATCAGGAGCAGCGGGCAGACCTAACCCGGCTAATCAGTGAGGGCCATCCCACCGTGTTTATCGGACGGCGCGAGTTGCCTGGCGTCTTGCTCCCGTATGTCACGGCTCGGTACGCTGCTGCCACGGCGCACGCCCTGAGAGCGCTGGTTCAGCGCGGCCATCGCCGCACCCTCTACGTCGGCGCGGCCCAGCGGCATGAGTCGGCACTCGACCGCGAACGCGGCTACCTGGAAGCCGTGGCGGACCTGGGGATCTCGGGACAGGTGCTGCGCCTGGACGACGGAACGCCGCACATGGAGATCATGCTGGATCAGCAGATCACCGGAATCCTGTTTGAAAACGAGCGTCTGGCAGACATGTGGCTCTCGGCAGCGGCACACCTCGGCCTCCAGTGTCCACAGGATTTCGGCTTCGCCCTGCTGGGTGACCCGCTTTACGGCGCGGAGTTGCCAGAGGGCTGGGCGCACTCCCGCATTCCCCGTCAGGAGATGGGCCGCCAGGCTGTGCGGCTGCTGGAGACTGTCCTCCAGGGGGACTCGGAGCTATCGTCCGTGGATCTGCCCTGCGGGTGGGTCACGGGCAGCAGCCTGGGGCGTGGTCCGGGCTAAAGCACGTGTTCGGGAGCAGGCGTTCAACCACAAGACTTCGGACAGCTCCATTGTCCGCCTCGCGACTTGACAGGCTCCAGGGAATTATGCGGATTGCGGTCAGAGTCCTGACCTTTATCCGCCGGGAAGGAGAGGCAAAGAAGACGCGTGGCGTGCTATGGAGGAGCATTCGGAGCATTCCCGAATGTTACGGAATTTAACGCAAGCCGTATCGCTCAGTGCGCCTGGTGTGGAGACCAGCACGCCCACCCCGAAGACGGACAGCACGCGCCGGACCAGTCATATGGATTGCGGTCATTCAGTTATCTTTTGGGACAGCACCAAAAGCCAACACCATTCTGGAATCCGTACTTTTCCTTCTCCCGTTGGTCGGGTTTCGTAGTTATTGCATAACTGTTCAACCGGAATCCGTATCAGCCTCCGGTCAGGGTTTTTCCAGCAGCACGTAGCTGAGGGTCACGTCTTCCAGCACCTCGGCCTCGTGAACCTCCCCTGCCGGGATCAGGGTCACGTCGCCGCCGCGCAGGGTGTAACTCTGGCCGCCGCTGACGGCCCGCAGCACACCGCTGTGAATGAACGAGATCTCGTCCTGCTCATGGCTACCCGGTGGCAGAACCGTTCCTGCGGGAAAGCTGAACTGACCGATGCGGGCGGGCAGGGCCGCAAACTCTCCGACGTTGGCGCTCTCGCTCAGGGTGAGCCGTTCCATGCGTCCTCCTTGTTGCTGCCCCTTCACTATGGCGCTTTGGCGGTATGGCAACCAGCACTCAGGCAGGCAGGGTCAGACTCTCCAGATCGCGCGGGTAATCGGTCAGCAGCTCCATACCCGTGTCGGTGATGAGGATGGTATCGGAGTGCCGGAAACCGCCCAGGCCCGGCACGTACAGCCCCGGCTCGACGCTCAGCACCAGGCCCGGTTCGAGGGGGCGCAGGTCGCCAATGTCCAGGAATGGACTTTCATGGATGCGCTGGCCCAGGCTGTGGCCGACGTGGTGCCGCCAGTGGTCCCAGAGCTGTTCGCGCCCGTAGTACGTCCGCACCGCCTCGTCCACCTGGGCGCAGGTACGCCCGGGCCGCAACGCCCCAAAAGCAATGTCTTGCAGGTTGAGCATGTGCTGAAAAAAGCGTTGCTGCTCCCCACTGGCCTCGCCGACGAACATGGTGCGCTCCAGTTCGCTGATGTAACCCCAGACGGCGGCCCCGGCCCCGGTGACCAGGGTATCGCCGTACTGAAAGGTGGCCCCGGTGGTCATGGCGTGCGGCAGGGCGCTGTGAACGCCGATCTGTCCCCGGTACAGCGCCACCGCGCCGCTCATCCAGCGGTTCTGGCCCCGGTAGGTGTCGCCCAGCGCGGCGATCATGGCGGCGGTGGCCTCTCTGGTCGCGCGGGCCTCCACTTCAGTTTCGTTCTCGCCGACGCGGGTGTAGTCCTGGAGCAGGTGATGGGCATGCGCGCCCCAGCGGGCACTTTCGCGGATCAACTCCACCTCGGCAGGCGATTTGAGCGCCATCTGATGGTCCAGGGCGCGCGAGACCCGCCGAACTGTTGCCCCTGGCAGCGCCTCGCCCAGCGCCGGGCCGTCGTAGCCCATTACCGGCGGATAGCCGTCATGGTCCACGCCGATGGAGGCTTTCTCCAGCCCGAGTTCGGTCAGCAAATCCGCCAGTTGCCGCAGCGGATGACGCCCGCCGGGAAACTCCGGGTAATCGGCCACGCGCTCGGCCTCGCCCACCTGCTGGGCGTGTTCGCGTTCCAGGCGGGGAACGAACAGGATGCGTTCGCCCTCCCGCGTGATGATCAGGGCAACGGGCCGCTCGGTGGGAAAGAACGCGAAGCCGCTGTAGTAGAAGATGAACTGATCGTCGAACAGCACCAGGGCGTCCTGCGGGGCGTCCAGATGATCGAAGACGGACTTTGCCCGTCCAGCGCGCTCTTCACGGCTGATTGGCTGGACCGTCACGCGCCCACCCTCGACACCTGACGGGTCAGAAATTCGCGCACGGTCTGAAGGTAGAGGGGCTGCTCCTCCAGTTGCGGCGAATGCCCGCTGTGCTCGAAGACCACCAGTTCACCCTTCGGCAGATGCGCGGCCAGTTCCTCGCTGGCCTCCAGCGGCGTGATCCAGTCGTGGCGGCCCACTGTGACCAGCACTGGCACCCCGATTTCTTTCAGGCGGTCTACCACGTCGTAATTCGGCTGGTTGCGCGAGAAGGCCCAGTTGTGCGTCTGGTAGCGAAAGGGGATTCTCGACAGGCGCTCGGCCTCGGCGGCGAGATCACGCTCCACGGTGTAGAGCGGCTGAATCTGGGCGAAGCTGGCGCGGAAATCGTCGTCGTCGCGCATCTGGCCGGAAAACATACGGTCCAGCGAATCCTCGTCCATCGGGAATTCGCTGTCCAGCGCCCGCTTCTTGCTGGTGTCCTGAAAGCGGTTGCTGGCCGCCGTGTCGCGCAGGATCACGGCCTGGAGGTGCTGCGGATGGGCCAGCGCGTATTCCAGCGCCAGAAAGCCGCCGTAACTGCCGCCCAGCACCACGATTCTGCCCAGGCCCAGCGTCCCACGCAGCGCCTCCAGATCGGCCACGAACTGCGCGTGGGAGTATGGTTCGCCGCCCTGCGACTGGCCGTTGCCGCGCTGATCATAGGAAATCAGGCGGTACTCGTCGGTCAGGGGCTGAAAAGCGGCCCAGTCCCCGGCGCGGCTGCTCATGCCGGGGCCACCGTGCAGGGTGACGATGGTGGCCTTCGTATTTGCGCTGGCCCCGGAATCGTCATAGACGAGGTTGACGCCGTTGATCTCAATACTCTGGCTCACCGGTACCACGCCTCTTTCAGCACCCGCATCACGTTGCCGCCCACCGCCTTGGCGATGTCGGCGTCGCTGTAATCGTGTTTCACCAGCCAGCGCACGATGTTTGGGAATGCCTCGGCGGGATTCTCGATGCCGTCCACGTACTCGACTTCCTCGTATTGCAGGTGGCCGCGAGAAGCGCCGATGGACAGCGCCTCGGACAGTGCGTGGTGCAGGCCCACGTGGTCGCCGAACAGCGCGTCCGGCCCGAAGGCCACATGGTCGATGCCGACCAGATTCACGCAGTACTCAAAATGCTCCATGAACGATTCGAGGCTATGGCGCGGGTGCTGCTCGGTCAGGGTGGTGTGCGGCGCGGCCTCGATGCCGATCACGCCGCCCTTGTCGGCGCAGGCTTTGATCACATCGTCGGGCTTGAGGCGGTTGGAGTTCCACAGCGCCCTTGCCCCGGCGTGCGTGATGAAAATGGGCTTGTCGCTGACCTCGATGGTGTCCAGCGCGGTCTGATCGCCGCTGTGGCTGACGTCGATGGCGATGCCGAGCCGATTCATGCGCCGCACCGCCTGCCGCCCGAACACGGTCAGGCCGCCGTCGCGCGGCTCCTTGAGGCCCGCCCCCAGCGCGTTGCCCTCGCTGTAGGCGATGCCCATGCAGCGCACGCCCAGCCCGTACAGGATGTCCAGCCGGTCCAGCTCGTTCTCGATCATGGCCGCGCCTTCCAGCGAGACGATAAAGGCGATCTGGCCGTTCTTCTTGGCGTTCACAATGTCCCCGGTGGTCTTGCAATGCACCACCATCTCCTGATGGGCGATGTCGGACAGGCGCATCCCCAGATCAAAGATCGTGTCGTCCCACTTCCAGCCGCCGCGCGAGGTGATCATGGCCGTGCCGTTCATCAGGTTATCGAACACGGCGTCCAGCCCCGACACGCTGAGGCCCTCGTAGCCGGTGAAATCGCGGCCCCAGCGGCGAAACTCCAGAAACCGCGAGAGGTCCTGCGGGGCCACGAAGCAGTGGTCGTGCAGCGAGATCATCAGTTCTTCCTGGAACAGCCGCCGCACCCGCGCTTCCTGCTCCGGCGTGACCTCGGGTGAGCGGCTGGGCACGCGGTTCAGCTCCGGCGTGAGCGGCCAGTCCGGGTAATCCTTGCCCGCCTCCAGGTAGGAAAAGGATTTGTAGCCGCTGTAGTTCTTCTGTTGCATGGGAGCTGGGGTGGTCTGGGCATCCTTGAGATCGGTCATGCAGACTCCTTGGGGCTGGGCGAGGGAAGATGAGGTTCTATGGTGACTTGCACGGTTCAACCCCTCTGGCGCTGCGCGCCACCTCCCCTTAGAAGGGAGGCAAGGTGCTTTCTCGGCTCCCTTTAAGGGGAGCTGGCTGCGAAGCAGACTGAGGGGTTAAACCGTGGAGACCACCCCGAAACACCGCGAAATAAATCCTGGCCTACTTCTCCACCGTGTCGAGCTTCTCGGACCCTGTCGGACTGGGCACCCAGCCCCTGACGCCCGCGCCGCTGGCGACGAGCAGGCGCGAATGCACGATGGGAATCCGCACGGCAGCATTGAACATGATCTCGTCCACCTTCTGGTACAAGGGCAGGCGCTGGGCGGGGTTGGACAGCTTGCGCGCACTTTCCAGCGCAGTGTTGGCTTCTGGACTGTTCCAGTTGATGTCGGTGGTGGAGCCGGGCGCGATCAGGTAGGTGTAGGCGCTGTCGGGATCGGTGACGTACACGAAACCCAGCATGAACGCCTGGAACTTGCCGTCCTGGCGGTCAGAGAGGTACTTGGCCCAGTCCTCGGTCTTCAGGTTGACCTTGATGCCGATGGCACTCAGATCGGCGGCCATCGCCTCGGCAATGGGTTTGGGCGTGGGGTAGTACGGACGGCTGACCGGCATGTACCACAGGTCCAGCGAGAAGCCGTTGGGATAGCCCGCGTCGGCCAGCATCTTCTTGGCTGCCGTGGGGTCAAACTTGTAGTCGGTCACGCTCTTGGCATAGTTCTTGGCCAGGGGCGGCGGCAGCAGGTGGCCGTCGGTGATGCCCAGACCGTTCCAGAAGGTGTCCACGATGGCCTTCTTGTTCAGGGCGCTGGCAATCGCGGTGCGAACCCGTACATCCGCGAGCGGCTTGTAGTCGGTGTTCAGGCCCAGGTAGCCCAGATTCAGGGCCGGGCGCAGCACCGCGTTCAGCTTGGCATTGCTCTGGATGGCCTTGAGCTGATCAGGGAGCAGTTCGGCGGCAATGTCCACCCCGCCGGTCAGCAACTCGTTGAGGCGGCTGCTGGGGTCCTTGACAAAACGGAAGAGCAGTGCCTCGGACTTCGGGAACCCGGCGCGGAAGTAATTGGGATTGCGGACGAGATCGACATTCACGCCGCTGGTCCACTTCTTCAACATAAAGGGGCCAGTGCCCACGGCCACGCCCGCAGGTGTGCCGTACTGCCCCGGATTCTTCTTGATGGCGGTGGGGCTGGCGATCCCGAACAGCCCGGAATCTGCGAGGATCGATCCCAGGGCCGGATACGGCTTGTCCAGAATGATGTCGATGGCGTACTGGTTGCGGACCTTGATGTCCTTGACGAGCGAACCGTCCTCGCCCTTATACCCGCCCAGATTGTTCTTCCAGCCCAGGAACGGCTTTTTTGCGCCAGCTTCAAAGCTGGGGTCCCACCAGCGCATGAAGTTGAAGCGCACGGCCTCGGCGTTCAGCGGCGTGCCGTCATGGAATTTGACGTTCTGGCGCAGGTAAAAGGTCCAGGTCAGGCTGTCGCTGCTGACCGTCCAGCGCAGGGCCAGGTCCGGTTGCAGGTCCACCGTGCCGGGCTTGAAGCTGATCAGGCTGTTGTAGATCTGGGTGGTCACGTAGGCGGTATTCCCATCGGCGGTGACGCTGGGATCGAGGCTGATGGGTTCGCCGCTCAGCCCGAACACGATGGTTTTCGCGGACGCGCCGCCCGCCATCAGCAGTCCTGCCAACAGCCACTTGCTCATGCTTTTGCTATTCATGTTCTTCTCCTTGTGGGGCCGCTGGCCCCCGCGTGAATTCGTCCAGAAAGGTGACCATCGAACGCTCGAAGTCCAGGATGCCCGCCACCGTGCAGTACTCGTTGCTGGAGTGCTGCCGTGAGCCGTGGCCCAGCCCGCCCGTGACATACGGCAGGTCCAGCAACCGCTCGAACACGTAGTAAGGGGCGCTGCCGGGGTTGATCGGCCACAGCTCCAGTTCGCCGTGCAACCCCTGATAGGTGCGGATCATGGCCTGGACAGCGGATTCGTCCAGGCTGAGCTTGGACCAGGGATACTTGTTGTAGACCTTGATCTGTATGTCCGAAAAACCTCCCTTATCCAGGTGGGCGCGCAGCCCGGCCAGCACCGTGTCGGGGTCCATGTCCGGCACCATCCGCACGTCCACCTTGGCCGTCGCCTGGTGCGGCAGCACGGTCTTGGTTTCCGGCCCGGTGTAGCCCGCGAACAGGCCGTCGATGTTGAGCTGCGGCTGCGAGAACAGGCGGTGCCAGGCGCGGCGGTCTTCGGGGTCCTTGAGCTGCCGCACGGCGTAGGCATCGCGGAACACCCCGGCGTCGAAGCGGCCCGCGTCGATCTGTTCGTCGAGCAGGGCCGCCTCGCGCCCGGACAGGGGGCGCACATCGTCGAAGAAGCCGTCCACCAGAATGTTCTCGTCGTCGTCCACGAAGCTGGCCAGTGCGCGCGTCAGCCGCCACACCGGACTCTTGACCCAGGCGTTGTAGCTGCCGTGAATGCCGCGCTGGGTGGGGCCGCCCCAGTCGCCGCCGGTGCAGATCAGCTCGACGTACAGCATGCCCTTGGTGCCCAGCACCAGACTGGGCATCCCGGCCTCGTCCTGCTCGAAGAAGGGAAACAGCACGGCGTCGGCGCGCTTGAGCTTTTCGGCGTACTGCTCGGCAAAGGCGGGAAACGAGCGGCTGCCCATCTCCTCCTCGCCCTCGATGGCGAACAGCAGGTTGACGGGTAATTTTCCCTCGATACGCCTGATGGACCGCATGGCGGTGAAGAAGGCGGCCAGTGGGCCTTTGGTGTTGACCGCGCCCCGGCAGATGACGCTGGGTCCCAGCCCCGGCAAATCGTGAATCTCGGCCCCGAACGGCTCGGCCATCCAGCCGTCCTCGTCGGTGGGCATCACGTCGTACATGCCGTAGATCAGCAGGGTTTTGGGTGCGCCTTGCCACAACTCGCCGTAGACGATGGGATGGCCCGGCGTCGCCACCACCTCGGCCTCGCCGCCCAGTCCGGCGATCAGGGCGGCCACCGCCTGCGCGGTCTCGGCGATGCCCTCCCCGGTGTAACTGATGCTGGGCCGCCGCAGAAACTGGCGGATGTCCTCTAGGTCTTGATCGAAATGCTGCTTCAGGTCGGCGTGAATGGCGTTGACGTTCATCTTCCTCCTTGTCATGAGGCTCAGTCGTGGAACCCACTGAAGCTCAGCGCCCCTGGGGATCGCTGGCGTCGCGCAGGCCGTCGCCCAGCAGGTTGAAGGCGACGACGGTGATCAGAATCAGTGCGCCGGGATAGACCGCCAGCCACGGGGACGAGTACATGTAGTTCTGCGCGCCGGTCAGCATGTTTCCCCAACTGGCGTCCGGCGGCTGGATGCCCACGCCCAGAAAGGACAGCGCCGATTCAGTCAGGATCGCGAACGAGATCCCGATGGTGGCGTTGACGATCATGGTGGGGTACACCTGCGGCAGCACGTGCCGCCACAGCACCCGCAACTCGGACGCGCCCAGCGCGCGGGCGGCCTCCACGCTCAGTTCCTCGCGCTCGCGCAGCACCTCGCCGCGCACCAGCCGCGCCAGGCCCATCCAGGAAGTCAGCCCGATGACCAGCACCAGTTGGGTCAGGCCCGCCCCGAAAAAGGTCAGCGCCAGCAGGCTGATGAAGAAACCCGGAATCGCCAGCATGCCGTCGGTGAAGCGCATGAGAACGGAATCCGCCCAGCCCCGGAAGAAGCCGGAGAGGCCGCCGATCAGCACGCCGAAGACCAATGAGACGGCCACCGCGAAAAAGCCCACTGCCAGCGACACGCGCCCGCCCAGCATCAGGCGGATCAGCACGTCGCGGCCATTTTCATCGGCTCCCAGCGGATGCCCCCAGCTCGGCCCGGCGAACTGCTGCGCAAAGTCGATGGTTTCCGGCGACGCGCGGTAGACCAGCGGTCCCAGCAGCGCGAAGGCGACGATCAGCAGCAGCACGGCCAGCGACCACACGGCAGACGGGTTGCGCCGCAGTCTCCGGGCGCTGCGGCGCGCGGGGGAGAGGGCCACGGGTTGCGGCACGGTCTGCTGCACCTACGCCTCCGCCCGCACGCGCGGGTCGAGCCAGGGGTACATCAGGTCGATCAGCAGGTTAAAGGTCACCACCGCCAGCGCCACGAACAGCGTGATGCCCATGATCAGCGGATAATCGCGGCCCAGCGCGGCCTCCACGCTCAGGCGGCCCATGCCCGGCCAGCCGAAGATGGTCTCGGTGATGGCCGCGCCCCCGATCAGGCGCGGCAGTTGCAGGCCCACCGCCGTCAGGATCGGGATGGCGGCGTTGCGGAGGATGTGGCGGGAGCGCAGCGCCCACTGTCCCACCCCCTTGGCACGGGCGGTTCGCACATAGTCCTGGGTGCTAACGGTGCGGGTGCTGGAGCGGGTGTAGCGCAGGATCTCGGCGATGCTGGCCGCCGACAGCACCACGGCGGGCAGGATCAGGTGGCGCAGCAGGTCTGGAAAGCTACCCTCCTGTCCGGCGGTATTCATGCCGCCTGCCGGCAAAATGCGCCAGGTCACGGCGAACAGGATGATCAGCAGCAACCCGAACCAGAACACGGGTACAGCAATGAAGACCAGGCTGACGGTACTGGTGATCCGGTCAAAGACGCTGCCGGGACGCATGCCGCTCGCCAGCCCCAGCGGCAGCGCCACCGCCAGCGTGAGCAGCAGCGAGGTTCCCGCCAGAATAAGGGTGTTGGGCAGCCGGGTCATGATGATCTGCACGGTGGGCGCGCCGTACAGAAAGCTGTTGCCCAGATTGCCGCGCGCCGTCTGGCCCGCCCACTTGGTGAATTGAACGGGCAGCGGCTCGTTCAATCCCAGCCGCTGCTCGATGGCCTGGCGCTCGACGCTGGACAGCTTGGGGTCTGCCAGCAGCGACGGACCGCCGGGAGCCAGGCGCACCACGAAGAAAGTGATGATGCCCACCATGACCAGCACGATCAGGGCGTGGAACACCCGCCTGAGCAGGTATGAAAGCGTCATCTCCCCTCCCCTTTCCAAGAAGTTCCGTCGCAGCCAGCAGCCAGCTTCAGTGCCCCCTTTACTTCAACTGAAAGTCCTCGCTGTGGCGCAGCGCGTCGCGGATGCCCAGGTCAGGCACGCCGCTCAGGTTCTTGCGGATGGCCTGGAGTTCTTTGGGGTAGTACAGCACCAGCACGGGTGGATTGGTCATCTCCAGCCGCTGGAACTCGTTGTAGATCTTCTGGCGCTGCGCCACGTCCGCCGTCTCGCGCCCACGCTTGAGCAGGTCGTCGGCCCTGGGGCTGGAGAAAAAGGCATTGTTGTTGTCCTGCCCGGTGGCGTAGTACGAGTACTGGTCCGGGTCAGGCGGCGTGGTCCACCAGATCAGGTTGGCGTCGTATTTGCCGGGAATCAGGTAGTCGCGCACCAGCGTGGCAAATTCCAGCGGCTGGAGCGTGACGTCCATGCCGACCTTTTTCAGGTCCTGCTGCACGGCCAGCGCCGCCTGCTCGCGGCTGGGGTTGCCCCGGTCCACGATCAGGGTGAACTTGAACGGCTCGCCCCTGGCGTTCACCAGTTGGCCTTTGGCATCCGGCTTCCAGCCCGCCTCGGCCAGCAACTGCTTGGCGCGGGCCGGGTCGTACTGGACCGGTTTGATGGTCTTGTCGTAGTACTTTTTCAGTGCGGTGGGCAGCGTGCCGGTGGGGTAATCGGCATAGCCCTTGAGCACGCCGTCGATGATCGCCTTGCGGTTGACCGCGTACTGCATGGACTCGCGCACCTTGGCCGGAGCGAACAGCGGGTTTTTCTGGTTAAAGAACACCAGGAAGTGCTGCACCGCGTTGGCCTGCTTGAGGGTGATGTTGGGGTCGTTTTGCAAACTGGCGATGCTGTTCGGCTCAACATTCACCCAGTCCAGTTCACCGGACCGAAGCTGCGCCACCTGCGTGTTGATGTCGGGGACCACCTTGAAGACCATGCCGGCCAGCTTGGGCTTGGTGCCGTAGTAGTCCTTGTTGGCCTCCAGCGTGATGCTGGCCCCCGGCACGACCCGCGTCACCTTGAACGGCCCGGTGCCGATGGGCGTCGAACGGTTAAAGGCGGTGGCGTCGTTCAGCGGTTTGCCGTCCAGCAGGTGTTTGGGCAGGATGCCCGCGTTGTGGCCCAGCAGCGTCAGGAACGGCGCGAAGGGCCGCGACAGCGTGAACCGGACGGTGGTGGGATTGACCGCCACCACGTCCTTGATCGACGAGAAATCGGACACCAGCCGGGAGCCGGACTTGGGATCGGTTGCCGCCTTGAAGGTGAACACCACGTCGGCAGCGGTAAACGGTTTGCCATCGTGCCACTTCACATCGTTTCGTAGCGTAAAGGTGTAGACCAGGCCGCCGCCCGTGATCGTCCACGATTTGGCCAGGTCCGGTTCGGGCAGCAGGTCCTCGTTGGGCCGCACCAGACCGGGAAAGATGACCTTGTTGATCAGCACCGATCCCAGGTCCGGCGCGATCACCGGATTCATGATCGGATCGTTGATCAGCGGCAGCTTCAGGGTGCCGCTCTGCGCCTGCGCGCTGCTGAGAGTCAGGGCGAAGCTGAGGGTCAAAAGGCCAACGCTGAACAGACGCCTGGGCATGGGGTTCTCCTTGTCGGACCGGGAAGGGGCGAGGAGGAACGTGCTTGCTGCTGGAGCTGTTGGACGGGTCTTCTAGTGTGGCACGGGGACATCTAAAGCCCGCTCCACAGCGGTATGTGCCTCGCGCAGGGCGGCCATCACCCGGTTCTGGCCGCGCATCAGGTGGGTGCGGTAAAAGCCAATGCGCCCCTGCGGAGCGTGCGGCAACTCCTCGGCCACCGCCAGATCAGGGAGCGGCGGAATCGACTCAGCGGGATCGTGGAAGAACGCGGCCTCGCGCGTGAAGTTCACCCGCACGAGTTGGCGGGCCAGGCGCATCTGGGCGTCGTTGACGGCCCGCGCTTCGGGCGAGGTCAGCGGCTGACCGTCGAGGCTGGCGGCCAGCTTGCCGAGCTGCCCGACGGCGGAGCGCAGGCGGGCAATCTCGGCGCGCAGCGGCCCAAAGCTGAAGTGATCCCCTGCCGCCGCCTGATAACGCTCCACAGTGGCGCTGAAATCGTCCAGCGTCAGCGTGAAGTCGAAGGGAATGGCTGTGCTGTTGGCGGTCCGCACGGCGGCCAGCAGATAGATGCCGATGTCTTTGAGCAGAATGTCGCGGTCCGCGATCTCCAGCAGGTCATCCTCGGTGTGCCAGGCGATGTTGCCCCCGCAGCCGCCCACCGCGTAATAGTCCTTCTCGGCACGCAGGTCGTCGGGCATGGTGGACAGCAGCATGAAATAGCCGCTGAGGCCGATGTTGTTAAACGAGTAGTCCCCGGCCTGGTGGGGCCGCTCGGCGCGCAGTTCCTTGCCGGTCACGTCGCGGATCAGCTCGGCGGCGAAGCGCTCGGTTTCGGGCATCAGGCTCACGTCCTGGTACTCGGTGGCCCAGCGGCAGCCGGGCGAATCGCAGTTGATCTGCGCGATACAGTGCTCGTCCAGTTCCAGCCCAAACGCATCCGAGTACCAGGTGCTGCCCGCGTAGCGCCCGGTGGAATGGCCCGGCCACCACGCGATCTTCACGCTGCGCCGCAACCCATCCCGGTGCGCCCACAGCACCCGCGCGATTTCCAGCAGCGTGGCGTCGCCCACCGCGTTGTCGCCGATGCCGTAATCCCAGGAGTCGTAGTGGCCATGGAGCAGCACGAACTTTTCCGGCTCCTCTGTGCCGGGAATGGTCACGACGGGAACCGGGGACTCGAACCAGCCCTCGTTCAGATCGGTCTTGAGGGTCGCCTCGCCGCCGGAGCGCGCCCACTCGATCAGGCGCTGGCCGTCCTCGGCGTTCACGTTGACCACCGCCACACCCGGCTTGCGCGGCAGGTCGTACAGGTCCGGGCTGCCCCAGATGGTGGTACACACGCCCCAGTGGGCGCGTTTGCCGGGGTTGATGGCGATGATTCCCAGCGCGCCGCACCGTTCCAGATCGCTGACCTTGCCGGGCATCCCAAAGCCCTCGCTGACCACGATCTTGCCGCGCACGTCGGTCTCGTCCGCCGGGGCCTGGCGCGAGAACAGCTCGTCGGCGTCCAGTGCGTAGCCACTGGGTTGATAGACCAGCGGCGCGCTGATCCCTTCAGGGAAGACGGCACTCATCGCCATCGCCTTGGCGAACAGGGTCACGCCCCCGATTGCCACGCTGGCCGCGCGCGGAATGCTCAGGAACAGCTCGGGGCGGTGCATGTCCACCGGGACGCCGTGCCGTTTCAGGCGCTCGGCGATCAGCGAGGCCGCCTGCGCCACGTCTGCGGGGTCTTCACGCTTGAGGGTGGTGAACCGTTCGATCAGTTCCCACGGAGTGTCGAGGTTCGCGGCGTCCAGGATGGCCTGCTCTGCGGAGCTGATCATGGTTCCCCCCAAGTCCTTCATTGCGAGTGGTTCACTGTATGAATCAGTGATTCACAAAATGATCCGGTTGAGCCGTTAGTCTGTGCGAAGAGCATGAAGAAGTCAAGCGACGCCATCCAGACAACCGAGCCGGAATACGGCATCACCGCCCTCGAATCCGCCCTCCAAGTGCTTGAAACCATCGGCGAGCATCCTGGCCTGAAAGCCCGACAACTGGCCGAACGCACGGGCCTAACCAAGAGCAAGGTCTTCCGGATCATCAGGACCCTCGAGGGCCTCGGCTACGTGGACCTGGACGGGGATCACGGCAGCGTGCTGGGCCGCAGCGCCTACCTGCTGGGCAAACGCGCCGAGCAGCAGTGGTCGCTGTCGCGGGCCGCCACGCCCATCCTGGACGAACTGGCGGCACTGACCCTGGAAAACGTCCATCTGGTCGTCCGCGAGGGCCTTCATTCGCTGGTGGTGGACGTGCGGATCTCGCCCCAGCCCATCCGCATGTATGCCCAGGTGGGGCGCATCGGGCCGCTGCACGCGGGCGGCACCCCGAAGGTCTTGCTGGCCTATGCGCCCGACGCGGTGGTGGATGAGGTACTGCACTCCAGCCTGGATCAATTTACCGGCACCACCGTCAGCGACGCCCACGAGTTGCAGCAGATTCTGCGGCGGATTCGCGCCGACGGCTATCACCTGGCGCTCTCGGACCTGGAAAACGACACCTTCTCAATTGCCGCGCCGGTCTTCGATCACCGCGCCCAGGTGGTGGCCGCCCTGAGCATCGCTGGCCCGGTTATGCGGCTGGATCAGGCCAAGCGCCATGAGTTCATTCACCTGGTCGTCGAGCACGCCAATGAACTGTCGCGCGCCCTGGGCCACCGCGCCGAGCCGTCTGCCGCGCTCTGAGACGGATGGCGTTCCATTCCAGGAAGGGCAGGAAAGGGAAAGGGCCGTCTGGTCTGCCAGACCACGCCACGCGTCTTCTGTGCTTCTCCTTCCAGCCGGGTCAACGTCGGGACTTTACCCGCAATCCGTATCAGTTTTCCCGGCCCAGCGTCATCAGGTGGTCGGCCAGGCTGCCCCGGTACAGAAAAGCCTCCGGGTCATCCTCGCCGCGCTGCGTTGCTCCCACCATCAACCGGTTCAGTTCCTCCACCACGTCCACCAGATACGGGTGCAGATCGAACAGCAGGTCGCGGTTCGGACCCGCCTCCAGCGCGCGCAGCACCCGGACCACCCGGCGGCGGGCGGCGCGCAGTTCTTCCAGCAGCGACGCCCGCTGCTCTGCGCCGGTCTGCAAATCCACCACTTGCCGCGCCACCGTCAGCACCCGCACGGCTTGCGGCCCAAGCTGACCCGGCAGATACAGCATGTGGGCCACCAGCCGCAGGTCTTCGAGCGTGACCGGGTGGGCGGGAACGGCCATGAACTCCGGCAGCCAGACTTCCAGCGCGCGGTCCAGCGAGGTCTCCGGCGTCCAGTCCGGCGCGGCCCCGGCGTAGTCCGCCAGACTGAACAGCCCCGGCGTGTTCGGCTCCAGCGGGTTGTTCGGGTTGCTCAGGATGCCCGCCACCCCAGCGCGCAGGTCCAGCGGACGGCCCGCGTAAGGTCCCAGGTGCAGGCGGTGCAGGCTGTAATCGCTGGCGTGCAGGTTGTCCCAGAGCAGGACCGGGCGGCAGACTGCCCGGTTGACCTCCAGAATGCTCTGCACGCTGATTTCGGGCGATACCACCTGCGGTCCGGTCCACAGGATGTCCACGCTGGGGCGCAGGCCCTCGCCCAGAGCGCGTAGATAGGGCGAGCTGGCCACCCCTGGCCGCGCCCGCTCCGCACAGTATTCGGTGGGACAGAACAGCATCAATCCGGCCTGCCCATCCGGCCACAGCGCATCCAGAACGTGGTGGGTGGCGGCCACCTGCTCGCGGGCCTGTGCGGCGCGGTCCGGGGCATACGGAATGTCGTCGAACAGCAGCGAGAAATGCTCGATCCCCAGGCGCTGCACGCTGACAAACTTCTGTGCCAGCGCGCGGCGGTCCGCCCCGTTGGCCCAGTCGAGGTCCAGGCCAGGGGCCAGCGCGTACACGAGGCGGACGCCGTGCTGGCGGGCATCTTCAACCAAAGCCCGCAGAGATTCGGCCTCCGCTGCCGGGTAGGCTTCGCGCCACTCCTGCCGGTGCCAGCGGTCATCCTTGGGGGCGTAGAGGTAGGTGTTCAGGCCCCAGGCGGCCATCCGCTCAAACAGGCGGCCACGCTGGGCCGCGGTCCAGGGACGGCCATAGAAGCCCTCGATGACCCCCAGAACTGGCATGGTACTCATACAGACTCCTCCTGACCCGGCTGGCCCGGGGAGAGGCGGCTGGCCGCGCCCCTACTTTTTACGTATAGACTTTTCACGTATAGACCGGATTGACCGTCTCGGCCACCCCGGTCACCTGCACGGCGTCGCCCACCCGGAGCTGTCCGGCGCGCTCCTCAAACGGGGCGTCCTGCACCAGATGCTGCCCGAAGACGGCGGCTTGCCCATGCCGCCGGACCCGCGCCAGCGTCCGCAACGGCTCGGACCCGCGCGTGCCGTCGGGCAGCACGTTCAGGATGGCGCACCGCGCGCAGCTTTCCACGACTTCGTAGTCCACTGCGCCAATGCGGACGCGCCGCCAGAAGTCCTCGGCATACGCCGCGCCGCCGCTGACCACCAGATTCGGACGGAACTCGGCGTGGCCCACCGGGCGCGTCAGATGCCGGTTGAACCCGGCCAGCGACGCCTCGCTGATCAGGTGGAAGGGATTGCCGTCCACAAAGCTCAGGAGGGAGTTGAACGGCTTGAAGCTGGGTTGCCAGCGCTGGGCGTCGTCGGGCAGGTAGACCAGATCAAGGTCGCCGCCCAGGTAAGCGCTGATCCAGCCCGTCGCCTGTGCCGAAACGCTTACGCCGCTCAGTGGATCGCCCCACATGTCCACTGCGCGCCGGCTGCCCTGCGGCTGCCACGGCACGGACAGGGCAGGCATGTCAGGGGCGGTGACGCGCAGTCCGCCGTCTTCCAGCGCCACCTCGATCAGCCGCATGCTGGAAAACTCGCGCTGGGTCACGGGTTTCCCCGCCGCAGTGATGACCATCCAGCGGCGGTCATGCGTCAGGCCACGCGGCCCGATCCCGGAATGCTGGAGGGAGACGCCGCCCGCCGATTTGATGGGGTAGATGTACAGGGCGCTGAGGCTCAGCGCGTTGGACGTCAGGTCAGGGGTGGGCATAGGCTCCTTGGTCGTTTTGAGAGAGAAGTTCAGGTCAGGAACAGCGCCTCGTCCGGGCAGGTCTCTTCCAGCCGCCGGAACACGGTTTCGCCCACGGTCACGCCCGCCCCCTCCAGCGCCAGCAGCAGCGCCCCAAAGACGGGTTCGTGGTGGCTGGCCTGCCAGCGGACCTGCGAATGCTCCGCGCGCACCCGCGCCAGCAGGGCGTCGCGCAGGATGGACGACGTGTGGCGCATCACCCCGCCGGATGTGGTCAGCAGATAGTCGCCGTCCAGACCGACTTTGCGGGCGGCGGCCAGCGCGTAGTCGCCCAGCGACGCGCCGTGTTTTTGCACGATGCGGAGGCTGGCAGGGTCCCCTGCGTCGGCCTGATCGAGGAGAACCCGCGCGAGGCGGCCCAGATGCCGGGGCGAGCGGCGGCTCCGACGGGTGAAGGAATGCAGCAGCGCCGTCACATCCGGGCAGCCGAAAAAGGCCAGCACCGGCGCGGTCAGGGCCGTGGGCGGGTCGATGCCCAGTTCGGCGCGGTACACGGCGCGCAGGGCGTGTTCGGCCAGTTGTGTGGCCCCTTCCGGCTCCTGCCAGTAGCTGGTGTGCCAGACCGCGCCGCCGGACGAACGCGCCGCGATGCCCGCGCTGGTGCCGCAGACCACCGTGACGCCGGTCCCCGCCAGGGAACCCGCCCGGAGCGCCCCCACCGCGTCATTGACCACCTCTGCGCGCGTGGCCCAGTTCCAGCGCTTCAATGTGGCTGCCAGCACAGTGAAGTCCTCGGGCCAGTCGGCCCCGGCGGCGCTGAGGGTCAGGGCACCGAATGGCGCGCCCTCCAGCCCCGCGCTTTGCCTGGCCCGCGTGACGGCTGTTTCCAGGGCGGCCAGCGCGCGGGCCGGTTGCACGTAGATGTTGCTGCGCCCCGCGCGCCCCCAGCCCAGGACCTGCCCCGCCATATCGGCGATAAGGGCGATGGTCTTGGTGTTTCCCGCGTCGATGCCCAGCACCAGCCCGCTCACGTCCAGGCCGCCCCGTCCGCAATGACGGTCAGCGCCGTGCGTCTCAGAAAGGAGGCGGGGACGGCGGGCGTTTGCGGCCCCTCCAGGGCGGCGCGCAGGATGGCCCGCTTGTGCGCCCCACTGACCAGCAGCAGGCAGGCGCGCGCAGCCAGGATGACGTCCATGCCCGCCGTGATCGCCCCCGTCGGCACGGCCAGTTCTCCCCAGTACGCCGCATTGCTCGCCAGACTCGCGGGCGTCAGCTCCAGCGTGCGCGTGGGCGCGTCCGGCTGACTTGGTGGTTCGTTGAAGCCCAGGTGTCCGTTCGGCCCCAGCCCCAGAATCGCCAGATCGAGGCCGCCGAGCCGGGCAATCTCAGCTTCAAACTGCGCCGGGTCTTCCAGCCGGACCGCGCGCGTGATGCCCAGCGGTTCCACGAACGACCGCTCCATCCAGCCCCACAGGCTGCGCGGATCGCTCCCGGACACGCCCAGGTATTCGTCGAGCTGCACAGCGGTCACACGGCTGAAATCCACCGCACCCACCGCCACCCGCCGCGCCAGCTCCGCGTAGGCGGGCATGGGCGTGTTGCCCGTCGCCACCAGGATGCTCAGGTCGGGTTTTGCCCTGACCCGCGTGGCGATGTAGTCAGCCGCCGCCGCCGCGAGCCGTTCGGCGTCCGGTTGAATGTCCAGCGTGACCTCGCTCACCACAGCCGCTCCGGCAGATGACCACGGTGGGCGCGGGCCAGCTCGTCATACAGCGTCTGCGCCAGCGGCAGCGTCCGCACCAGCGGGTTGCTGGTCAGCGCCTGGATGGCCTGCCTGCGCGTGCCGTCCCAGGCGGCGTCGGCGGCCAGTTGCTGGTATTCGCCCAGCGCCGAGAGCAACCCGCGCACGGGCGACGGCACCCGGTAGCCCGCGATGGGCCGCACCCCCTGACGGTCCACCAGGCACGGCACCTCCACCACCTGCGAGTCCGCGAAATCGGCAATCGCGCCGCCGTTCACCACGTTCGTCGGCCAGATCTCCCCTTTGTCGTTGAACACGGCGTCCATCACGTTCACCGCCACCTCCAGCTCAAAGATGCCGCCGCGCGACAGCTCCGGCTCCAGCGTCGGATTTCTGGCCTCCAGTTGCTCGCGGTAGTGCTGCCAGTAGCTCGGCACGTCGGCCAGAATGTCCTGCGCGCGGGTGGTGGGCCTGGCGCTCAGCTCGGCCAGCATCTCGCGCTCGAAATAGTAGTACTTCATGTACGAGGCGGGCAGGCTGTTCATCGTCACTGCCAGGTCCACCCAGCGCCGCGCCCAGTCGTCCGGTATGCCCTCGGCCAGCTTCTGCGCCAGCACCGGGAGCATCGGCTGGCCACCGTACTCGGCCTCCACGCTCCAGCAGGCGTGGTTGAGGCCCAGCATCACGGCCCGCACCTTGCCGGGGTCCAGCCCGGCCAGCTCCGCGAGTTCGCCGGGAAACACAATCGGCCCCTCGCACAGCGACACCACCCGAATGGGCGAGTGGTCCGCCACCGCCTGCGCCACGATGTTCACGGGATTGGTGTAGTTAAACAGGATGGCGTCGGGACAGACCGCCTGCATGTCGTCCACCAGCCCGCGCGCCACATGCACCGCCCGCAGCGCCATGAAAAAACCGCCCGCGCCCTGCGTCTCCTGCCCGATGACGCCGTGGCTCAGGGGAATGTGCTCGTCTGTGTACCGCGCCTCGAAGCCGCCGGGGCGGTAGCTGGACAGCACGCCGTCGCAGCCGTCCAGCGCAGCCTTTCTGTCAGTGGTGGCGGTGATTTTAATATCCGCGCCCTGCGCCTGCGCCATCTTGCGCGACAGGCGGCAGACCAGATCGAGCCGCTCCTCATCCAGGTCCTGTAAAACGATTTCCGAACCGGCGAAGTTGGCGGCCTGGCGAATGAACGAGGCGACGGTGCCGGGCGCGCGGGTGCTGCCGCCGCCGATGTAGGCGAGTTTGACCTGGGCCATGTGAACGTCCTTGGGGAAGTGTTTTGAAGAAGTGTCTTGGGGAAGTGTGGGGCCTTTACAGAGGGCGGCGAAAGAGTGCGGCGCTAAGAAAATCCACCGTGAACGCGGGTTCATCGGCACTCTGAAGTGGGCGCAACGGGCGGCTGTCCAGCGGTTCCAGATCAGCAAAAATTTCCCGCAGATCGTCCGCGCTGTAACCCAGGCCCCCTTCGAGTTTGCCCTGCCTGAACAGCGTCAGGTCATCCACCTCGCTGCCCATCTTTCCCGCCGCGAAGGTGCAGATGCCGAACAGGCCGCCAGGTTTCAGGCAGGCCAGCAGCGCATTCAGATATGACAGTCTGCGGTGCGGCGGGAGATGGTGAAAGCAGCCGGAATCGTAGACCGCATCGAAGGAGCTGCCGGGCATGCTTTCACGCAGGAAATCGCCTTCCAGAAACGTTGCCTCGGCTTCGACAATCCGTTGCCTGGCCTGACGCACGGCAAATGCAGAAAGATCCACTCCCGTCGCGCGGTAGCCCTGTCCCGCCAGCCAGCGGGTGTTGCGCCCCAGCCCGCAGCCAATGTCCAGCGCGGTAAGACCTTCGCCGCCGGACAGCAGACCCGCCGCGCGCCAGTCCAGCAGATTGACATCGGGCAGGTTGGAATTGAGTGGATGATCCGTGCGGGTAAAGATCTGTTGCCAGGGATCGACGGCCCCGCGCCTGGTCAGGTCCGAGCCACCCTCGAACCGACCGTCCAGCACGTCCAGAAGCTGTTCCACCGTGGCGACACGCATCAGGTCAGTTTCTCTTTCGGGAACCTGGACTCGTTGCGGCTCAAACCCCCACCAGCCCCTGTTTCCGCGCCCGGATCGCCGGATCGTGCAGGATGCAGCGCGCGGTATGCCCACCGCCCACGTCGTACATCTTCGGCAGGCCGTCCTTGCATTCGGGCATGGCGTGGGGGCAGCGCGGCTCGAAGGGGCAGCCGGGCGGCAGGGTTTTCAGGTCTGGCACCTCGCCCCTGGCCTCGATTTCCTCCGGCACCAGTCCCGCGTCGGGCTTTGGAGCGGCGCTTTTTAAGAGCTGGGTATACGGGTGCTGCGGGCGATCGATGACCTCCACGGCGGGGCCGATTTCCACCAGCGTTCCGGCGTACAGCACGGCGACCCGGTCCGACATATAGCGCGCCCCGGCCAGATCGTGCGTGATGAACAGCATGCTCAGCCCCTCCTGATCCTTGAGGTCCAGCATCAGGTTCATCACGTCCAGGCGGATGCTCACGTCCAGCGCCGAGGTCGGCTCGTCGGCCAGGATCAGCTCGGGGCTGGCGGCCAGGGCGCGGGCGATGCCGACGCGCTGGCGCTGGCCGCCCGACAGCTCGAAGGGGCGTTTGGCGATATAGGTAGCGGCGGGCGACAGGCCCACCCGCTCCAGCAGCGAACCCACCTGCGCGTCGGTGTTGCCGCGCGCCAGCCCGTGAATCTTTAGCGGCCTGGACAGCGTGTAGCGCACCGGATGCAATGGGTTGAGGCTGGCATACGGGTCCTGAAAGATCATCTGAACGTGCTTGCGGAACTTCCGCAGGGCCGCGCCGCCCAATCTGTTCGGCACCGGCTGCCCGCCCAGGCGAATCTCCCCCGCCGTAGGCGTGTACAGGTGCGCGATCAGGCGGGCGATCGTGCTCTTGCCGCTGCCCGACTCGCCCACCAGCCCCAGCACCTCGCCGCGCGCGATGGCAAAGGACACGTCGTTGACGGCCACCACCCCGCCGGCCTTGCCGCGCGTGCCGAACACCTTGCGGAGGTTCACGATTTCCAGCGTGTTGGGCGCAGAGGACGGCGGGGATTGGACCTCAGTTGAGCTTGGCGTTACGGGCTGGCTCACGGCTCACCTCCCCTGCGCTGATCTGGCCTGCGCTGATCTGGCCTGCGCTGATCTGGCCTGCATTGCTCTGGCCTGCGTTGATCTGACTCTCCCGGATGGCATTTCCCTTGAGGGCGGGCGAGACGGTGGGATCGTACAGGAAGCACGCCGCCGTCTGGTGTTCGGCCACCGGGAAGGTCTGGAGGGGCTTGACGTCGCACACGCCGGGCATCCGCTTAGTGCAGCGCTCAAAAAAGGGGCAACCGACGATCTCGGCGCTCAACGGCGGCGGCTTGCCGGGAATGCCGCTGCGGCGCGTCCTGGGGCCGGTCATCGGCGGAAACGAGTTCATCAGTTGCTGGGTATAGGGGTGCGCCGGGTGGGCGTAGAGCTGATGTGCGGGGGCCTGCTCCACCACTTCCCCGGCGTACATGATCGCCACGCGGTCACTCATCTCTACCAGCAGCGACAGGTCGTGCGTGATGAAGATGATGCTGATGCCCAGGCGGCGGCGCACGTCGTTGATCTCCTGCAAGATCTGTCGCTGCACCACCACGTCCAGCGCCGTCGTCGGCTCATCCATCACGATCAGCTTGGGTTCCAGCGCCAGCGCGATGGCGATTACCACCCGCTGTTTCATGCCGCCCGAGAGCTGGTGCGGGTAGGCGTCCAGGTAAGAGGTCTGGATGCCCACCAGATCGAACAGCTCGCGGGCGCGGGCGTCCAGTTTGGCCTTGTCGGTCACGCCGTGGGCCTGCATGGCGTCGTAGACCTGCTCGCGGATTTTCAGGACCGGATTCAGCACGCTCATGGACGCCTGGAACACGATGCTGAATTCCTTCCAGCGCACCTGCCGCAGTTCTTCCGGCGACAGGGCCAGCAGATCATGTTCGGCCAGCCGCACTGAGCCGCCCAGCACCGCGCCGGGGGGATCGAGCAACCGGGTGGCGGCAAAGGCCAGCGTGCTCTTGCCGCAGCCGGACTCCCCGGCCAGTCCCAGCAGCTCGCCCGGCTGAACTTCTAAAGTCACGTCGCGCACGGCCCGCACAGTTCCGGTGGGCGTCACGTAGCCGACGTTCAGATCGTTGATGGCGAGCAGGGCGTCACCGGCCACGGGCGCGGGACCAGCAGCAGACACAGTGCGGCGCGGCATTTTCAGCCGTCCTCCGCCCAGCTTGGGATTGCTGATCTCGTCCACCGCGAAATTCAGCAGCGCGAACGATGTGCCCAGCAGCGCGATGCTCAGGCCCGGCAGGGCCACCCACCACCACGCGCCTTGAAGGAGTGCACCCTTGGCCTGCGCCCAGTACAGCATGGTTCCCCAGGTCACCAGCGACACGTCGCCCACGCCGATGAACGACAGGCCCGCCTCGGAAAGAACGGCGTACAGGGCCGCGCCGAAGAAATTGGCGGCGATCAATCCCGCCATGTTGGGCAACATTTCCACGAAGATGATGCGGATCGGTCCCTCGCCCGCCACCGTCGCCGCCGCGATAAAGTCGCGCTCGCGCAGCGCCAGCGCCTGCGAGCGCAGCACCCGCGCCCCAAAGGCCCAGCCGGTCAGGCCGATGACCAGAATCACCGGCCAGACCCCGCCGCCGCGGATAAAGGCGGCGGCCACGATGATCAGCGGCAGCCCCGGCAAGACTAAAAAGACGTTGATCAGCGTGTTGATCGCCTCGTCCACCCGCCCGCCGAAGTAGGCGGCGGCCAGCCCGAAGGTCACGCTCAGGAAGGTGGCGATGAGTCCCGCTGCGGAGCCTACCAGCAGCGTCAGCCGCGCGCCGTACACGAACTGCGAGAAGATGTCCTGACCCAGGGCCGTGGTCCCCAACGGATGCTGCGCCGAGAAGCCCATAAAGGCGTCAAACTGGAGTGAGTTGGGATTGTACGGCGTCAGCACCGGAGCCAGCAGCGCCAGCAGCACGAACAGCAACAGCAGCCCCGCCCCCGCCACACTGCGCGGGTTGCGGAAAAAGCGGCCCAGAGATGTATTCTTCCAGGCGCGGCGCGGCACGGTGGCCGCCGGAATCACCGCCGTCATGCCCGGCCCTCCCGGATGCGCGGATCGAGAATGACGTTGATCAGGTCCACCAGCAAGTTGGCCAGCAGCACCGCCAGCGCGATAAAGAAAAACAGCGCCTGCATCAGCGGGTAATCCAGATTGGTCACCGACTGGTACAGGTAATAGCCCAGGCCCGGATACGAGAAGACGATCTCGGTGAGGATCGAACCGCCCACCACGAAGCCCAGCGACATCCCGAAGGCCGTGAAGCTGGGCAGCAGGGCATTCCTGAGTACGTAGCGGTTGACGATGCGCCCCTCACTCAGGCCCTTGGCGCGGGCAAACGCCAGGTAATCCTCGCTGGCGACGCTGATCACGTTGTTGCGCATGGTGATCAGCCAGCCGCCCACCGACGTGACCAGAATGGTCAGCACCGGCAACACCGCGTGCCGTGCCAGCGAACTCCACCACCCCGCGCTGTAGGCGTCGCCCGGAAACGGGTCCAGCGCGCCGCTCAGCGGAAACCATTTGAGCTGAAAGGCGAGGACGTAGAGCAGCAGCAGCCCAAACCAGAAGTACGGCATCGAACTCAGGAACAGCGCTGCCGGCACCACCGCGTCGGCCCCGGCCCGCCCGCGCCGCCAGCCGCTGTACAGGCCCAGTCCACTGCCCAGCACGAACGAGATGATGGTGGTAATCCCCACCAGCCCCAGCGTGTATGGCAGCGCCCGCAGCACCACGTCGATCACCGGCGTGGGAAACAGACTGATCGAGCGCCCGAAATCGCCGCGCAGCAGGTTGCCCAGGTAGGTAAAATACTGCGAGATCGGACTGCCCAGGTCATTCAGACCGTAGGCGATCTTCAGCGCGTCCACCGCAGACGGGTCCAGGCGGCCCTGATACTTGGCGAGCATCACGCTCACGGGGTCGCCCGGCACCAGGCGCGGCAGGATGAAGTTGAGGGTGGCGGCCACCCACAGCGTAAACACAAAGATGCCCAGCTTTCTGAGCAGATAGGACATGGGGACCTCCTCTGGTCGGGGGCGACTGAGCAGTCACGCGCCCCCTCACCCGGTCCTCCCCCGCAGGGGAAAGGGAGAACAGCTCACGTCTGACCGTCTGTATAGAGAGGGGGGAGAGCGGAACCGGACTTCCCCCGCTCTCCCCCCCTGCCCACGCCTTACTTGGGCTTGACGTTCAGGTACATCAGCCGCGCGCCGTTGGTATCGTCGGGCGAGGCGTCGTTGTAGGGATTCTGTGCGCTGGGGAAGCCGGTAAATTTACTGGTGTTGAACAGGCCGAAATTCACGCGGTCGGTCAGGGGCACCCACGGCGTGTCCTTCATGACGGTGTTGACGATGGTCGACATGGCCTTTTGCTGGGTGGCCGCGTCACTGGTGGTCCGAAAGGTCTTGAGGGCCGCCGTGATGGCCGGATTGGTGTAGCGCGACAGGTTGCTGGGGGCCGTCTTGCCCACCGGGGCGGCAAAGTCCGGGTTGAAGGCGGCGTTGAAGGTGTAAAACGGCGTCGAGCCGTTGCCCCAGCCCCAACTGATGCCCATGTCGTAGCTACCGGTCTGGAGGCCGCCGGAATAGCTGCCCCACGCCTGCTGATCAATGCTGGTGTTGATGCCCACCTTCTTGAGGTTGTTGCCGATCACCTGCGCCATGGTAATAAAGTCGGTCCAGCCTGCGCCCACCAGAATCTTGAAGCTGGGCAGCGCCTTGCCGTCCTTGCCCAGGCGGTTGCCACTGCCGTCTTTCTTGTACCCGGCGGCGGTCAGCGCCTTGTCGGCTGCCGTTACGTCGAAGGTGGACGCGGCGGCCTTGGACAGCCACTCTTTTTGCTGGCCGGGGAAGACGGCGGCGGGGCTGGCGGCAGGCACCGCGCCCGCATAGGCTTTCTGGGCCACTTCCTTGGTGTCGATGGCGCTGGCGACGGCCTTGCGGAAGTTCGCGTCATTGAAAGGTGCCTTGACGGTGTTGAAATACAGGAAATTGATGTTGTTGGTGGGCCACCAGTAGCTGGCATTCGGACTCTTGGCCGCGTAGGTCTTGGGATCGGAAATGCCCACGTAACCGAAATCGGCCTCGCCGCTCAGCAGCTTGAGCTGGGCCGCGTCGTTGGTGCTGGTGGCAATCCACACCAGCGCGTCCACGGCGGGTTTGCCTTCCATCCAGTAGTTGGGATTTTTCAGCACCCGCAGCGCCTGCTGGCTGTAACTGTCGGCCACGAACGGACCCGTCCCCACCGGCTTGGTGTTGGTAAAGGTGCTGGGGTCCTTGACGTCCTTCCACAGGTGCTGGGGCACGATGGGCGCGTTGGCGATGTACAGGAAGATCGGGGTGTTGGGGGTGGCGAAATTGAAGACCAGCGTGCTGGCATTGGTGGCCTTGACGCTGCTCAGGCCACTTTTCCAGATGCCGGTGGTGTCCAGCGCCGGATTGGACTTGAGGTAATTGAAGCTGAAGGCGGCGTCATTGGCGGTGAACGCCTGGCCGTCGGTCCACTTGACACCCCCCCGGGTGCTGACGGTCAGGGTCTTGTTGTCCTTGCTCCAGGTGTACTTGGTCCCCAGTACGGGCGTGACCTTGCCGTTGATGGCATTGACGAAGAACAGACTTTCATAAATGGCCGAGTTGGTGGGCAACAGGTGCTGGTCACCGGGAATGAACGGATTGTAATTTTCTGCGCCCCACTGCGTCGAGCGCACAATGGTGAAGGTGGACTTGGGATTCTGGGCGTGGGCGGCGCTGCCCAGCGCGGCGGTCAGGATCAGCGGAAGCGAAACGAGCGTCTTGACGGTGCTGTTCATGGGTGTTCCTCCGGCGAAGATGAGAGAGGGTGTGCGGGGCGGGCGGCTTGGAAAGGTGGGTGGGGTTCACGGCGGTCCGGTAGACTCCCGCCGCACCAGCTCGGGCGGAAAGGTCAAGGGTTGGGCGCTGTGGCCCGCGATCAGGCGCAGGGAGAGTTCTGCCGCCGCCACACCCATCGCGTGGGCCGGCTGCCGGACGCTGGTCAGGCGCGGGTACAGCAGCGCGGCCAGTGGGGCGTCGTCGAAGCCGATCACCGCCACGTCCCCTGGAACCCGCAGACCCCGCACATGCAGGGCGCGCAGCACCCCCGCAGCCATCAGGTCGCCCGCCACAAAAATGGCGTCCAGCGGCGCGGCGTCTTCCAGCAGCGTCTGGGCAGCCCGCATTCCCGACAGCTCGGAGTAATCCCCCTCGGTGCGGCGGTGGCTCAGGTTCGCCCGGCGCAACTCGGCGGCGAAACCGCGCTCGCGCTCGCCGCTCTCGCGGCCCCGCGCACCGACGTAGGCCAGATGTCGCCTTCCCACGCGCAGCAGCTCCTGGGCCGCCAGCCGCCCGCCCTCCTCGTTGTCCAGCTCGACCCGGCAGGGCAGCCCAGCGTACTCGGGGGAAATGTGAACCCAGTTCATGCCGCGCGGCGCAGGCGGAGAGGTGTCCAGACGCGAATTGACGACGATGCCGCCGTCCACCGTGTGCCGGAGCAGGTGCTGCGCCGCCGTGACTTCGCTGGCCGCGTCGTCATGACTGGACGCCAGCAGGATGCTCATGCCCTGGCGGCCCAGCACGTCCTCAATGCCGCCAATCATCTCGCCGTAGAGCGGAAAGGACACGTTGGGTACGATCAGCCCCAGCAGTTCGCTGCGGCCCCGCACCAGATTGCGGCCCAGCGAACTCGGCTCGTACCCCAGGGTGGTGGCCCGCTCCAGCACCCGCGCGCGCGTCTGCGGGCTGACCGAGGCCGCGTCGTTGAAGACCCGTGACACCGTGGCAATCGACACGCCCGACAGGCGCGCCACCTCGCGGATGCCTGAGCCGCGCGGGGAAGCGAGAACTGGGCTGGACGTGGGTTCTGGCATGGCCTCCTCTGCGTGACTGTGCCCGCTCTGCGTGACGTTGGCTCCGGGTGACGTTGGCTCTGGGTGACGTTGGCTCTGGGTGACTGCGCCAGCTCTGGGTGACTGCACCGGGTGATTCCTCTGGCTCCCCGGTAGTCGTCGGTGCAACGCCCCAGGACAGACCGGCAACGTCCCATGGAACGCCAAAAGACTTGAATGACCCCCGGACGGCGACGAGGACTGAAAACGTTACATTGTGGACACGTTCAAGGTATTCGGGCCGGTGCTGAATGTCAAGTAAACATGAACAAATGGGCGTCCTGAAAAGGGGACGGCCTTCACCACAGCACAGCGGGTGATGCGGGTGATTCTCTCTCCAGCAGCGCCGAGCATCGAGGGCGGCGTCAGGGTCCCGACTGTTCCGTCGACGGACCTGAGCGCGCGCCAGTGCGTTAATTTGACACCTGGAGGGCGGTCCCTGCTCCGGCTTGCCTTGCTTCCCAGGGCCGCTCCCGTGAGGAATGAGCCTGGACGCACCCGCCCGCCACAGACGCCTCCGGGAACGCTGCGTGGCCCGGGCGGCGGCTTCAGGAGCGCGTGCAATTGGCTGATCTGGGCGACGACGGGGCGAGGCTGGGTTGGAGGCCGGGGCTGGAGGCCGGGGTCAGAACGCCCCGGTCACGCCCCCCCGCCCTACACTCCGGGGCATGACAACCTCAGTGGAACAGAGGGCAGCGCTGGTCACGGGCGGCACCGGCGGCATCGGCCTCGCCATCGCCCGCCGGTTGCAAGGCGACGGGCTGCGGGTGGCCGTCCTCGATCTGGACCGGCCAGTGGGACGCGAGATCGCCACTGAGCACGATTTGACCTTTATCGGGGCGGACCTCGCAAAGCGCGAGGACTGCCGACGCGCCGTCGACGAGACGGTGGCTGTGCTGGGCGGACTGGACGTGCTGGTCAACAACGCGGGCTTTCAGCACATCGCCCCGCTGGCCGACTTTCCTGAAGACACCTGGGACACCATGCTGCGCGTGATGCTGACCGCGCCGTTCCTGCTCTCCAAGTACGCCTGGCCGCACCTGACTCGCAGTGGACAGGGCCGCATCATCAACATCTCCAGCATTCACGGCCACGTCGCCAGCCCCTTCAAGAGCGGGTATGTCAGTGCCAAGCACGGGCTGATCGGCCTGACGCGCGCCTCGGCGCTGGAGGCGGGCGAGCAGGGCCTGACCGTCAACGCCATCTGCCCCGGCTACGTGCGAACGCCACTGGTCACGGGTCAGATGGCAGACCAGGCCCGCACACGCGGCCTCAGCATTGAGGAGGTGGAGCAGAAAGTGATGTTGGAGGGCGCGGCCATCAAGCGGCTGCTGGACCCTGGCGACATCGCCGCTCTCACGAGCTATGTCGCCAGCCCCGCCGCCTGGGGCATGACCGGCGCGGTGCTGGACCTCGATCTGGGCTGGACCGCGCGGTAGGGGTGACCGGGAGTATTTGACAATCACTCCCGTTTGGGGCTGGAGCAGGTCAGTTTTTAGAGCATTTGTCCGGGGTACGGCATCAGAAAAGAGGACCACCGAAAGCTTCCACTCTCCCCAATGCTCGGCTGCCCGGCACAATTTACCCACCGTCCCAGGCAGAACAGACGCCCATATGGACGCTTGCCCGCCCGTTCGGTCAAAGGCCAACAGCTCTCTTAACAAATGCTCTGAACCTTCGGCAAGAGCGTTTTGCTCCTGCTGGAGATCAGCACTGCCGTTTTTCTGATGCTGTGATGCCAGGAGCTATGTCTGGGAAGTACGTGGCCTTGAATACAGGCGGTGAGCGAGAGCCGGGAGCAAGACGTGGCGTGTTCAGGTGATGAAGTGAGCCTTTCAACCCGGTTGGGAGGAGAAACGAAAAAGACGCACTGTGTGGTCTGGGAGAACCTGCGGCACCTGCCCGAATGTTCTGGGATGTAACGCACGGCGTATGACGGGAGAAATTGATACGCACTGCACCCGTGCCAGAAGAGCTTTGCGCGATCCGGCCCTCAACGGGGTTACATTGTCTTCCGCCGAACCTGCTACCGTCACCGTGGCCCGCTTCCGGGTGGGCCGCTTCCTTCGGGGCAGGGCGAAATTCCCTACCGGCGGTGATGGCCCCAGGCCTCAGTCCGCGAAGCCCGCGCAAACTGCACCACGCGCAGGCCCGATCCCGCGAAATTCGGGAGCCGACGGTCACAGTCCGGATGAGAGAAGGAGGAACGTCACCCCGCCCACCCCGGTGGGTGACGACAACCCATGTATACAGTGAATGTGCCGCCTGAGAGGGTGGCAGCGGCCCTGTCCACAGACGAGCGCTGGATGACGCGCGCACTGGACCTGGCCGCCAGAGGACTTGGCCGAACAACTCCCAACCCACCTGTGGGCTGCGTCATCGTTCAGGGCGACGAGGTGGTGGGAAGGGGCTTTCATCCCAGGGCCGGTGAACCGCACGCGGAAGTCTTCGCGCTGCGCGGCGCTGGAGCGCAGGCACGCGGCGCAGCCGCCTACGTTACCCTGGAACCCTGCCACCACCACGGGCGCACCCCGCCCTGCACGGACGCCCTGATCGCGTCGGGGGTTCGCCGGGTGGTGGTGGCGGCCCTCGATCCGAATCCCGCAGTGGCCGGACGCGGCGTGCGGGCGCTCCGCGACGCAGGGATCGACGTGACCGTGGACGTGTTGGAAGCCCTGGCGACGCGTCAGCAGGCGGGCTTCCGCAGCCTGATCGTCCGGGGCCGCCCGTGGGTGGTGGCCAAGTACGCCATGACGCTGGACGGCAAGGTGGCCGCGCCGGGCGAGGGCAACGGCGCAGTCAGCGGCGCGGCGGCGCGGGCGCGGGCCATGACCTGGCGCGACACGCTGGACGCCGTGGCTGTCGGCAGCGGCACCCTGCACAGCGATGACCCGGCCCTGACCACACGGGGCCTCTCCGGGGGCCGCGACGCACGCGCCGTCGTGTTTGATCGCCGCGCCCGGTCCAGTCTCCAGGCCCGCGCGTGGCGTCCGGGCAGCGTTCTCGTGACGGCTCCAGACGCCGCAACATCTGCCTTTGAGGCGGCAGGAGTCAACGTCGTGCAGGCCGCGACGCTCCTGGATGCCCTGGCCCAACTGGGCCGCCTGGACCTCTCCAGCCTGCTGCTGGAAGGTGGCCCTGGCCTGCTCAGTGCCTTTCTGGACGCCGGGCTGGTGGACGAGGTGAAGGTCTTCATCGCCCCAAAACTGCTGGGGCGTGGCCTGTCGCCACTCACGTCGCCCGTCTGCCGCATGAATGAAGCCCAGGAGTTGCGCGACATGACCGTGGAAACGCTCGGCCCAGATGTGTTGGTGACGGGCCTGCTGAGCGACATTCCCTGCCTTTGACGCATTTTCTCCTCTCTTCCGGAGAGCGAGGTGGTGGGCAGGTTTGCCCCGCCATCACAACCGAGGTCAACTATGTTTACTGGAATCATTGAGCAGCTTGGGCGCGTGGCCCGCACCGTGGACACCAGCGGCAACCTGACGGTCACCATCGAACCGAACAGCATGTGGGCGGACGTGGCCCTGGGCGAGAGCATTGCCGTGAACGGCACCTGTTTGACCGTCACGGCCTGGGATGGCGCGGGCTTCACGGTGGATCTCAGCCGCGAAACCCTGGCCAAGACTGCTCCCCACTGGCAGGAGGGCCACAAGGTCAATCTGGAGCGGGCCATGACCGCGCAGGCCCGCTTCGGCGGCCATGTGGTCAGCGGCCACGTTGACGGCGTGGGCGAGATTCTGGGCGTCGAGGCCCAGCCCGGCGCGTACACCATGACGGTGCACGCCCCCGTAGCGCTGGCCCGTTACCTGGTCCCCAAGGGCAGCGTCACGGTGGACGGCGTGAGCCTGACCGTGGTGGACGTGGGCGGCCCGGCCGGCAGCCGCGCCGATCTGCGCACCGACGAGTTCACGCTGTGGCTGGTGCCGCACACCCTGGACGTGACCACCCTGCACACCTGGACCGCCGGAACGCAGGTCAATCTGGAAGCCGATCAGATGGCCAAGTACGCCGAGCGCCTGCTGCTGATGCGGGACTGGACCCCCTCAACTCCTGACCCGGCAGCAAGCGGTGGAAAAGAGGTGGGCGCGTGATCGCGGCTCCCACCGCGCTGTCCCCGGTCTCCGAACTCCTGTTGGACCTGCGGGCGGGCCGCCCGGTCATCCTGGTGGACGACGAGAACCGCGAGAACGAGGGCGACCTGCTGATGCCCGCCGCGACGGCGACGCCGGAGTGGGTCAATTTTATGGCGCGCGAGGGCCGGGGCCTGATCTGCGTGACCCTGACGCCCGAGCGGGCGCAGCGCCTGGACCTGACGCCGATGGTGGTGGCTGGCCGCAGCACGGACCCCAACGGCACAGCCTTCACGGTCAGCGTGGACCACACCGGCAACACCACCGGTATCAGCGCCTTTGACCGCGCGGCCACCATCGCGGCGCTACTGGACGACGCGGCGCAGCCCGCCGATTTCCGCCGTCCCGGACACATCTTTCCGCTGGTGGCCCGGTCCGGCGGAGTGCTGCGCCGCGCGGGCCACACCGAGGCTGCGTGTGATCTGGCGCGGCTGGCGGGCTTCGCGCCCGTGGGCGTGATCTGCGAGATCATGGGCGACGACGGCGAGATGAGCCGCCTGCCGGACCTGCTGACCTTTGGCCAGAAGCACGGCCTCAAGGTGGGCAGCATCGAGGCGCTGATCGCCTACCGCATGGAGCATGATCCGTTCATGGTGCGGGTGGCCGAGGCCGAGCTGCCCACCGAGTACGGCCCCTTCCGCATCGTGGGCTTCCAGGATTCCATCAACGGCGCGGAGCACGTGGCGCTGGTGATGGGCGAGGTCACGCCGGAGCCGCTGCTGGTGCGCGTGCACAGCGAATGTTTAACCGGGGACGGCTTTCACTCGCTGCGCTGCGACTGCGGCCCCCAGCGTGACGCCGCCATGCGGGCCATCGCCGCCGAGGGCCGGGGCGTGCTGGTGTACCTGCGGCAGGAGGGACGCGGCATCGGCCTGCTGAACAAGATCCGCGCCTACCACCTGCAAGACGGCGGCGCGGACACCGTCGAGGCCAACGAACAGCTCGGCTTTCCCGCCGACGCCCGCGACTTCGGCATCGGCGCGCAGATGCTGCACCTGCTGGGCGCGCGGCAACTGCGCGTGCTGACCAACAATCCCCGCAAGCTGAGCGCCCTGGGCGGCTTTGGCCTGGACGTCGTGGAACGGGTAGCGCTGCACGCCGGCCACAACGAACACAACGCCGGCTACCTGAAGACCAAGGCGGACAAAATGGGTCACATCGGCACGGACGGCAGCCAGCAGTGAGCGCCGTGGAGGGGTCCAGGTTCCGTTGCTGGACCTCCCGCCCCACCCCTGCCCCAAGGAGAATCCATGAACCGAATTGAAGCCCACCTGCTCGCCACCGACCTGAAGTTTGCCGTGATCAGCACCCGCTGGAACCACCTGATCGTGGACCGCCTGGTAGAGGGCGCGGAACTCGCGTTCGTCCAGCATGGCGGAAAAACAGAGCATCTGGACCACTACCTCGTCCCCGGCGCTTACGAGGTGCCGCTGATCGCCCGCAGGCTGGCGGAGTCCGGTCAGTACGACGCCGTGATCTGCCTGGGGGCCGTCATCAAGGGCGACACCGATCATTACGATTTTGTCGCGGGCGGCGCGGCCACCGGCATCCTGAACACCTCGCTCCAGACGGGCGTGCCGGTGGCGTTCGGCGTCCTGACCACCGACACCGTCGAGCAGGCCCTCAACCGCGCCGGGATCAAGGCTGGGAATAAGGGAGGCGAGGCGGTGATGGCCATGATCGAAACGGTCAATCTCCTGAAGCAGATGCCCGCAGGACCGGCCTGACCACCGGGCCTGGGCCTGGCAGCGTCCAGACACGATTTGGAAATTTTTGTGCTTTATCGGCCCGACATTTGGGAGCATTGGTCCGAATGGAAGCATCCGGAAAGAAGACTCCCGATGCTTCCATTCTCTCCTTCAGAGCTGTACCAGTCCCAGATGCTCAGCGAAATTCACTTACGGTCCTGGGCAGCACGGGCAGTCTTCATGGACAGACGCCCATCAGGACGCTTGTCCGCCCGTTCGGTCAACAGCGCACAACTCTTTTGACCAATGCCCTGTACGGCTTCCGTCTGTTCCGTCTGGCCTTCGCAAACGATTGAATCGGAGGCCGCAGGAGGTGACCACCCGAGGTGGGCCTGTGGCCAGCAGTCCGTCTGCCGGACGACCAAACGCTCAATCTCTGCCCTGTCCCGGGTTGCTTTGATGGACCCGTCCTCACGCCCCACTGGGACGGTCCCCTGGAGCGTCAATGGCGGTGATTGTGCGTGACGTCTGGCCCCTGCTGCCATGGTCAATCGATGAGCTGTGTCTGGGCCACCACGTCTGCTGCCAGACCGTAGAGCGGATGGTAAGTCGCCGTCCAGAGCAGCGGCCACCCGCTGGGCTGCGCGTCACCGCGCTGGACGGCCCGCATGGCCTCACTGGGAGTGAGCCACGCCGCGTAACGCAGATCCTTGCTGGAAAGCCAGTTCGAGCGGCCCAGCCGAACGATGGCCTGGCGGGCCGGATCGTTGTACGGAATCAGCGCTGGCACCGAATGCTCCGCTCTGGGCAACAATTCCGAGGCCAGTGAGGCGTAGTTGAGTTCAGCGCGGCAGCCCTGGAGGTACGCCCTGCGCTGCCCAGTCTGGGCGGCCTGGTTGGCCGCGTAATACGCCTGGTGGATTTCCGGAGCGCTCAGGGCCGCTGCGCCCTGCTCCAGCAGCGCAACGGTCTGCTGGACCGGCGCGGCCCAGACCAGGGGGACAGCCACATCCACCAGTGACAGCACGTGGAAATCGCCCGAGCACAGTGCCGCGGCCTCGACCAGATAGGGCAGCGGCGCAACCAGATGCCAGACCTGATCAAAATGACCGATCTGCGCGGAGGGCAGCGTGGTGGCCACCACGCAGATCGGTACCGCCGCCTGATCCGCCAGGGCGTCCGCCCGGTCATCCAGGTGGGCCGGACACAGGCTGGTCGACAGCAGCGCGGCGTGGTCCACCAGACCCGCGAAGCGTGCGGCGCTGCCCCGCGACGGCAGCATCACCAGGGTGCGCCCGGGGGTCTGCCGGACCATCTGGGCCAGCCCTCCCAGCGTGAGGCGCTCCTTCCACAGGTGCAGGCGAAAAGTCGCTGAGGTGGGGCCAGCGGCGACTCCAGGGACAGCTACCGGGTCTACCGGGCGGCCACCCGTGCCGGGGGCCAGAGCAACAGGCCAGGGCTTGAAGGCGGCGGGCCAGGTTCTCTCCACGCCAGGCAGACCGATGACGGTCCAGCCAAACACCCGCACCGCGTCTCCCAGCAATCCGCCCAGAGTCTCCAGGACGGCCTCCGGGAGACTCTGCAAGCCGTCGATCAGCAGGGGCCTGGACAGCAGCCGGACCAGACGCGGCAGATTCCGGCTGTACGCCGCACTCAGTGTGGCGACCAGTTCCTCGGTGGACTCCACGTCAATCTGCCCGCCTGCCTCACCTGGCGTGAATCCCTGCGCCATGAGAAAACGCCTGATTCCCCAGCGGCTCCCCCAACTGGCACTGGTCCAGGTGCTGGGCGGCATGCCTGCGCCACCGGCCTGCGGCGTGGCGTCGTCCTTTAGGCAACCCAGGCCCTGTGTCCAGCGTTCCAGCTCGTTGCGGGCGGGCAGCACCCACAGGCCCGCCGAGCGTCGCCCGGACGCGGGCTGCGGCTCGGCGCGGGGATCGTCCAGCAGCAGATACCCGGCCAGGACCCGCACGAACATCTCGCGCTCGCCACTGCTCCAGTTCGGCAGGATCGGCGGCGTGCCCTGGCCGGCGCGGGCGGCCTGCAACAGGGCTGACGGCAGGGGCGCTGCAAGGACAGCCCGGGCATCGGCGCTGTCGAGCAACCCGCCCGTGCGCGCCAACAGGGCGCGGCCCAGGTCAATTTCGCCCATCTGATGGGCCAGCCGGGCGACCGTCAGGGCGTCAGGACCGTCTGCCCCCGCCGGACTGAAGGCGGTGGCCAGCGCGGCAAAGTGTTCGGCCCGCTCAAAAAAAGGAGTAAGACTGGGAATCAGCGCCATGTCATTCTCAGGGTCATTCTCGGGCATGGCAAGGAATCTACACCTTTATTCCAGGGCCTGATCACGAGTGGACATCCAGTGACCGCTCCGTTTTCAGCGGCATTGAGTAAGCATATTCTCCTGGAACCGTCGCCTCACGTGAGCGGTTGAGCACGAAGCCCAGCAACTGCACGCCCAGTCGGCTCGTCTCGTCGAGTATCCGTTGCATCTGAATATACGACGTCTGGGGATCGGCCACGATCATCAGGCCGTCCAGGTGGGAGGCCAGCACCAGCGTGTCGGCGACCTTCAGCACCGGCGCCGAATCGACCAGGACAATGCCGTAATCACGGCTGCGTCGCCGGATTTCAGCGCCGAGTGCGGCGGCGTCCAGACGCTGGGTTTCAAACGTCAGAAGGTCAACATTCTCGGCCACCTCAGGATAGAGGTGAGAAGGTTCATGCCCCTCGTCTGGCCGCAGCACCGCTTTCCTGGAAGACGCGCTGTGGGTCGGCAGCCACAGTTGTTCCTGACGCCGCCTGAACACGTCGGCGTCCACGATCAGAACCTTCGTTCCGTGGGTGGCCAGGCTGTACGCCAGCCCCGCCGTCACGGTGCTCTTTCCCTCACCGACCCGGGCGCTGGACACCATCACGGCGGGCGTCTGGGTGCCTGATCGGTCCGGGGCGGCCAGACTGGACATCAGGCCCACCCGGACAAATTCCATCTGTTCCCGGAACAGACCATGCCGGGTGGCCTGCCCGATGCGAACCGGATCGCTTCGCCGTCCAGTCAGGGGGGGCAGCGTTCCGAAGACAGGCGGGCCAAAGCTCCGCAGGTCGTCCAGACCCCGGATCTTTTTCTGCAACTGATCCAGAACGAACGCGATCAGGAGGCCGAAAAAGACGCTGGCCGCCGCCACCAGCAGGGCGTCACGCACCGGACGGGGCTGTGCCGACTGGACTGGCAGGCTGGCAGCGGCAAGTCTGGAGAGCGTGCCGCTCACGGTCTGTTCCAGCACCTCCACCTGTTGCAACCGCTCGACAACATCAAGCCGCAGTTGTTCCAGGGTCCTGACCCCAATGGGATCGCCGCCCCGGGCAATGCGTGCGTTCAGGTCGGCGCGCTGGTTGGTCAGGTTGGTCCGGGCGCGGGCAATGCCCGTCAGGGCGCGCTGCCGGTCCCATTCGAGGAGCGCGTTCTGAAAGCTGTTGGCCGCGCCCTGGGCCAGCTCGGGCGTCGGTGCCAGGGCGCTGATCTCGTAGACCCCCACGAAATCCTGATTGATCTCGGCCCCCAGTTGCACGCTGCGTGGATCGCCGAGTTGAAACTCACGGCGAAGTTCTCCGGCAAAACTGCGCCGCTCAGGCGAGTCGGGCCGCGCGGTCTCGAGCCTTTTGAGCGCGGCGCGGACGACCTCTGGACTGCGGAGCGCACGCTGAACCACGGCTGGCGGCAGGGGCGGGGCCGTCACCAGGGTGCTGTTGATCACTGAATTGCCGCTGCCGACCGGAAGGGCCGAGAGGCTGGCCGTGGCCAGGTACATCGCCGGACGGGAACTTGCATACACGAACGTCAGCGCCGCCAGACAGAGGGCCGCTGCCACAATGGGCAACGCAGCGCGCCGAATAACACGCAGAATGGACGGGACATCAAGGTCTTGCGGACGTTCGGCAGTCATCGGGGATCCTTTGAGGCGGCGCTTCTCGAATCTCATGCGGGCCTGCGTGAAGAGAATAGACCGGAATGCACCAGACACGGCCCGGAGGAAGCCTGGAGACAGCGTCGGCGGTGCCGACATGGTACGTGATCGGCAGACGGGCGGTGGGCCTTTAAATCAGACAGGACGGTTCCGCCCCTCAGGCCAGCGCACCGGCCAGACACCACAGACCAGACATCGGCCAGACCTGGGCGCGGGAAGTGCAGACAGAACCGGCGGCTTCGCGTGGGAGCACGGAGTCCAGGAACACGGAGGCTGGGAACATACGGGCACCGACGGGACTCGACTGATCCCGCCAGCGCCTCCAGACAAGAGGCTTTCAATTCACCTCGTACCACTGGGTCGCCAGGGGTGCCAGGGTTCCGCTGACCTGGCCGCCCTGCGCGCGCAGCGTGGTGGGGCGGCCAGCCAGCAGCCGCGACAGGCCAGCCGATCCGGCAGGAAGAGCGAACTGGACCTTGGCTGACGCTTTACCGTTCGGGTTGAGCACCTGGAGGTAACGGTGACCCTGGTAGTCCCAGTAGGTCGCGATGGCCTGGCGGTTCCCGGACACCGTGACGCTTCGGCGCTGGCCGTTGACCAGAACTGGAGTCAGCAACTTGACCTCACGGTTCAGGCGTTTGAGTTCGCCGTTCAGGGCAGCGTATTTGGCCAGATCGTTGGTGGAATCCAGGTAGGTGTAATAAAGAATGCCCTTGACCCCGGCGGCCAGGGCCTGGTTGGTCATGTTGTTCAGTTCAGGCGCAGTCGGGTAGCGGCCATTCTCCCAGCGGAAACTCTGGAGGTTGGCGATGGGCAGCGTGCCCTTCTGCGCCGCCTCGGCCACCAGCTTCTGCATCACCGGGTAAACCACACTGATCGCGTCCCCGCCGTCAATCGGGTAGCTCTGGTTGCCCACCGCGTCGGCCCGCCCGAAGTAATCGGTGTGGCTGTTGGCAAAGCTGATCGCCATGCTGGTATAGGTCAGGTGATCGGCGTCCAGCGCCTTGGTCGCCCGATGGCGTTTTTCCAGTTCCAGGGGGGTCACCAAGTTGTTACAATCATCGGCGATCATCCAGCCCAGTGTGGCGGGATGGCCTTTCAAGCTGGCAATGGACTTGGCGCTAAAATCCTCGATCAGCACTTTCATGCCCCGGTTCTGGGCGGCGTCCAGCACCTTGGTAAAGCCAGCGATGTCTCCTTCAGAATCGAACATCGTCATATTGACCGTGTTGAAACCCAGGTTGGCGATGGCATTCAGGTCGCGGAGCCGCTTGGCCGCATTGCCAGCCCAGGACACGTGATACATCCCCATCGGGAACGTCGCCTGTCCATTCACGAGCAGGCTGCCGTCGGATCTCACAGTGGCCCGGGTGGACGCTACGCTCTGGGTCACTGGTAAGGCAAGTGCCTCCAGCCTCCTGACAGCCTCGGGCGCGGCTTCAACCTCGCCGGGCATGGGATCGTCTGCGGGTGAGGGCGCGGGCCAGGTCGCCTGGACTGACGGCGTTGTGGGGGCACCGGACACAGGTGGCAACGGACTCTGAGAACAGGCGGCCAGCAACAGGGGCGTTGCACAGGCCAGCGCATACCAATGGGTCATGGGGGTCTTCCTTCGGAGGTCCGGCTGACTTTCGGCGGGCGTCTGACGTGACGTTCGCAAAAAGTCCCGTGACTTTGCGTCTTCTCCTCGCGGAGGGTTTGCCTTTGATCGAGAAGTACGGGGGAGGACAGGCTGGCCTTGATCTGGAAAAACAGCAAGCGCTTGTAATCACTTACCGTGACCACAGTTTAAAAATTACGCATCACAGAAATCCGACACGGCCACAGTGGAAAGCCGGATTTCCCTCAATTTTCTGGCGAGGAGCTGTTGCTACACATGCCTTGAGGACGAGCAGCGCAGCTCGGGACCGACCCGCCACAGCATGCAGGTCCAGGCGGATCCGCACTCTGGAGCATACCAGCGCCGCCTGCTGAACGCGTGGCTCTGCAAACGCTGGGGCTGGACCGTCCGGGTAGGTAGGAGTATGGATCTCTACCGACGTTTTCCGGCCCACACCGCCAGGGCGAGTCCGGCCACCAGAAGCGCGACGCCACACTTCCCCCAGTCATTTCCTTTGTGCTGCTGCCTCTTGCTCCAGGCGGAGGCATAGAAATCGTCCCACAGTGCCCACAGGTGGGCCTGCTCAAAATGTTGATGGACCCAGTTCTGTGCCTGATTGCCCAAGCGCTGAACCTGCTCCGGGTCTGCAAGCAGGGTGATCAGCGCACCGGCCAGGGCAGAGACGTCTCCAGTGGGCACCTGCACGCTGGTCTGTCCCGGCACGCCCGCATCGCGCACGCCAGGGGCGTCGGTCAGCACGCTGGGGACACCTGCCGCCGCCGCCTCCAGAACCACCATCCCCAGACCCTCGTGGCGGCTGGGCAAGGTAAACACGGTCATCAGCGGGTACAGACGGCTCATGTCGGCCTCGAAATCCACCTGCACCACGCCCTGGGCCTCGTGGTAGGCACGGGCGGCCCGGTCCGAGAGTGGATTGGCCGGGTCTGGCGTTCCCACCAGCAGCAGGCGCGCGTGGGGATGCGCCTGGCGGACCTGCGCCCAGGCGAGCAGCAACTCCTCGGTCCCCTTCTGCGGGGCCAGACGGCCCACGAAGCCGACGACCGGCGTTCCTGCGGGCAGGGCCAGGTCAGCGCGGGCCTGGGCCACGGCAGCGGCGTCAGGCTGGGCGTAACACTGCACATTCAGACCTGCGGGACTGCCCGCACCCAGCACCCGGATCTTGTGGGCGGCAACCAGACCCAGCGCCACAGCCTCCTCGCGGTTGGACTCGCTGACGCAGAGCACCTCGTGCGCGCAGGCGCAGGTCAGACGCTCCACCGCACGCAGCAACGGGCGCAGCCGGGCCAGCGCGCCGGTGGCCGCCGTTTCACTGCGCAGGCCGTGGATGAAATACACCCGCAGCGGCACGCCACTCAGTACGCTGGCCACGCCCCCCAGAAGCCCGGCCTTGGGCGTCGAGAAATTCACGATGTCGGGCCGCACCCGGCGCAGGATTTGCAACATACCCGCCAGAGATCCCAGATCGCGGCGGGGAACGATCTCACGGGCCATTGACAATGGATGGTAGGTTGCGCCGCCAATCTGTTGCGCGCGGGTCACCAGATCGGCGGGTTCAGGCGGCGTGACCAGATGAACGTCATGGCCCTGCCTGCGGAGGTGCGCCAGTTGAGGGGCGAAAAAGGCCAGGGCGGCAATAGGTGTGGTGGTGGTGTAGAGAATTTTCATGGGTGTCCTTGCGCGTGAAAAAGTCAATGGCCTGATGCCGTCCGGTTGCGCATACGCACGCTGTCCAAGAACCCAGCACGCTGTCCATCCAGCGCCGCATCGGCGTAGGTCCGGGCCAGCGCCAGGTTGCGCTCACTCTGGGCCGTGAGCCGCGCGGGATCGGTGGCCAGTGCGCCCCAGACGCGCGCCAGGGCCTCCGCGTTGCCGGGCGGGGCCAGCGCTTCGGGAGGCAGCAGTTCGGGGATGCCGCCGACCCGCGACCCCACGGCAGGCAGGCCCTGGGCCATCGCCTCGAGCAGCGCGCGCGGCAGGCCCTCGGTGCGCGATGGGATCAGCAGGAGGTCCGCTTCCGCCAGATCGCGGCGAACCTCGGCGGGAGTGCTGCGCTGGCCAGCGAACGTGCAGGCATCCCAGACGCCCAGTTCCCGGGCCAGCGCTTCCAGCCCCGGGCGCAGCGGGCCGTCTCCAACCACCGTTAACCGCACACCATGACCGTCCGCGCGCAACCGGGCCAGGGCGCGGATGGCCAGGTCCACACCCTTGTGCCGCTGTTCCAGCGAACCCACCAGCACCGCCCGCCGCGCCAGTTCCCGGTACACGCGCGGCGCGGCGGCAAAGGCGACCGGCGGCAGGTGGGCATCGGAGACGCCGAAGCTGGCGGTCCCCGGTGACGGCGGATAGCGGCGCTGAAGCGCTTCTCGCGTGACGTACTGCACGGCCACGGCCTGACGGCAATGCAGGCGGGTCAGGCCGGTGAGCAACGCGCGGAACAGCGGACGCAGCGGGTGGCGGGTGCCGTCCGGACCGTACCCCAGGAAAGGATCATTGATCACCTCGGCGGCAAAGGGCTGAGCGCGCAGCCAGCGCAGCGCCGCCGCCAGATGCCCCAGAACCCCCGAGAGCCGCACGATCACGGCCTCCCCGGCTTCCAGGCCCCGCCACAGCGTGGCGCTGACACCCGCGAAACGGCGCAGCAATCCCAGCGGCCCGTGGTAGTACGGCACGGCAAGGAACCGGACTCTGGGGCCATCTACCCGCCGGAACCCGGACGGCACCTGCTCGACCGGCTGTGAGCGGCCCACCACCTGCACCTCCTCGAACGTGTCCAGGTAGCGTTGCCAGTGGGCAAACGTGGCGTGACCGTTGTCGTAGGTGGCCCCGTCGCGGGTATGGATAAAGCGCTGTTCCAAAACAATGCTGACCCTCAAGACGTGGCCTCCTGCGTGTGAAGTGAAGTGGATGACTCGCGGGGCAGCAGGGCGACCGCCAGCGCCAGCGCCAGCAAGGGCAGGAACGACCCCAGGGCGGGCACCGGATAAAAGGTCTCGGTGGTCAGGGCGGTGAGCCAGAGTCCGGCCAGCAGGTTCAGGGCGATGCCTGCCGCCCGGGTGCCCAGGGCGCGCAGCCTCATGATCAACACCACGAAGAAAATCAACAGGACGCTCAGACCGGCCAGACCAGTTTCATAGACGACCTGCAAGATCAGCGTGTGCGCATTGGCTCCGTTGTTGGCCACACCCGAACCGAAGCCGCTGCCGATCAGCATCCGTGCAGGATCGGCCAGCAGCGCGTCCAGATAGACCCGCCAGATATCGGCGCGGCCCGCCAGATTGCTGGCGTCGCCCGCATCCAGCAGCGTAGACTGCCGCGCGATCAGGCCGCCCAGGTCACCCTGGAGGCTGGGCAGGACAACCAGCCCGGCCAGCACCAGCAGGGCCAGGCTCAGGCTCGCGCGCAGCGGCATCCGCACGCTCTCCAGCACCACGAACAGCAGGCAGCCGACCAGGCCCGCCCGCGCGCCCGACAGGAAGCAGGCCAGCAGCGCGGCCACCAGCACCCACATCTGACTGCGTCCTGGCCGCAGGATGCCCAGCAGGGCGGCCTGTAACAGCACCATCGCCGCCACATGGGCGTGGTTGTAGCCAATAGCTCCCAGTCCCTTCTCATTGTGCAGGTAGTACGACTCCCAGGGGCCGGAGATGCCCAGGCCATGCGGCAACACCTGGCCCAGCAGGGTGGGCAGCGCAGGTGAGAAATAGGTCCAGGCCACGGTGACCACCGTGATCACGAATGAGATCAGCACCGCAGTATGCCAGCGGGCCAGCAGCGCCCGGCTGAGCGGCAGGCGCGAGACCACCCAGAACAGCCCCAGGATCTGTATCAGCTTGAACAACTGGAAAAGCCCGAAGGGAACGGCGACCCCCAGATGCCCGTCCCGCATCCAGAACAGCAGGGCAAACGCCAGTACGCAGCCCGCGCCCAGGCCGAGCAGGCCACGCCAGACCCCCACCTGTGCCCGGCCCACCGGACGCTGATACAGCGCGGCAGCCCCCAGCGCCGCCCACAGCAACAGGTCCGGCACGGTCTGCCACAGCGCCCACGATGGTCCCACCGCCAGCACTGGCAGACCGAACCACTGGAACAGCAGGAAAGCTCCGGCCAGCCAGATCACCGCGCCCTGAAGCAGATGGGCCGTGCGGGTGGGAGGCGCGGCTGCACGGCTGGTCTGGGGGGTGACTGTGGGCGTGGCCCAGGAGTACTGCCGGGACGGCGAACGGTGCAGGCTCAAGGCCGTCCTCCCACAGCCTGACGGTAATCGTCCATCAGTTCAGCGGCCCGCTCGGAGATGTCAAACGCCGAGGCGTCGGGCACCGGACGGCCCAGACCCAGCGCCCGCGACACCGCGTCTGCCCAGAGAACGGGCGCAGCGTCCAGGGGGAGCGAGAGGTAGGCCGCTCCCTTCAATCGGGTTTCGCCAGAAACAGCGTCAGATACCACACAGGGTAGGCCGGCCACCTGGGCTTCAACCAGCGCCAAGCTCAGTCCCTCGAACAATGACGGGAAGACAAAGACGTCCATCGCCTGCAACAGCCGGACCACATCCGGGCGAGAGCCGAGCAGGTGCACGCTGCCTGTCAGGCCCAGGGCCTGAACGCGCGCCTCGATGGCCTGCCGCTCTGGCCCGTCACCGACCAGTACCAACTGGGCCGGGCCACACCGCTCCAGATAGGCGGCGAAGATCTCCAGCAGGAACAGGTGGTTTTTTTGCGCCCGGAACTGCCCCACATGCCCGATCACCGGCACGCCCGCCTGTAACCCGAGACTGGCGCGCAGATGTTGCGCGTCAACGGGTGTCCGCACGCCGTCCAGATCTATGCCCAGGGTGACCAGCCGAGCGCCCGCCCTGGCCCAGTCCGGGCCGTACAGGGCCGCCGCCGCCTCCGAGCTGACCGCCAGCCGGTGGGTCACGCCCGCCGAGAGGGCCATCCTCATCAGGGTCAGGTAGGCGTAGCGGCCATTGGTGGCCTGACTGTCACCCTCACGAGTATCTGAATGACTGGTGCTGATCCGCACCGGAACCCCAGCCAGACGTGCCAGCCACAGGGCCAGTCCACCAAAGTGATGGATATGGCTGTGGACCACGTCGTAGGGGCCGCCACGGCGCAGCGTCCGCAGCCAGAAGAGCGCAAAGGCCAGCGGGTTGCTGGTAGGCGGGCCAACGAACACCTGGGCACCCAGTTCCCGCGCCCGCGCCGCGTAATCGCCGGGGCGGGGATCGGGCGAGGCAACCAGCAGGTCCATGGCCACCTCGCCGCGCGGCACCCGTGATAGCAGGTTGATCAGCCAGGTCTCGATCCCGCCGCGGTCCAGGGTGCCGGTCAGGTGGAGCACCCGCAGGGGTCGTGGTGGCTGTGGAGCGGACACCCGCGCGTGCGGGGAAGCTTGGGAATGGCTCATGAATCTCCTGAAAGGGACGGGGATGCGGGGGGCAGGTCACGCAGGGCCTGAATCACGATGCCCCAGCTTCCCGCGAGTTGCACGCCAGCGGCGATCAATGCGGCCCACGCCGCGCCAATCAGGCCGTGGGCCGGAATCAGTTGCCAGCACGCCAGCGCCAGCACCAGCGTGACGGCGGCGAACAGCGGCAACTGCTGCCCGAAGCGCCGCGCCGCCGTCACGGCAAATCCGGCGCAGGAGGCCACGTAGCCCAGCGCGCCGCTCAGGTTCAGCCAGACGAATACCGCGTTCTGTCCGGCGTAGGCCTCGCCGTACAGCAACCGCAGCAGCGGCTCCCCGGCCAGCAGGGCCAGCAAAACCAGTCCCAGACCCACGGCGGCGGCGGCGGCAGTCAGCCGCCCAGTCAGCCGCAGGAACGTCGCCCGGTCTCCAGCGGCAAACGCCTGCGAGAGTCGGGTGGTCAGGGCCGTTCCCAGCGCCACGATCAGCACGCTGCCCGCCACCGTCACGTAGGCCAGTGCCAGGTACACGCCCAGCGGGGCCGCGCCAAGCGCCTTTTCGACAAACAGCCGGGGCAGGGCGCTGCCCAGCGAAACCAGTCCCGCCACCACACCCAGCGGCAGGGCCAACCGGGGCAGGGCGGCAGGAAAGCGTGTCCACCAGTTTCCCCCGGGTTCTGGGGGAGCCAGCCGCCGGGCGCGCGGCAGGTCATAGGCCAGCAGGGTCAACAGACCCGCCAGCGCCACGCCGAAGGTCGCCCACGCCAAGCTGCGGTTCAGCACAAACAGCCCGGCCATCAGCCCCAGCCCCAGCAACCCGCGCCACAGCACCGAGCGCGACACCAGGTCCAGCCGTTCATTGCGCTGCATCAGGCCGTATGTCACGTCACTGACGCCCTCGAAAGCCTTGGCCAGCCCCAGCCACCAGATCGCCCAGCCCGCCTGGGGATACAGGGCGACGAGCAGGACGGTCGCCAGCAGTGCCAAAAGCATACTGAGAACCCGCAGCGAGAAATACTGGCCGAATGGAGTCTGATTCTGGGCGTCAGTGGCCTGCACGCTCCGCAATTGCAGGCCCAGCAGCAAGAAGACCGGGGCCGTGAGCGCCAGCCCCAGTCCGTAGGTCCCCACGTCCACCTTGGTCCCCAGACGGGCCAGCACGGCCACCATGACAAACTGCGCCGCCGAGAAGACCACCTGCCCCCCAAAGGTCCACAAGACGCCCGCGCGCAGGCCCAGGCGGGGAGAGGCCGGAGGACCGGCAGATGGGGTAGAGGGAACAGGCAAACAGGTCTCCGAGAGCGGGATGCGGCAGGCCGCGCTCCAGAGGAGCGTTGACCAGGCGATGAGAAGTGGGCGATGAGAAGTGGAAGCGGGGGAGGGAAGGAAGTCATCAAACCTTCAGGCCGAAAGGCAGAATACAGCGGAGCCAGAGTGCCGTTCCTTGATGCTCCGGGGTGGTCTCTCCCCCCATCAGGTGGCCCCGGTGGACCCTGGTGAATTCGGGTGAAATAATACTGGCAGATGAAGAAAGCGCGCCGGTGGACGGGAATGGTCAGGCTGATGGCCGCCGCCGCCCTGGTGACCTGCGCCGGTCTGGGGCTGTGGGCCTATACCGTTCACCGCAGTACCCAGGCGCTGGGTGTCGAGGTCTATTACGAACTGGAAGGCGACGGCCTGCCCGTACCGCAGGGCGTCCTGGACGATCCGGTGTTCAGCGACCTGCCCGTACCAACCGACCGACCGCGCTCGCTGGGCCGTTACCGCCCCCCCGCCGTTGCCCCGCCCTCCACCGCCCAGCCACCCGTTGCCCCGACGCCCCCGGCCCCCCGGTCCCAGGGTTCCGGCGCGGAGAGTCAGGAGGCGCTCAGCCCTGCCGCTGTGCAGCCTCCCGTCGCCGCTCCCCCGCCCGTACCCGGCCTGTCGCCGCGCGCGCTGCCGCAACAGCCTGCGGCAAGCGCGCCGGTCCCCACCGCTGCGCCTGCCCTGGCCCCCACCGATTTCACCAGTCGACTGAGGACCAGCGCCCGGATCCACCTGCTGCTGATCGCCAATGATCAAGAAACCCTCGGCAGCGGGCGCGCGGACGTGCTGCTGGTGCTGACGCTCGATCCTCGGGCGCGCCTGCTGACCCTGCTGAGCATTCCGCGCGACACCCGGATCACGCTTCCGGGCAGGGGCCAGGTAAAGATCAACGCCGCCTACGCGGTGGGCGGAGCCACAGCGCAGACCCAGGCCGTCGAACGTTTTCTGGGTATTCCGATGGACAAATACGTCGAGATCAGCCTGGGCGGTTTCCGGGAGGCCATCGACCTGGTGGGCGGCGTCGACGTGAATCCAAAATTCGGTTTTCAACTCGACGGCTCGGTGTTCAGGCCGGGCAAAGTCCACATCGGCGGCGAGCAGGCCCTGGCCTACGCCCGCATGCGCAAGAGCGATCCGCTGGGAGACCTGGGCCGCAACACGCGCCAGCAGGAGGTCGTGCGGCAGTTGATGGCTGCGCTGGGCCAGCGCAGCACCGCAGACCTCCAGTCCCTCCTGAGCCAGCTCGCCGCCCACCTGAGAACCAATTTCTCACCTTCCGAGGTGGTCCGGCTGCGCGCCGTCCATGCGTACCTGCTGGAGAGGCAGCGGACAGCACATGTCCAGGGCGTCAATCGCAAGATCAATGGCATCTGGTTTTACCTGGTCTCCGACGCGGAACGGCGGCGACTGCATCTGCTCTTGCAGTAGGGCGGCGGTCCTGGCTCTGATCTCATGACGCCCCACTAGGGTGCGGCCATGCGTTCACCCCGTCGCCGCCCGTTTTCACTCCTGCTGACCGGCTCCGCGCTGCTCTGCACCAGCCTGCTGTTCAGTTGCGGTTTCGGCGGTGTGCCAGCGGCGACGCTCGCCCCGGACCGGACCCTCATCTCCAGCAAGGCCACCCAGATCGCCCACCGCCAGGACGGCACCGTGACCGTCAATGGCCAGCCGTTCTTCCCGCTGGGCTTTTACCACGTGTCCTGGGCCGATGGTGGAACGCCGGCCCAGCGGCTGAGTGACCTGAAAAAATTCAGCGCGGCAGGCTTTAACCTGATGGCGACCGAACCCATCGACGACCGCGACGTCAAAAATTACACCCGTTTTCTCAAGGAGGCGCAGCAACAGGGCGTGTATGTGGTCAGCTACGGCCTCTCACCAAAAATGGTGGCGGCCACAAAAGGCTATCCGGCGGTCCTGGGCTTTAAGGTCGCCGATGACAGCAATGTCAGTGTCAGTCCCGCAGAGATCAGCAAGCGGACCCAGGCCATCAAACGGGTCACGCCGGACAAGCTCACCTATATCAGCCTGTCGGTAGGATACAACCGTCCAGAAACCTCCTATTTCGGGGTTTCGGATATGGTTGGCAACCAGAGTTATCCCATCGGCAATGACGACATCAATGTGACGTACCCGGTCATGCGCTCGGTGGTCGACAGCGCCCTGGCCCGGAACACGGTGCCGCTGGCCAACCTCCAGACTTTTTCGTGGGGTCAGGGCCAGCCAGCGCCCAGTCCTGACGAGCTGCGGAACATGACCTACCAGGCGCTGATGGCGGGGGTCAAGGGCATCGTGTACTACGCTTACCGCTCCAAAGAGGCGGACCTTAACCATCAACCGGCGCTGTGGCAGGCGGCGCAGGATCTGGCCCATGAGATCGCGCTGCTCTCCCCCGCCCTGCTGAACAGTCAGCGCAGCGAGGTGTCCGACGGGCGCGCTGGCCGTCCCATCGTGGTTCAGCTCCAGGGCTGCGGTGGCCGGTATCTGCTGGCCGCGAACAACAGCCGCACAGCCTGGCAGTCCATGGACCTCCGGCTCACACTGCGCCCCACGAAGTTTCACAGCGTCAGTGGACGGCCAGGTGCCCTGCAGGCCAGTGCCGCGCGCATCACCGGCAAACTGGCTCCCCTCGAAGTGGCCGTCTATCAGATGGGGGACAGCCAGATGGGGGACGGTCAGATGGGAGACGGTGCTCGCTGCAAGCGGGAAAGTTGATGCAGGCGATCTGCAATTGGCCGGGCCAGCCCGGTCCACCTGTACTCGGCTGAACTGTGTACAGGGTGTTTACCTCGCTTTCAGACCCACTTTGAGGAGAAACCTCGCGTCTGAAGACAGCCTAACGCGTTGAAATTCCACCGAAAAGGAGTGTGCCCCTGGCGCAAAATCCCACCCGTCCCCCCACAAAGTGTTAAGGTGGACGCTCATCATATACTGCCAACCGATGAAAGTTCTGGTCACCGGCGGCGCGGGATTTATAGGTAGCACGACGTGCTCAGCCCTGGAAGACGGGGGCCACACTCCCGTGATCCTCGATTCGCTGGTCAGCGGTCCAGCAGCATTTACCAGCGGGCGCATCTTTTACCAGGGCGATATGGCCGACGCCGCCCTGCTGCGGCGCATCTTCGACGAGCATCCGGACATCGAGGCCACCCTGCATTTTGCCGCGCGGATCGTGGTATCCGAATCCGTGGCCCGGCCTGGCCTGTATTACCGCGAGAATGTGGTGGGCAGTCTGGCGCTGTTCGAGACCCTGCTTGCCCTGGGACAGCGACGGGTGATTTTCAGTTCCAGTGCCAGCATCTATGAAAGTCCCGCCGATCTCCGGGTCAACGAGCGCAGCCCGCTCAGGCCGCTCAGCCCCTACGCCCGCAGCAAACGCATGACCGAGGAAATGCTCGAAGACCTCTGCACCGCGTCACAGGCCACCCAGACGCCGATGCGCGCGATTGCCCTGCGTTACTTCAACCCGGTCGGGGCCGATCCTGCCCTGCGCAGCGGCCCGTATGTCCCGGATCCCACCCACATCCTGGGCCGACTGATGGCGGTGGCCCAGGGCCGGGCAGAGCACTTCGAGATCACGGGCACCGATTACGCGACGCGGGACGGCACAGGTCTGCGCGACTACATTCATGTCTGGGACCTGGCGCTGGCCCATGTCGCGGCCCTGGAAGGTTTCGACAGCGCGTTTGCGCGGTCAGCCAGCGACGGGAACCCGGAGGTCTCTTTCCTGCCGATCAACGTGGGGACCGGAAATGGCGTCACGGTGCGTGAACTGGTCACTGCGTTTCAGCAGGTTTCACCCACGCCGATCACCGTCAGAGACGGGGCACGCCGGGCCGGCGACAGCGCGGGGGCCTGTGCTGATACCGGGCGGGCGCAGAGTTACCTGGGGTGGGCGGCCCAGCTCAGCGCGGCCCAGGCCATGGAGGCCGCCTTCGCCTGGGAAGCGGTACGGGACCAGAAACTGTCTGACGCCGATTCTTCCGGGCGCACCCGGTGAGCCTCGGTCCGTTTGATAACAGAGTGCAGGGCAGCGGCGTGACGGCAGTGCCCGCACTGGTGCCTGGCCAGAGAGATCGAATAAGAGGTCGACTGCTCTTCCCGTCTGCTCCCTTCGAGCGGCCTGCCGGTTGGCGTGCGGTTCAGGCGTCCGGTCCGGCTGCTCCGCGCCCCCGCAATCTCTGCATGGGGTGCCGGCCACCCTCGATGTGGCCGTGAGCAGCAGAATCCTGACCAGAGACACGCCACCGATCTGGTCCAGAGAACAGGTCAAAACACTGGCCGCTCTGCTGGACCTCTGCGGCCTCATCGTTGTGGCGCTGTGCTTCTGGTGGTGGACCCTGGCGATGGCCCTGCCTGCCGACGAGCGTTCCGTCGTGCTCAAGGTCTGGCTCCTGATCGGCGTGCTGAGCAGCCTCCTGAGCCGGCTGGGTGCCCGGCACACCATCGTCCAGCGTCCTAATCTTGCTCTGTATACGCCCGGCTGGGCTTTTCTGATTTCACTTGCGGTCAGTGGCATCCTGGGGCTGTACACCTGGCTGCCGGTCCTGCTGGTGGTTCATGCTATCTGGCTGCTGTGCATCATCGGGTTGACCTGGATGGTCCACCGCCTGTTGCCGCCCCTTCGCCTGGGCACTTTTGCAGCTTCTGCTGGCACTTCAGATGAACTGACCCGGCGCTTCAATTTGCAGACGTCCGTTGAGTTCGTCTCGATTGGCTTCCCGTACAGCGAGGCCTTTACAGAGATCGACGGACTGCTGGTCGATTCCGCCGGGACATTGCACAGCGAACAGCAGCGGTTTGTCGAGCACGCCCAGGTGACAAAAGTGCCCCTCTGGTCATGGGCACAATTCGAGGAGGAGGTGTCTGGTCAGGTTCCTCTTAATCTGGTGCAGCCGGACTGGTTGAATCAGGCCAGCTTTGACTCGCGCTACTCCGTAGCCAAGCGGATCTTTGATGTTGTTTTTACCGTGCTGGCTCTTCCGCTGCTCCTGCCGCTCATGGCCGTTGTGGCACTCATCGTCTTTTTCAATAGTGGCGCGCCCATTCTTTTCTGGCAGGAGAGGGTGGGCAGGAACAACGAGACCTTTAAAATCGTCAAATTCCGCACGATGACCCGTGATTCCGAGCGCTCGGGTCCTGCATTTGCCCAGCATGGTGACTTGAGAGTCACGCCTGTCGGCGCGCTTCTTCGCAAGTTCCGCCTCGATGAGTTACCGCAATTCTGGAATGTCATGATCGGTCAGATGAGCATCATCGGTCCCCGCCCGGAACAGCAGGCCTTTGCCGCAGATTTTGAGGAAAGCATTCCACTGTACGCCACACGCCACTGGGTTCGGCCTGGCATCACCGGGTGGGCACAGGTGAATCAGGGCTACGCTGCGGATGTGGGACAGACCATGGAAAAGCTCCGGTATGATTTTTATTATGTCAAACACTTCTCCACACCACTCGATCTCCTCATCGTGGTCAAGACGTTGTGGACGATTTTGACTGGTTTCGGGGCACGCTAAATAAAACCCCTGCTGTGACGACGCCCCTGGAGTACGGCGGAGAGGTGACATAGTTCCTCTCCGCTCCTGAGATATCGATTGTTTTTAGAAACTGTTGAGTTGACAGGGTGGCTGAGCCTGAAGGTCTCGATCTTTCCTGGGCGTAAGAGGGTGCGGAGGTCTTGCGCTGAAGGGGGTGCGGGTGGTGCAGGTCTGCTGAAGGCAGAACTAACTGGTGGACTCCTACTCTCCTGGCGCAGCGTGCCAGCCCACCGGCTCTCAGGTCTTTACCAGATCATTCAGATTACCGGACCAGGACCCCCGGCACAGCAATTTCAAGCAACGTTGCCGTCAGTCTGCCGGACGAGAAAGCCCGCCCAGCCCTCATCGTCAGGGCCGGGGACGGACGAGCGCCGCCGCTAGCCCACCCGTCCGCGCGGATCGAGCGCCTCACGCAGCCCGTCGCCGATCAGGTTAAAGGCCAGGACCGCCAGAAAGATGGCGAGGCCGGGAAACAGGGCCATCCAGGGCGCGTCGGTCAGGTAGCCGCGCGCGGCGTTGAGCATGGACCCCCAGCTCGGCGCGGGCGGTTGGATGCCCAGCCCCAGAAAGGACAGGCTGGCCTCGGCCAGGATCGCGTTGGCAATGGCCAGCGAGGTCTGCACGATCAACGCCCCGCTGATGTTGGGCAGCAGGTGGCGGACAATCAGGCGTCCGTCCCCGGCTCCCAGCGCCTGCGCGGCCTGCACGTAATCGCGCTCGCGTTGCGACAGTACCTCGCCGCGCGTGATGCGGGCAAAGGCGGGCGCAGTCACGATGGCGATGGCGATCATGGTGTTCTGCAAACTGGGGCCGAGGATGGCTGCCAGCGCAATCGCCAGCACCAGAAAGGGCAAGGCCAGCAGGGCGTCCACCACCCGCATCAGCAGGTCGTCCAGCCAGCCGCCGACGTAGCCAGCCACAAGGCCGATGCCGCCGCCAAAGACCAGTGCCAGCGACACCGAGATCAGGCCAGCGCTCAGCGACACCCGCGCCCCGTAGACCACCCGTGAGAAGATGTCGCGCCCCAGTTCGTCGGCCCCGAAGGGATGCGCGGCGCTGGGCACGGCCCGCAAGTCGGAGAAAAAGATCTGCGCCGGGTCAAAGGGAGCCACCTGCGGAGCCAGCAGCGCCGCGCCCGCAAAAATCGCCAGGACGACGATGCCGATCACGGCCAGTTTGTTGCCCAGAAAACGCCGAACCGGGGCGGGCAGGCGGCGCTTGGCCGGAGGTGGGGTCTTGGAAAGCGTTGTGGTCATGGTCTCCCCCTCATCAGGAGCATCTCATCAGTGATACCGGATGCGCGGATCTACTGCCGCGTAGCCCAGATCCACCAAAAAACTGACCAGAAAGACCGCCACCGCCGAGACCAGCACCACGCCCTGAATCACGGGCAGGTCGCGGGTAAACACGGCGTCCACCAGCAGCCGCCCGAAGCCGGGAATGCTGAAAATCTGCTCGGTGATCACCGCCCCGCCCAGCAGCCCGCCCAGTTGCAGGCCAAAGGCGGTCAGGAAGGGGATCAGCGCGTTCTTGAGGGCGTGTTTGGCGGTGACCTGGCCCACCGAAAGGCCCTTGGCGTGGGCCGTCCGCACGTAGTCCTGCGTGAGTGTTTCACTCAGGCTGGAGCGCAGGTAGCGCGTCAGCACCGCCGCCGAGCCGATGCCCAGGGTGATCGCGGGCAGCAGCAGCAGCAGCAGGTTGCGCCCAGGATTCTCCAGCAGGCTGGTGTAGCCGCTCGCCGGAATCCAGGCCAGCCGGATGCTGAACAGGTAGATCAGCAGAATGCCCAGAAAGAAATTGGGCAGGCTGATGCCCGACAGCGCCAGCAGCGTCAGCGCCCGGTCTACCCAGGTGTTGCGCTTCACCGCGCTGATGATCCCAGCAGGCAGTGAGATCAGCAGCGAAATGAGCATGGCGAACAGCGCGAGTTCCAGCGTGACCGGCAGTTTCTGGGCGATCAACCGGCCCACGCTGCTGTTGTCGGTCAGGCTGGTGCCGAAGTCCAGCCGCACAGCGCCAGTCAGCCAGCTCAGATACTGCTGCGGCAAGGGGCGGTCCAGGCCCAGCGAGCGGCGCACCTCGGCCAGGGCCTGCGGCGTGGCCTCCTGACCCAGGATCAGCCGGGCCGGATCGCCGGGCAGCAGCTTGACCATGGCAAACACGATAATGGTGACGATCAGCAACGTGGGAATGGCCGACAGCAGACGGCGGAGCGCAAAAACAGCCACTTGACCTCCTTATCCTGGGAGTGCGAGAAGGGCGGGAACGTTTGTTGCCCGCCCTCTTGAAGTCAACTCCCTATTTCAAGTCCACGTCCTTGAAGCGCAAAATCCCGTCTGGAATGGGCTTGAGGCCAGTCATCCCCTTGACGCTCGCCACCAGGTTGCGCTGGTAGTAGACCCAGGTATAGGGCGTATCGCTGAGGATGGTCCCCAGCGCGACGTTGTAGGTGGCGACGCGCGCTGCCATGGCGTTCTGGGCGCGGGCCTTGGACAGCAGGCTGTCCACCGTCTTGTTGCTGTACCCGGCCTGGTTGTTGCTGCCGCCAGTCACGAAGAAGTCATAGATGTTGCCGTCGGGATCGGGCCGCCCGCTCCAGCCCAGCATCAGGGCGTCGAAGTCGTGCTTGTCGGCGCGGTCCAGCAGCGTGCCGAACTCCACCTGCTCGATCTTGGCGGTGATGCCCGCCTGGGCGAACATGGCCTGGTACACCTGCGCCAGTTGCGTGGTCACGCTGCCAGGGGTGGTCAGCAGCGTAAAGGACAGCGGCTTGCCACCCAGCTTCTTCTTGGCAGCGGCGATGTCAGGCTTCTGGACCGTGATCGCCGAGGACGCGGCAGGGGTGCCGGGTGGGAACGGGCCAGCGGCGGGCGTGACCGTGCCGTAGAAGATGCTCTTGGCAATCGCCTCGCGGTCGATGGTGGCGGCCACCGCCTGCCGCAGGTTCTTGTTGTTGAACGGCGCGCGGGTCACGTTGAACCACACGCCCTGAAAGCCGATGCCAGGGTAATTCAGCACGCTGAACTTGGCGTTCTCCGTCAGCTTGCTGATGTCCTTGGGATCAATCGGCGTGATGGCCTGCACCGCGCCCGACAGCAGATTGGCGTACCGCACGTCGCCGTCCGGGAAGGGCCGGTACACCAGCTTGTCGATCTTGGGCGCGCCGCCCCAGTACGTCTTGTTGGCATTCAGGGTGATGTTGTCCTGGCGCACCCGGCTGACGAAGGTAAAGGGGCCGCTGCCCACCGGGTTGTTCTGGAAATCGGCCCCAGCCTTCTTGGCCGCCGTGGGTGAGACGATCATGCCCGCGCGGTCTGTGAGGACCGCCAGCAGCGGTCCGTACGGCTGCGACAGCGTGAGCTGGACCGTCTGTGCGTCGATGACCTTGACCTCCTTAACGCTCGCCAACTCGTTCTTGCGGGCGCTGCCCTCCAGCGTGCGGTTGCGGTCCAGGCCGTACTTGACGGCGGCAGCGTCCAGCGGGGTGCCGTCGCTGAACTTCACGCCGGTCTTGAGCTTGAAGGTGTAGACCAGCCCGCCGTTCGTGACCTTCCACGACGTCGCCAGCGCCGGAATCACCTTGAGATTGGCGTCCAGATCGACCATTTTGTCAAAGATCTGGTTCATCACCTGCCGGTCCACCAGGGCGGTGGACAGCGCCGGGTCCAGACGAGGCGGATCAGCGTCCAGGCCGACGGTCAGGGTCTGCGCCGAGGCCGGACTGGTCAGGGCCGCGCAGGTCAGAGAGAGGCCAAGGAGCGTCAGGGAACGGGTCAGAGACAGTTTACGCATGGGTGTTCCTCCAGGGGTTGTGTGGATATGGGCGAAATGTAGTATTTGAAATCGACAAGGAACAGGATTTGTCCAGCTTCAGCCCTGATCTAAAGGCCGAATCAGCAATTCGTTCACGTTGACCCGTTCCGGCTGGGTCACGGCGTAGACCACGGCGGCGGCAATGTCCTCGGACTCCAGCATTTCCATGTCCTTGATGCGGCCCTCGTACATGTCCTTGGTCTGGGTGTGGGTGATGTGATCGGTCAATTCGGTGGCGACGACGCCGGGTTCGATGACGGTCACACGAATCCTGTCTGCCCGCGCCTCTTGCCGCAGGCCCTCGCTGAAGCCGCCCACCGCCCATTTGCTGGCGCTGTACCCGGCGCTTAGCGGACTGGCCCCACGCCCCGACACCGAGGAGATGTTGACGATATGCCCGCTCTTCTGCGGTTTCATGGTTTCCAGCGCGGCCTGCGACAGGTGCATCAGCGCCGTGACGTTCAGGTCCATCATGCGCTGCAAGTCGCTGGGGTCGCCGCCCGCCACCGGGCCGAGCAGCATCACGCCCGCATTGTTCACCACGATGTCCAGACGGCCCAGGGCGTCCACCGCCTGTTTCACCACTTCTGAAGCCTGTCCGGCCTGCGCCAGATCGGAGACGATCACGGCCACCTTGCCGCCCACGCCCTCAATCTTGCCCGCCAGTTCGTCCAGGCGGTCCTTGCGCCGGGCCACCAGCGCCACCGCCGCGCCGTGTTCGGCCAGCGCCAGCGCCGTCGCCTCGCCGATGCCGCTGCTTGCCCCGGTGATGAGAGCCACCTTGCCTGCGAGTTTTCCGTTTTGCTGGGTCATGTTGTCTGCTCCTTTTGCCTGTCCAGGCCGTAGAGTTCGCCGTATTTGCCGCTGAGGTACTCCAGGTAGGGTTGCGGGTCAAGGCCGCGCCCGGTCACGCGTTCCAGCAGTTCGTGGGGCGTGTAGGTGCGGCCATGTTGATAGATGTGGTCGGTCAGCCACTCGCGCAGGGGCGTGTACTCGCCGCGCAGGAGGCCGTTTTCCAGCTCCGGCAGCCCCTCCAGCGCCGCCGCATAGAACTGCGAGGCCATCACGTTGCCAATGGTGTAGGTGGGAAACGAGCCGAACATGCCCGCCGACCAGTGGATGTCCTGCAACACGCCGCGCGCGTCGTCCGGCACGTCCAGGCCCAGATCAGATTTGATGCGGGCGTTCCAGGCTGCGGGCAGGTCCCTCACCGCCAGCTCGCCGCCGATCAACGCCCGTTCCAGCTCCACGCGCAGCATGATGTGGAGGTCATAGGTCAGTTCATCGGCCTCCACCCGGATCAGGCTGGGGCGCACCGTGTTGACGGCGCGGTGGAAGGCGGCGGTGTCCACATCCGCGAGCTGTTCGGGGAACGCGGATTGAAGCTGCGGATAGTGCAGGTCCCAGAACGCCCTGGAGCGCCCGATGCGGTTTTCCCACAGCCGCGACTGGCTCTCGTGGGTGCCGTAGCTGGCCCCGGCCACCGCGTAGAGGCCCAACAGATCGCTGGTTAGTACGGTGCGGCTCAGTTCGGAACGGACGCCCTGCTCGTACAGCGCGTGGCCCGTCTCGTGCAGCGTGCCGAACAGCGCGCCGGAGAGAAAGTTCTCCTGAATACGGGTGGTGATCCGCACGTCCTGGCGGGTGAAGCTGATCTCGAAGGGGTGGGCCGATTCGTCCAGCCGTCCGCGCCCGGTGTCGTACCCGAAGCCCTTTGCCAGCGCCAGCGAGAGACGTTTCTGTTCTGCTGCCGGATAGGAGCGGTTCAGGAAATCGCTACGGGGTTGCTGTTGCTGCTGAATGGCCTGCAAGAGCGGGACATGATGAACACGCAGTTGCTCGAACAGCGGCAACAGGGTTTCCACCGTCAGGCCCGGCTCGTACATATTCAGCAGCGCGTCATACGGGTGGCCCTCGTAACCCAGCGCCTCGGCCAACTGCTGATTGAGTTCCACCATGCGCGTCAGGGCCGGGGCGAACATCTGGAAATCGTTCGCGCCTTTGGCCCGTGCCCACAACTCCTGTGCTTCGGATTTGAGCAGGGCGAGTTCGCGGGTCAGTTCGGCAGGAATGCGTTTCAGGGCCGCGATGGCGTCCAGGGCCTGCTGCGCGGCGCGGTTGTCCAGATCGTCGCCGCTGACCGCCTGTGCCGACACCCCATAAGCCGGGTCCAGCAACTTTTCCTGGGCCAGGGCGCTGATCGTCGCTATCTGCTGGGCGCGTGCCCCGCTGCCACCAGCGGGCATCTGGGTGCGGGCGTCCCAGTTCAGGACGTTCAGAACGCACAGTAAGTCGTTGATTTCCGCCGAGCGGCGCTGAAATTCATTCATGTGTGTTTCTCTCCTAGTCTCCACCAGAACTGCGCCCAGGCCCTCTGGCCCTCGTACAGCCTCGGGATGCGGAAGAATTCGTTGGGGGCGTGAATGTCCTCGTCACCCACCGCGAAGCTGAAGAACACGGTGTCCAGGCCCAGCACGCTCTGAAAGGTCTCCAGCACCGGAATGCTGCCGCCCATGCCCACATCCAGCGGGGCAACGCCGTACAGCTCGGCCAGCACTTCGCGCGCCACCGCCGCACCGGGATGGTCAGCGGGCAGGCGGTAGGCGCGTGCGCCGTGGTCGCTGGGATGAATTTCAAGCGTGACGCCGGGCGGCAGCTTGTCCTCTAGATGCCCCCTGAGCAGCTCCGCGATGCGCTCCGGCTCCTGCCCAGGGACCAGACGGCAGGTGATCTTGGCGTGGGCCTCGCCGGGTAAGACAGTTTTGCTGCCCTCGCCGGTGTAGCCGCCCCACAGGCCGTTCACTTCCAGCGTGGGCCGGTGCCACTGGCGTTCCAGGGTGGAATACCCGGCCTCGCCGTACACGGCGGGCGCTCCGGTCTGGGTCAGGTAGGCGTCGTCATTAAAAGGAAGGCTGGCGATATCCCCGCGTTGCTGGGACGTGAGTTCGGAAACGCCGTCGTAGAAGCCCGGCACAGTTACGCGGCCCGCCTCGTCGTGGAGTCCGGCGATCAGAGAGGCCAGCGCGTGCAGGGGATTGTGGACGCTACCGCCGTGCCGCCCGGAGTGCAGATCCTTGGCCGGGCCGCGCACGGTCAGTTCAAGTGCGGCCAGCCCCCGCGCACTCACGGTCAGCGAGGGCGTCTCGGCGCTCCACATGCCACCGTCCGCGCTGAGGACAAAATCGGCCTTCAATCGCTGCGCGTTCTGCGCGACAAGTTCGTTCAGGTGGGCGCTGCCGACTTCCTCCTCGCCCTCGAACAGGAATTTGAGGTTCAGGGGAAGCTGGCCCAGCGCGGACAGGTAGGCGTCCACCACCTGCACGGTCAGCAGCAGCGGCCCCTTGTCGTCACTGACGCCGCGCCCGTAGATGCGTTCGCCGTTGACCGTGGGCGTGAAGGGCGGCGTGTGCCATTTCTCCAGCGGATCGGGCGGCTGAACGTCGTAATGGCCGTAGACGAGCAGGGTGGGGGCGTTCTCACCCGAGTCTAAATATTCGGCGTAGACGGCGACGTGTCCGGCAGTGGGCCACAGTTCCACGGTGGTGAGGCCCGCGCGTTTCAGGCGGTCCGAGAGCCACCCCGCCGCCCGCTCCATATCCGGTTTGTGGGCAGGTTGGGCGCTGACGCTGGGGATGCTGGCGAATTCGATCAACTCGGAGAGCGAATCCTCAGCGCGTTCATCCAGGCGCGCCAGCACATCGGCAAGGCCGCTCATCTGCCGCCGTCCACGCTCAAGACCTGCCCCGTGATCCAGCCCGCCCCCTCGGAGGCGAAGAACAGCACGGCGTTGGCGATGTCCTCGGGTGTTCCCAGCCGTTTCAGGGCGATGCCCTCCACCAGTTTGCGCTGCCCCTCCTCGCCGTAGCTTTGCCACTGGCGCTCGGTGGTGGGGTTGCTGCGGACGAAGCCGGGAGCCACATTGTTCACGGTGATGCCCCACGCGCCCAGTTCGTGCGCCAGTTGGCGGGTCAGGCCGATCTGGGCGGCCTTGGCGCTGGCGTACGCCTGAATGCCAGTCAGGCTGATCCCCAGCCCCGCGCCGCTGGAGATGTTGACGATTCGCCCGTGACGGCGCTCTTTCATATGCGGGGCCGCCGCCTGCGCGAAGAAAAAAGCCCCGTCCACGTTGACGGCAAAGATTGAGTGCCAGTCGGCGGGACTGATCTCCTCTACCGGGCGGCCCACCTGCCCGCGCACGCCGCCCGCGTTGTTGACCAGCACATCTATACGGCCCGTTTCCCCCACAGCTTCAGCCACGAACGCTGACACCGCCGCGCTATCGCCCACGTCCACCGCGCGGGTCTGAACCGTCAGGCCGTCGTGATGGGCCAGCCGGGCCGTCTCGCCCAGACCCTCGGTGTTCACGTCGCAGGCCCAGACCGCCGCGCCCTCCCAGGCGAAGGCGTGGGCAATCGCCCGCCCGAAGCCGTGGGCCGCACCGGTGACGATGACGGTCTGGCCCGCGAACCTCTCCCCTGCCCTCACGCTTGCTCCTGAAGCATCAGGGCGCGCAGTTCGGTGAGATTCTCACGGCCCAGTTCGCGGGTGCCGTCCTCGATCTGGTGGATCAACTCCACCAGTTTCGCGGTCAGGGGCGTGGGAACCCCGTGCTGTTCCCCGAAATGCACCACCCAGCCCAGTTGCGCGTCCACCTCGGTGCGGCGTTTGCGAACCGCCAGATCGCGCCAGATGCCGCTGTGGGTCTTGGCGCTGCGGCGGTTGAAGGCCACCATCCCGTCCAGACTCTGCTGCGCCGCCGCGTCGCCCGCAGACGGCAAAAAGGCCGCCGGGTCAAAGCCGTTGAAGGCTTCGGGGGTAACGCCGTGCGCCAGCGCCACACGCATCACCTCGCGGCCCAGTTCGGTATACAGGGCGCGGTCTCCGGGCTGTGCCAGGGCGTCGGCAATGCTGTCGTTTGTGACGGCAGTGGCAAACAGCAGCGCCCCGTAAGCCAGCTTGCTCCACAGGTAGCCGAATACATTTGGGCTGAGAATGGCATCGGGTTCAAAGTGGCTGAGCATGGCGTGGAGTTGCCTGGCGCGTTCCGTGATTTCACCATTTTGCTCGCCAATGACCACCACGCCGCGCCCGCCGTAATGCACCACGCCGGGTTCCAGATAATCCGCGCCGAAGTTGACGAAGCTGCCCAGCACCTGCTGCGGCGAAATGTGGTCATTGATGATCAGCGGGTTGAGGCCGTTCTGGATGGACACCACCACGCCGCCGGGTTTGAGATGGGGGGCGAGGGTCTTCGCCGCCTCTGCCGTGTGCTGAGCCTTGGTACACAACAAAATGGTGTCCCACTGGCCTTCCAGCGTGTCCGGGGTGACGGCGGGGGCAGCCACCTTGAACTCTCCAAACGGCCCGGTGATGCTCAGGCCGCGCTCGACGATGGCCTGGACATGATCGGCGGCCACGTCCACAAAGGTTACGTCGGAGCCGTCCCGCAGCAGATACGCGCCGATGGTGCCGCCGATGGCCCCGGCTCCCCAGACCAGAATGCGCTCCGAGTCCTCCTCGCTCACCCGGCCCACCCGCCTTCCAGCAGGGCGCGGGTTTCAGCCACCGCCACGTCCCAGATGGCGTGCATATCCTCGTCGGGGCGCTGGAATCTGCCGCCGAAATTGCCCTCGGCCAGATATGCGCGCAAGGCTTTCGGGTCCAGCAGACGCATGTAATTCAGGTCAATGCCAGTTTTCTCCTCGTCCGGCATCTCCACCCCATCCAGCCGCGTCCAGGGAAAATTCTCCATCCAGGAGGCGTGGCTGGCATTGCTGTCGGTGGCCTGAACTTTGGCCCAGACCTGCGGCGCGTTCCACCAGTTGTGAAACTTGACCTGGGTGCCGGGGTGATCGGCCATCCACTCGGCGGCGAAGCCCTGCGCCGGGGTGTTGCCGCCGTGGCCGTTGATGATCAGGATTCGCCGGAAGCCCTGTTCGTGCAGGTCGTCCAGAATGTCGCGCACCACGGCCAGATACGTCTGCACCCGGATGTTGATGCTGCCCGGATAGGCCCGGAAATACGGCGTGATGCCGTAGGGCAGAACAGGAAACACCGGCACACCGGAGTCGCCCACCGCGTCCTGCGCCAGCTTGGAGGGCAGGATGTTGTCCACGCACAGGCTCAGGTGGGCGTGCTGCTCGGTGCTGCCCAGCGGGAGGATGCAGCGGTCATCGGTTTTCAGATATTCCTCTACCTGCATCCAGTTCATCTGTTCAATGGCGGTCATAACGGCTCCTTTGTGGGCTTGTGACGCGGAACCCTTTGCGCTTCCACGGCGGGCAGCACCAGTCCCTCCACGTCGCGCGGGTCAACGATGTGGCGGTATTCCAGGGTAGGTTTGTTGGGCATCAGGGTGCGGACGGTTTCGGAGCCGGTGGCGTAGATCGCCACGTCGCACGAATCCAGCACGCTCTGCAAGTCGGGGGCATGAAGATGGGTGGCCTGGATGGCGGACACATGTGGCGCGAAGCGTTTGACGCCGCCCAGAAAGGTGGGCAGGAACTCCTCGAAGGTCGCCACGATGGCCAGCCGGATCATGGGATCGAGGGCCGCCAGCGCCGCGCGGGTGCGTTGCGAGGGAATAAAGCCCACTGGAATGATTTCCCAGCCGGGCAGCAGGGCGCGGGTCTCGGCCAGGCGGTGGGCCAGCGCCAGCACCACGTCGGCGTTCTGCGTCCCCTCCAGCGAGCGCCCGGAGCGCAAATCGTCCAGCGTGACCGCCTGAACGCGGTCCCCGGCGGGCAGCGCCGCCTGCACATCCGCCGCATAACTGCGGGTGGCATCTGCAAACAGGCCCACCAGCAGCACGCTGACGCCAGTCTGGGGCGGACGTGCGCCGCGCGCGATCAGGGCGTTCATGGCCTCGCCGATTTGCCGCAGGCCATAGCCCTCGCCCTCGGCCTGCGCGAGCGTTTCCGAGAGCAGCCGGGTCAGCCGCGCCGGATCGGGGCCGGGCGGCGGCTGCGGCGCGTCGGCCACGAAGGTTCCGCGCCCGCGCGAGGTCACGATCAGGCCCAGGCCCAGCAGCTCCTTGTACACGCCGGCCACCGTCATGTGCGCCACGCCCAGCTCCTGCGACAGCTCGCGCACGCTGGGCAGCCGCGCGCCGCGTGGAATATCGCCGCAGGCGATGCCGTATTCCAGTTGCCCGCGCAGTTGCGCCCCCACCGGCACCGCCAGCGTGCGGTCAATCCCCAGCGGCCAGGTGAAGGTCTCGGCAACTGCGGGCAAGGTGTCCAGCACGGGAGCTTTCATGTCGCCACCCTAAGGGGCGCGGGCGTGAGGGGAGCGGCGGAATCGTACAGGTGACAGGCCACCTCCGGGCCGTCCTTCAACTGAAGCAGCGCGGGCCGCTCCACGGCACAGCGGTCAAAAGCGTGCGGGCAGCGCGTGCGGAAGGCGCAGCCGCTCGGCACGTTCAGCGGACTGGGCAGCTCGCCCGTGATGGCTGGGGCCGCCGTGCGCTGACTGGGATCGAGGGTGGGAGCGGCGGCCAGGAGTGCCTGCGTGTACGGATGACGCGGAGTTGTGAAGATCGCCGCCGTGTCCGACACCTCCACCACCCGGCCCAGGTACATCACCGCCACCCGGTGCGAGATGTGGCGCACCAGCCGCAGGTCGTGGGCCACGAACAGCACGGTCAGGTCCAGGCGTTCCTGCAATTCCAGCAGCAGATTGACCACCTGCGCCTGCACCGACACGTCCAGCGCGGACACCAGCTCATCGGCAATCAGGCATTCCGGCTCCAGCGCCAGCGCCCGCGCGATGCCGATGCGCTGGCGCTGGCCGCCGGAGAACTCGTGCGGGAGGCGTCCGGCGGCCTCGGGCGGCAGGCCCACCAGCTTCAGCAGCTCGCGCACACGGGCGGGCTGCTCTCCCGCAGGGCGCATCTTATGCACACTCAGCGCCTCGCGCAGCACGGCCTCCACGGTCATGCGCGGGTTCAGGCTGGAATACGGATCCTGAAAGATCATCTGGACCCGGCGGTTGTACTGCCGCAGGTCCGCGCCGCGCAGCGCCAGCACGTCCAGATCGCCGTAACGGACGCTGCCCCGGTCCGCGTCGTACAGCCGCACCAGCGTCCGCGCCAGCGTGGATTTGCCGCAGCCGCTCTCACCCACGATGCCCAAAGTTTCGCCGCGCCGCACCGTCAGTTCCACGTCGGTCAGGGCCTGCACAGCGCGTTGTGGCTGCCCCCGCCAGCGCGAAAGCAGACTCTGCGCCACTGGAAACGTCTTGGTCAGGTTATGAATCTCCATCAGGGGTGGAGAAGATTTGGAAAGTGGAACGGTCACGCGCCCACCTCCGCAAGTGTGGGTTTCAGGGCGGGCAGCTCGTCGTGATGAATGCAGGCGCTGAAGCGCCCCGGGGCGACTTCCAGCAGCGGCGGCTCACCCGCCCGGCACTCGTCAGTCACGTACTCGCAGCGCGGCGCGAAGGGGCAGCCGGGCGGCAGGAAACGCAAATCGGGCGGTCCGCCGGGAATCGGCTGCAACGGGCGGCGGTGTTCCCCGGCTCCCGGCAGACTCCGCAGCAGGCCCAGCGTGTAGGCGTGTTTGGGCGCGTGGAACAGGCTATTCACGCCCGCCGTTTCCACCAGTCGCCCGCCGTACATCACGGCCACCCGGTCACACGTCTGCGCCACCACACCCAGATCGTGCGTGACCAGAATGACGCCCATGTGCAGCTCCTCGCGCAGCCGCAGCAGCAGCCTCAGAATCTGATCCTGAATGGTCACGTCCAGCGCCGTCGTCGGCTCATCGGCCAGCAACAACTGCGGCTCGGAGGCCAGCGCAATGGCGATCATGGCCCGCTGGCGCATCCCGCCGGAGAACTGGTGCGGGTAATCGGCGAGGCGTGCTTTGGGGCTGGGAATGCCGGTCAGGTCCAGCAGTTCGGCGGCCCGCTCCTGCGCCGCACGGCCCCGCAGCCCCTTGTGTTCGCGCAGGTTTTCCCCGATCTGCTCGCCCACCGTCAGCACCGGATTCAGGGCCGACATCGGTTCCTGAAAGATCATGCTGATCTGCCCGCCACGCACGTCGCGCAGTTTGGCCTCGGACGCAGCCAGCAGATTCTGGCCGCCGTACTCCACCGTCCCCGTCATCCCAATCGGCGGGCGGTGCAGGCGGATCAGCGAGCGCAGGGTGACGCTCTTGCCGCTGCCGGACTCGCCCACCAGACCCAGTACCTCGCCGGGCATCAGGTCAAAGTTGACGCCCCGCACGGCATGCAGGACGCCGGCGGGCGTGGGAATACGGACGTTCAAGTCACGCACCTTGAGCAGTGGCGCAGTCATGCGCGGGGCCTCAGGGCGTCGGCCAAACCGTCGCCGATCAGGCTGAAGGTCACGCCCGCCAGCGTCAGGGCCAGGCCGGGAAAGGTGCTGATCCACCACGCGGTGGCCATGAAGTTCTTGCCGTCAGCCACCATCACGCCCCATTCGGGCGTCGGCGGCTGCGCGCCCAGGCCCAGGTAACCCAGCGACGCGCCCAGCAGAATGCCCAGGCTCATGTCGGTCATTAAATACACGATGGCGGGCGTGACCGCGTTGGGCAGCAGGTGGCGCAGCAGGATGCGGCTGGGGCTGTAGCCCAGCACCCGCCCGGCCTGCGCGTACTCGGCTTTTTTCTGGCTCATCACCTCGCCGCGCGTCAGCCGCCAGTAGCTGACCCAGCCCACCGCGCTGACCGCGATGTACATGTTCGTCAGGCCCGGCCCCAGCACCGCCACGATGGCGATCACCAGCACCAGGAAGGGAAAGACCACCACCAGATCGGCGACGCGGCCCACCACGGCGTCGCTCCAGCGGCCCAGGTAGCCCGTCAGCGCACCTAGCAGCGTGCCGAAGATAAAGGGAAAGAGGGTGGTGAAAATGGCAATTTGCATATCGGTGCGGGTGCCGTAGATCACGCGGCTCAGCACATCGCGCCCGAAGTTGTCGGTGCCGAAGGGGTGCTTGGCGCTCGGCCCTTTGAGCAGCGCCTCGTAATCGAAATCGGTGGGGCTGAAGGGGGCCAGCACGCGTGGAAACAGGGCGGCGAAGATCAGAAGGAGCAGCAGCGCCAGCCCGATCAGCAGCGTGGGCTTGGGCAGTCGGCGGCGTGGGCGAGCGGGCACCTCCAGCACGGGCGAGTGCATGGTGGTCATGTCAGCTCCGCGCGGGGGTCAAGGCGGGCGTGGATCAGATCGGTGATCAGGAACACCAGTGACACGATAATCGCAAAGGTCAGCGTCAGGCCCTGGATCACCGGGTAATCGCGCCCGAAGATGGCGTCCACCATCAGCCGTCCGACACCAGGAATGGCGAAGACGGTTTCGGTAATGACTGCGCCGCCGATCAATGCGCCGATGTTCAGGCCCAGCAGCGTGACCGTAGCGATTAAGGCGTTGCGCAGCACATGACGGGTCATGATCACGCGGCTCCTCAACCCCTTGGCCCGCGCAAAGTCCACATATTCGGCGGTCAGCACCTCAATAATGCTGTTTCGCAGCGTGCGGACGAGGATGGCCGCCAGATTCAGCCCCAGCGTCAGCGCGGGCAAAAAAAGGTGGTACAGGTGACCCGTGAAGTTCTCGCCGTAGCCGCCGATGGGAAACCAGCCCAGCCGCGCGCCCAGCAGGCTCAGCAGTTGCAGGGCCACGTAGAACACCGGCAGCGACAGACCCACCTGAAACACCGCGCGGATCAGTGCGTCCACCCAGGTGTTGCGGCGCACGGCGGCCAGCACGGCCAGCGGCACCGCCATCAGCACGCCCAGCACGGCGGCGTAGGCGGTCAGGAAGAGGGTGGTGGGCAGCCGCTCGCCGATCAGACGGATCACCGGAATCTTGAGGCTGATGCTGTCGCCCAGATTTCCCTGAAGCAAATTGCGGACGAACACCCCGAATTGCACGGGCAGGGAGCGGTCCAAGCCCAGCTCGCGGTTGGTGCGCTCCACGATCTCCGCCGTGGCCCGGTCGCCCAGGATGGCGCTGGCCGGATCACCCGGCAGCAGGCGCACCAGCAAAAAGACCACCAGCATCACGGCCAGAAAGGTGGGAATGATCTGGAGCAAGCGCCGGATCACGTAACTCGCGTGCATCGGTCCTCCCGGTGGGAAAAGCAAGGGAATTAAAGGTGAATGGGACGCTCCCACGAGAACCCCTCGGTCCGCTACGCGGCCAGCTCCCCCAAGAAGAGAGCCAGGGACAAGGAGAAACTGGGACGCCGCCCCAGCTGGCGTCAGGGGCGGCGTGGAGCGTCCATCACGTCAGCTCAGAAACCCGACCTACTTCTCGAGGGAGGCCCCGGCGAAGATGTTGTTGCCCAGCGGAATCTGGAAAAAGCCCTTGACCTTGTTGGACAGCGCCACCGGATACGGCGTCTCGTACAGGTAGACAATCGGCGCGGCCTTCAGGTAGATGCTCTGAATCTGCTGGTACTGGGACGCACGTCTGGCCGCGTTCAGCTCCTGCTGGCTCTGGGCGAACAGCTTGTCGATCTCGGCGCTCTTGAACCCCGTGTGGACTGACTCGATGTTGTCGAAGACGGCGTAGTAGGTGGTGATCTGGCTGGGATCATTGATGTCGTTGGTCCAGGCCGCCGTGCGCATCTGGAAGTCGTTGGCGCGGTAGCGGGCGGTCTTGGTCGCGGCGTCGAGCTGCTCGATCTTGAGCCTCACGCCCACCGCGCTCCACATCTGCTGGAGGGCGGTCAGCAGGGCAAGATCGTCGGCGCTGCCGCTGGTCGCCAGCACGGTCAGGTCAAAGCCGTTCTTGTATTTGCTGGCGGCCATCAATGACCTGGCCTTGGCCAGATCGTAGGGAAAGCCGGTCTGCTTGGCGTCGAACAGCGGCGTGGTGGACGACATATAGGACTTCATCAGCTTGCCGGTGCCGTAGGTGACCACCTGGATCAGCGCGTCTTTGTTGGCGGCGTAATTCAGCGCCTGACGCACGTTGGGGTCACTCAGCGGATTCTCGGTGCCATCGTTGAGCTTGGGGCGGTTGTTCATCAGGATGCTGTTGACCTTGGTGGACGGAAACAGCACCATGTTGATCCTGGGGTCGGCCTTCAGCTCGGCCACGCGGCTCAGCGGGATAAATTCCGCGCCCTGCAACTCCCCGGCCTGCAATTTCAGGATGCGGGTGTTGTCGTCGGGAATGATCTCGAAGCGCACGCTGTCCAGGTAGGGCAGCGCCTTGCCGTCGTCGCCCTTTTTCCAGTAGTACGGGTTGCGCTTGAGGACCATGTACGAGCCGCGCTTCCACTCGCTGAGCACGAACGGGCCGGAACCGATGGGCCTCTCGGCAAAGGCCTTGGCCTTCTCGGCGTCGTTCTTGCCGGGGGCGGCGGTAAACAGCTTCTGCGGCATGATCGCAGCGTTGAAGGTTGCCAGCGCGGCGGGCAGCGTGGGATCGGGCTGTTTGAGGTTCAGCGTGACCTTGCTGCCGCTGACGGCGATGGAATTGATGCTGGCGAGCGAGCTGTTCCACGCCCCGGCCTCCGGGTTGCGGGCGCGGTCTAAAGACCATTTCACGTCGGCTGCCGTGAGGGCGCTGCCGTCGGCGAATCTCAGCCCGGAGCGCAGGGTCAGGGTCAGGGTCTTGCCGCCGTTGGACGCCGCATAGCTGCTTGCCAGTCCGGGCTGCACGCCCTTGCCGTCGTTGGTGGGCTGGAGCAGCGTGTCGTACAGGTTGGTCAGAATCCAGATGTCCAGGTTGGCGTCGTTCAGCACCGGGTCGAGGAACAGCGAATCGGCGTAGCGCCCGTAGACCATCTGGCCTCCACGGGTGGCGGCGAACGCCTGGCCCACGCTCAGGGCGGCGACGAGGGCAATAGAAATGTGGGACAGTCTCTTCACGTTCATAGGAAGACCTCCGAAAATGGGCAAAAACACCCGTTGATGTGTTCTAGGAGGCTATAACACTTTGGGGGTAAAATGGAAGGGGGTGGCACGTGTTCTGCTGGGGCAGTGGGCAGCGAGGCCGGGCCAGACCGATTGTGGCAGTCTCTCAGCATGCATCCAGGTCAGGACTGTCTTTCGCCTGCGGCCTCTCCACCGCTGCCGCAGCGCCGCCCTGCGCTCCGGTATGGGGACCGAGGGGGCCGTCGGAAACGCCAGCGCATTATCCGAGGGTCCCTGGATCTCGTAGACCGGAGAGAACGCCTGGGCACTGGCCGTGAGGGGAAGCATGGGACAGCCCAGGCGGTCCACCAGAGCAGTGCCGCCCCCAGGCAGCGTCACTGGCCGAGGCAGACCATGTGCCGGAAGGCCACCTGCCAAGTCTTGGGAATGGGGCGGGAGGCCTGGAGGCTGCCCTGCGCCTGATGGCTGCCGGAACCCCAGACCCCACCCGCGGCTGGCCCGGTCTCAGATGCCTGAAAGGATTGCGGTTAAAGTCCAGAACAGACTGGAAAGCGCCAGATGTTCTTCCAGACCACGCAACCTGTATCAGACCACGCAACCTTTATGAAGCGCGGTTTGACAAGAACCCCGACGACCCGAAGTTCAACGGCTCGTCGACCTGTCAGCCCCCCTTGCCAATCCCCCCTGCTGATTGGGCGAAACTCTGACCCCTTTCATGAGGTTAAGCCTATATAGCAATCTCCCGCCCCGCCGCTCTACACTAAACGAGAATGCAGAGCGCGCCTCCCCGTCCCGTGAATGCCGATCAAATTGACCTGCGGCAAGTTTTTGGCACCCTCAGACGGTACGCGCCGCTGCTGATCCTGGGTCCAGCGGTGGTGGCGGGCACGGCGTATCTGCTGTCCAGTCGGCAGGCCCCCGTCTACGAATCCAGCGCCAGCATCATCGCGGTGGACAGCAACGCCCAGAACTCGCTGATCAACAACACGCTGGTCACGGCCCCGCCGCTGCCGCAGGGGGCGGTGGAGCAGGTGCTGCACAGCCGCAAGCTGGTGGCCACCATCATCGGACGGCTGGAAAAGAGCAAACTGCCTCCCGAGATCGTCGGCGAGATGCGTACGGACCTGAGCCGGGAACTCTCGGCCAATGTCTTTAACCGCCTGAAGGTGCGCGCCCGCCTGGACACCCAGCAGCGCGGCGTGTACGAGATCCGCGCGCAGGGCGAAAGCCCCCAGGCCGCCCAGCAACTGGCCGAGGACGGCGTGGCCGCGCTGCTGGACTGGGACAACGCCCGCGCCAAGCAGAGCGTGACGCGGTCGCGCCAGAGCCTGCAAGGGCAGCTCCAGAACCTGACGGCCCGCATCGAGTCCATCCAGGACCCGCTGGAACGTCAGAGTCTGGTGTCGGCGCGCGGGCAGGTACAGCAAAACCTGTCGCAGATGGCGGTGCTGGAAACCGCGGCCACCGGCACCCTGATTCCGGTAGCCGACGCCGTGGCCCCCACCCGGGCGGTCTCGCCGCGCCCCACGCGCAATGCCGCACTGGCCGGGCTGCTCTCGCTGTTTCTGGTTACAGGTCTGGTCCTGCTGACTGACAGCCTGCGCCGCCGGGTCAACGGCACCGAGGACCTGCTGCCGCTGGGCCTGCCAGTGCTGGCACAGTTGCCGCTGGTGCGCCGCCGTAACCTGAGCGCCGGTTTCCTGCCCGCCAGCCACAGTGGCCCGCTGTACGAGAGCATCGGCTTTTTACGCATTAACGTGCAGTCCATGCTGGGAGAGCGGACCCACCGCCGCCTGGTGATTTCCAGCTCGTACCCCGGCGAGGGCAAGAGTTCGATGACGGCGGCCCTGGCCGAGAGCCTGGGGGCCGCCGGTCAGAAGGTGCTGGTCATCGACGCGGACCTGCGCCGCCCTACCCAGCTCAAGGTCTGGGCACCGGACCGCCTCGGCACCCACCCGCTGATCGGCAGCGACGAGAGCCTGCCGCCCGCCAAAACCGTGACCGAGATGTTCCTGCGCCCCGACGCGGCGCATGCCACCCGGGTCGCGACCAACGTGGACCTGCTGCCCGCCGGAACGCCGCACCGGGGCGACGGCGCGGGCAGCATTCTGAACCAGTCCGCCTTCCGAACCTACCTGGACCGCTGGGCGCAGGGCTACGACTACGTGCTGATCGACACGCCCCCGATGCTGGGCCTGCCCGACACGCTGGCCGTGGCCCCCTACACCGATGGCGTGATTCTGGTGGTAGAGGGCGGCAAGACCCGCCTGAACGACGTGGAGCGCAGCCTGCAAAATGCCCGGGTGGCCAATGTCACCGTGCTGGGCATCGTGCTGAACAAGATCGCCCGCACCAGCGACTCGTATTACGCCTACGCCTACGGCACGGCGGATCAGAAAGCCGACGCGGCCCCTGTGCTGCCGACAGGCCGGGGCTGAGCGGCCACGCGGCGCAGACCAGCCGGGAACTTGAGGGGAAGAGGTGATCTCTTCCTCTTTCGCACTTTTCTCCCTCTCGTTACTTCCCTATGACGGCGACTGATCCCACAGCTTCCACGCCCCTCGCTCCCGCCCCGCTGTGGATTCGCGTGTGGCTGGCGCTGCTGGCCCCGCTGTACTTCCTTGCGCCGCTGGCGGTCTTCGCGCTGCCGAACCTGCGGCGCTTGCCCAGGGCGGCGTGGTGGGTGCTGGGCTTTTACGCCCTGAGCCAGCAGTTTCCGGCGCTGCTGACCGGTGACCCGCTGATCAACTCCGGGCTGGCGCTGGGGCGCACGCTGCTAATGTTCAGTTTCATCGCGCTGGGCGCGTCTCTGAACAGCACGCGGCAACTGGCCCCACTGGGCGTGGGGCTGGCGGTGGTGTATGCCACGGCGCTGGGCCTGACCGTCGCCGACGGCCTCAACCCGCTGAGCCAGCGCCTGGGCCACCCCTACATGACGCCCATCACGCTGGGGCTGGCCGGGGCGGCGGGCATCTGGCTGGCGCTGTTCGCCGGTGGAAAACTGTGGTGGCGCGTGCCGCTGGGGGCGGCAGCGCTGGGTATTTTGCTGCTGTCGGGCAGCCGGGGACCGCTGGCCGCCGCGCTGCTGGGCACCGCGCTGGGCTTCGCGGTGCGCCAGCGCCGCCGGGCGGCGCTGGCCATTCTGACCGGGGCCGCGCTGCTGGCCGGCGGCTTTTACACCGGTCAACGGCTGGACCTGCCCGCCATCAATCGCCTGAGCAACGCTACTACCTCCGGGCGCGATCTGATCTGGAACAATGCCCTGTCGGCCATTCGCAGCGCGCCATTGGGTGGGGTGGGCAGTTACCGCCTGGGCGCGCGGCTGGCCCCCCCTGGCCAGGGCTGCACGCTGTGGCCCGCCCCTGACGGCACCCTGGCCCCCTGCCCAGCCTGGATCAGCCGGCTGGGCCAGCCGTGGCTGATCGCCCACAACGTCACGCTGCACGGGCTGGCCGAGACCGGGCCGCTGGGGCTGCTGGGGCTGTTCACCGTGCTGGGCGTGGCGGTGGCAGCGGCGTGGCGGCAGCGTGACCCGCTGGGCATCGCCATCCTCTCGGGGCTGCTGATCGCCACCGCCAACGACAACACGTTGATCGTTCCTGGCCCCTTCGTGGGCGAGCTGTTCTGGGTCACCGTAGGCGCGGTGCTGGCGCGGATGCCGCAGCGCTCCCCCGCCGTGGGCTGGGCCGGGGGTGCGGCGGCGACGGGCCTGCTGGCCGCCCTCTCGTTTCCGCTGCTGGTGGGCACGCTGCGGCCCGCGCCCGCCATTTCCGCCTCGCTGGACACGTTGATCGCCCCGCGCAACGTCCAGAACACGAAGAATTACCAAGTGTTCGTGCGCCTGAACCTGCCCCCTGGCCGGTACCGGGTGACCTTGCGGGCCTGCCAGCAGAGTTGTGCAACCGTCGTCACGGTGCCGGCGTTGGCCCTCGAGGGTCAAGCCGCGCCCCTGCTGAAGCTCGGCGGCACCCTGTATTCGGTTCCGCAGCAACGTCTGGAAGTGCTGGTGTATCCAGAGCAGGCTTCATTCCGTCCTGAACCTCTGGCCCAGACCTCCTGGACGGTCCGGTGGAACCCGTGAAGGCGCTGGGCCGCGTGCTGGCGCTGGGGCTGCTGCCGCTGGGCCTGAGCCTGGGGCTGGGGGCGCTGGCCAGTCACCCCACGCCGCCTGCGCCGCTCCAGGTGGGCTTGCCTCCGGGCCGAGCCTGCACCCAGCCGCCGGTCTTCGTGCCGGGATACCAGCGTGGCGAGAACTACGTGATCTCCCAGGGTCAGGGGTTCAAGTTCCGCAGTGAGGCGTGGCTGCAAGCGGACCTGTGTTCTGCGGGCACGCTAACCATCACCGCCGATGGCGCACTGGCCGGAGACGGATGGCCGCAGTTGACCGTGGCCCTGGACAGCACGGTTCTCGCCGCGCCGGGCTTCAGTGGGCCGCGAACCAGCACGCTGCGGGTCCCAGCGGCGGGCCGCCTGTACCTGGCGTATTTGAACGACTATTACCTGGCCGACGTGCGCGTGGCGAATCTGCGGAACATCACGCTGAGCGCGCTGACCTGTCAGGGCTTCAAACGGGTGGATATGCCCAAAGCGGGTGGAGGTGTCTGGACCCCACAGGCCAGCGCCGCCACCCTGATCGGGGCAGTCCCGATGACGCTGACCCCCTGCGCGGCGGGCACCCTGAGCCTCGCAGTCCGGGGACGCGAGGCTCAGGGTGCGTTCCCGGTCCTGGTGTTCCAGCAAGGCGGAAGGATCCTGGAGACCCTGAGCAGCACTCTGGACAAGCAGGACCTTCGGCTCGACCTGAGCGCCACACCCCTGACCATCACGCTGACCAATCCCTACCGCGAGACGCTGGCCGACCGCAACCTGAACGTGAGGCGGCTGGTCTTCCGCCCAGACCCTGTCCGCCAACCCTGACCACGCGGCGTTCCGCCCCCTTCTGCTTCTTCACGTCTGCGCCGTCAAACGGGCAACCTGCGTTCGTGGTCAGACGCCTGCCGCAGCCCGTAGCTCTGCGGATGGCCGCACCGCTGAACCGCCCGACACCCCACGGTCAGCGCCCCACGGTCAGCGCAAGGTTCGGCTGTGGAGCTGCCTGTCCAGCTTGACTCCTCTCGTGCGGAGCTTTGACAGGAATGGGCGTCCCTCCGCGACGAGGGCCAGCAGGAAAAAGACGTTCCTCCAGGCGTGAAGTCTGCAACCCGGAGCAGTCGCGCTCTGGGCGCGTGACAGACGGTAGTCTGGGCGGGAAACCGCCTTCCAGCTTGCCGCACTTCCGCCCCCTGAGCCTGACTTTGCCGTGGCGCGGTAGAAGTGGGACAAGCGCCGTGTCCTGCACGCCCCATCACGGAACCTCAACCCACCAGAGTCAAGGATCACCGACCCGCAAGAACCGTTCCGGGATTTCCCAGACCACCACCTGCGGCGGGTTGTCTTTGCGGTCCGGGCTGTTCAGGTACTCGCGCATCGGCACGATTGGCCCCTTGCCCTGCTGGGCCGCGTTCAGCACTTCGGTGCCGAGGGCCGCCGCCAATGCGTCATCAAAGTGCCAGACGTTGGCCTTACCATCCGTGCTGTAGCTGGTGCCCACCAGCGTGACCGCGATGCGCTCGTCACCCAGCAGGCCGCCTCCGCCCCCGTCGGTGCGGGTGTAGACGGTTTCACGCACGCGGTCCGGCGCGGGACCCGTGCCACGGGGCACCGGAACGTAGCGCAGCAGATCGCCGGAGCGAGACACCTCGGCCTTTTGCTGTGTGGCGTACTCGGCGCGAGGCAGGTTTAGACCCAGCCTCTTCACCACCCCAGCCACAGCTTGGACCGTTACTTGCGCGCCCAGCGGCGTCCAGTGGGTGTCCGTGCGGAAGAACAGATTGCCCCTGGTCTTGTCCGCCTTCAGCGCGGCGTCCAGATCGGGGGTGAGAATGCCCGCCGCTTCCAACTGCCCCCGGAAGTCGGCGTACAGCCTGGCGTGGCTGCCCGGCACCCGCGCCCGGCCCAGCTCCTCCGGGTAGACGCGTACCTTGGCTGGAATCAACGCCACCACCAGTTTCGCCCCGTCCTGCGTCAGTTCATCCCGGACCTGCTTGACGTAGGCCACCTTCCTCTGAAGTTCGGCGGTGTCGGTCTTTGCCGTCTGAAATTCCTCATCGGTGAATAACCAGCCGTCTGCCCCCACCAACGCGCCATCGCGTGCCTCACTGAATAGGCGGTAATTCAAGCCGCCCCACAGGTCTACGCTGGGGGTACGCCACGGCACCTGGCCATCGAGATTCTTCTCCCAGGCCAGCATCCATTCACCATTGATGACGGTCTTGTCGGGCTGGCCTTCACGGAACCCAGGGCTGGTCAGGGTGGCCACTGCGCCGGCAGCCACCACGCTCAGCAGGAAAGCGGCGGGCAGCCAATGTAAGATGCGCGGCGCAGCCAGGTTGTTAGCGTTCGGTTTCACGGTGTCCTGGGCAAATTCAGTCATATCCATTCACCTCAAAACTGGAAGTAAAGGAAAGGGGTGTAACTCTGGGCCGACAGCTTCATGACTGCCAGCACGAACAGCGGCAGCAGCGCCACCGTGGCCCCCACCGCCAGGGTGGGCCGCAGGAGCTTGCTGCCCACGTCCCCCACACGCTGGCCCCACAGCGGGGCCACGTACACCAGCACGGCGGCCAGCAGCATGGTGACCAGCACGCTGCCCCTGACCTGCCACGCCAGGGTGTCACTCAGGGCGAAGCCGTTTACGCCCAGCATGCCGCCATACATCCGCAGGGCGTCCGGCACGTTGTCGGCGCGGAACATCACCCAGCCCAGAATGACCAGCAGCATGGTGCCGGGAATGGTCAGCCAGGCCGGAGACGGTGTCCAGAGACTGGCCTCCTTCATGCGGCGCTCGGCGGCCAGGATGCTGCCGTGCCACACGCCCCACAGCACAAAGGTCCAGTTGGCCCCGTGCCACAGCCCGCCCAGCACCATGGTCAGCCACAGGTTTAGGTAGGTTCTGGCCCGCCCCCCCCGGTTGCCGCCCAGACTGATGTACAGGTATTCGCGCAGCCACGAACTCAGGCTCATGTGCCACCTGCGCCAGAACTCGGTGATGCTGCGGGAGACGTACGGGTGGTTGAAGTTCTCGGGGAACTTGAAACCCATCATGGCCGCCAGCCCGATGGCCATGTCCGAGTAGCCGCTGAAGTCAAAGTACAGTTGCAGGGTATACGCCAGCGCCCCCAGCCAGGCGTCGGCCATCGTGGGATCGGGCTGGTTGAAGGCGGCGGTGACCAGCGGCGCGAGGGTGTCCGCGATCAGCACCTTCTTGGCAAAGCCGGTCATGAAGCGGGTGGCCCCGGAGCTGAATTTCTCCAGGGTATGAGTCCGGCTCAGAAATTGATCGGCCAGCAGGTTGTACTTCAGGACTGGCCCGGCGATCAGGTGTGGGAACAGCGCGATAAAGGCCGCAAAGTCCAGCAGGTTGTGGGTGGGTGGCTCTTCTCTGCGGTAGATGTCTACCAGGTAGGAGATGGCGTGGAAGATGAAAAAGCTCAGGCCGATCGGCAGCAGGACCGGGGTGAAGGTAAAGGGCTGGAAGCCGAGGGTCTGGGTGATGGCGTTAAAGCTCTCGATGCCGAAGTTGGCGTACTTGAAATACCCCAGCGCCGCGAGGTTGAGTGCGGTGGCCGCCACCAGAGTCCAGCGCCGCCCCCTGCCGTCCGGCTGCCGCCCCAGCACCAGGCCGAACCCGTAGGACACCAGCGTGATGGCGATCAGCAGCCACAGAAAGTCCAAGCGCCACCACGAGTACAGCGCGTAGCTGCCCAGCAGGATCCAGCCCGAGCGCCAGCGGAAGGGCAGCAGGGAGTAGGTGATTAAGAAGAGCGGCAGGAACAGGAACAAGAAGACGTTGCTGCTAAAGACCACGCCCTAGACCTGCCTTACTTGGTCCTGGTGGTGCTGGGGGTCAGGGTCAGTCCCGTGTCGGTCAGCACCAGTGCGTAGGCGTTGCCGCGTTCGAGCCTGATGCCCCTAAGGGTCCCCAGGGCTTTGGAGCCGTCAAAGGCGCTGAGGTCCACGGTGACGCCGTTGACCGCGCGGCTGCCGCTCTCGCCGGACCTGACGCCCGAGACCACGGCGGTCTTGCCGTCGGCGGTCTTGAGGTCCACGCGGCTGGCTTTGCTGAGGTTGTAGATGGTCAGCAGGGCCTTGGCGCGGTTCTCGGCGGCCTGATCGGTGAGCAAGACGAGTTTGCCGCCGCTGGTCACCACGCTGTAGAAGTTGCCCGCCTCCACCTTGAGCCTGCCGCTGACGGTGCCCGCTTTGACGGCAAAGTCACCCTGCGCAATCACCACATAGGGACTGGCCGCACCCTTCTCGGCGGCCACCGCTTTGCCGCCCAGGGTGGCCGCCGGAACGTCGAGCACCCGCACAAAGGCGCTGTTGGGGGGCGGGGCAGGATCGTACAGCCCCTCCTGGGCCGTCGCGCCAGAGCTGAGCAGCAGGGCCAGCACGAGTAAGTGTTTCATCAATGCAACATACTGGCTAAGCACATCCAGGGGCTGTCTAGTAAAGCACATCCGGAGTTTGTGCCACAGTGGCTTGCAGGGCAACGGCCCCACCAGGAGGAACGAACCCGCGCATGCGTCCAGTCACATTGATTCCCACCGCCCTGCTGCTCGCCGGACTGGCCCAGGCTCAGGCTGCCCCGCCAGCGCTCTGCGACGCCGTGACCCAGAAGTCACCCTTCCTGATGTCGGACGGTCAGGGCCGCCTGTACAGCCAGCTCACCCTGGGAACCAGCTTCAGCGCCGCCGCACTCGTTCCGGGTCTGCGTGAGCTTCAGCGCCGTTTGCAGGACCTCGGCACCGAGCTGATCGCCGTTCCCATCCCCTGGTCGGCCATGATCTATTTCCCGGATCGTCTGATCGGCGCGCCCGGCACCTTCGGCTATTCGCCGTCTGCGGCCCGCCTGGGCTACAGCCAGGTGATCGGGAGTTTCAAGCAGGCCGGCATCAACACGGTGGACCTGCTAACGCCCTTCATGGCCCACCGGGATCAGGACCTGTATTTCAGGACCGATCACCACTGGAAACTGCCGGCAGTGGAGCTGGCGGCGCGTGGCGTGGCCGACGCCCTTCCGCAACAGGTGAAACAGGCGCTGAGAGGTTCAGCACTGGGTAATTCAGCACTGGGTGGTTCAGCACTGGGTGGTTCAGGCGCGCAGCGAAGCGTCGCCCCAGTGTTTCAGGGTGACTTTGAATTCCTGGGTGGTTTTGCAGGCAGCGTCCAGAGGCTGTGTGAGGTGACGTTCCCCCCCGAAAAAACCTTTGCCACCGTCGATCTGCCCGGGGCAGCCCAGGACCTGCTCGGCGATGACGTTCCGCCCGCCGTACTGTTCGGCAGCAGTTTTTCGCGGAGTGTCACGCTCAACGAGGGCGTCAATCCCTACGCGCTGGGCTACGGCTTCGAGCAGTGGCTGAGCAGCCTGCTGCACACCAGCATTCAGAACGAGAGCTTCAGCAGCGGCGCGCAGACCTCCATGCTGGAATTCTTTGGTGACCGGGCTAACCTGCCGGGGCGTCGTCTGGCGGTCTGGGAATTTCCCATCTACGACTTTGGCAGCGACAGGGAGCAGCAAAACCTCACCTTTCTGGCCCAGATGATCGCCAAGCTCTCGCGGCTGAAATATCCAGACGAACCGCCAGTCGCCACGGCGCAGCCCGGCGTGATGGGCACTGGCGCGGCTGGCACTGGTGCGGCTGGCACTGGCGCGGCTGGCAACGAGGCCGTCTTCGCCTTCGGCCCGCTGCCCAGCGCGCAGACCGGCGTGTATCTGCGGCTGAAGCTGGAGCAGCAGACCAGTCTCAGTCCAGTGTTGAGGGTCCAGGGAACGGTGGGAGTGGCCACGCTTGACCTGCGCCGCGAGGGCAACAAGCTGATTCGGGCCAGCGAGTTTCTGGTGCGGGTGCCTGCCGGTATCGGCACCCCACATCAGATCACCGTGACCTTTCCGGTCTCAAAAGATGCCCCCGTGGTGCTGAAGAACAGTTCTTTACAGCTTTACCCGCTGAAATAATCCAGAAATAAGCCAACCCGATTACTCAGCAGTTGCACCTTGCAGAGTGGAGTGAATAGCCGTGCTGGTACAGGAATTCAGCGTTTTTCGAGAACAGGTGCAGCAGTCGGTTGAGATGCAGGTGAGGTAGCACCGTGACCAGCGCCAGGAACGCACATTCCTCCAGAGTCAGCCCGTCCTGCCGATGGAGGATTCAGGGCGTCCAGGCCAGGAAGACCAGCAGGATCCAGCGGTCCAGCCCTACAGCAGTTCGCAGTGCGAACTGCGCCAAGCCGAACTGATGCTTGCCTTCCTTGAAAAAGGATTCCTCATTCCACCGCGCCTTGCCCTCAGCGATCACCTCGTCTCCCTCCATCAACTCGGAGGACACCGCATGAAATGTTCGGTCTCCACGGTCAAAGCGGCCCAATGTTAGCGTCTCAT
>NZ_JNIW01000012.1 GCF_000701425.1 Deinococcus frigens DSM 12807 | reverse complement strand
GGTGGCGACCTTGCTGCTCGTCTCCGAAGGTATCGAGGTGGTGCAGCGTGGGGATCGACGACACGTCGATCCCCACTGGCGGCGGGCGCTGAGCTACCTCAAGATCGGTCTCCGGGCGGTTCATTACGCGCTGAGCCGTGGTCAGGCAATCTTCTCTCACCTGACGCTCCAGGGCGGGCCTGACCCTGAGCCACCAGGTCAGCGGAAACGCCTTCATGCCCCTCCTCAAACCACCCTTGAAGTCGGCTGGCAACTCGTTTTTCGTCCGCTCTCATAAAATTTGTCAGGCCGCCAGGTCCCTTCTCTCCCTGTGTTCAGTCTGTTCAGTCTTTCCTGTTCTTCTCGTCCTTCTCGTCGCGCTCGTCCAGCGCCCTCACCACGCCCTCGCTCCATTTGCGGCCCTCGTCGCCGCCCCAGAGCATCCAGGCGATATAGCCGCGCGAGGGCTTTGCGCCGTCCGTACCGGTTTCGTCCAGATGGTCCCCGGCATGACGCGGGAAATACTGCGAGACGTGGCGCACCTAGTCCTCGGTCAGGTGACCGCCGCCTGCGAGTTCCTCGGCCATATGCTCGCCAACCCCGGTGCCACCGAAGCCGTACTCGTCGCGCAGTTTCAGGGCCTTTTGTGCGTTGGCCTACACGTTCTTGGGGACGGAGAGATCAACGTCAGCCATGCCCCACCGTGCCACCCACGACGGCAGGACAATGGTGTGTTGTGCCTCCAACTCAAGGAACGCTTCAGACCAGCACACTCCAGGCAGAGCCGCAGGAACGAGGTTAACCCAGCGCCCGAACAGCGCTTTGTATGAGCGCCCGGTGCATAGTGGGACCGAGATGCGGGGAGCCGTTGCACAACCGAATTGCGCACGGTCCGCCGCCCTGACCGGCCCCGCACGGTCCGGCGCATGACGCGCGGCCTGCGGTCTGGACAGGCCATGACCCGTGTGGGGACAGGCCGCGAAGGCTGGGCCGAACTGGTGGAGTTGTACGAGTACCGGGTGGCCGACACCCTTCAGGGCAAGGTGCCGCGCGGCGGGCGGCGCTCACTGGCCGTGTTGCGCGAGGAGCTGCTGAGCGCTCCGCTGGAGGGAGCGCTGCACCGGCGGCTGCTGGTGGCGGACCGTCAGTACCTGGCCCACCGCAAGGCGGACCGCGCGCCGCAGCCCGGGCCTGCCGCCACCGCCACCCCGCCAGCCCTGTGGAACGCGCCGCCGGGCGGTGAATCTGCCGAGGCGCAGGCGTGGCGGGACCTGCATCTGCTGGCCTGGGGCGACGCGGCGCATGAAGCCCTGCGGACGCACATGCTGGTGTGGCAGCGCGAACCCGGCCTGCTGACCCTGCAGGTGCTGTACACCGCGCTGGAAAATGCCGAGCGGGCCGGACAGGCAGGACTGGCCGGGCAGGTCTCCTTTCCCGTGCCCGCCGTGCACGATCCGCTGACCGATCTGGACAATTTCCGGGTCTTGCAGACGCTGACCGAGGCGGTGGTTACCCTGCTGAGCAAACCCGCTGGACGCGCCCGGCTGGAACTGGCGCTGTCGCAGGTCCACGAGCTGCCCTTTCCGCGCCACCCGGACGAGGATGTGCTGCGCGCCGTGATGGAGGCCGCAGAGCGTGAGCCGCTGGCCCCCCACGCCAGGGAAATGCTGATCCAGGCGCTGCGCACCCACCAACCAGCCCCGCGCGACCCGCGTGAACGCCCGGCCATCCGTGAGGCCGTGCGGGCGCTGGCGCGCAGTCTGGAGCCGCTGCTGAGGGGTGGCCCGCAGTCCGCCCTGGGCCGCGTGCCCCACCACAGCGTGCTGTACGCGGCGCAGCCGAACACTGCACTGGCCGCACCCGACGACAGCGCCAGCGAACTAATGATTCGCCTGCCCGGTGGCCAGGGCACGCGCTGGCGCAGTACCGACTTTCGGTGGCAGGCGCTGGGGCCACAGTGGCAGCTTCAGGCTGGAGAACAGCTCGCGCTGCTGCGCCCCCAGAATGGCCCCACCGGGCGGTGCCTGACGCTGGAACTGCCGCACGCCCGGCTGCGGGCCTTTGTGAGCGGTGCGTACCTGCTGCTGCGCGCCCAGACCAGCCCGCACGAGGACCTGAACCGGCTGACCTCGCTGGGCCGCGTCGTCGCAGTGCTGCTGGACCCCGGTGGAGACTACGAGGCGCTGCGCCTGGCCCGCGCCGCCGCGCAGCAGTTGCGCGGGAGTCAGCTTGACGCGGCGTCGGTGGCCGCCAGCAGCTCGGCACAGTACACCAGGGCCGCCCCGGACCGGCTGCTGGCCTTTGCCCGCAAGGGAGCCGAGACCCTGTGCACCCTGCTGGCGTTGCACAGCGCCCACAGCATTCAGCAGGTCATGCGTGGTGCTGCGCGGCCCCTGGGATTGACCGGCGACTGTACCGGGCGGCTGGTCGCGGCCCTGACGGTGGCCATTCGCCATCTGGAAACCCCGCCCACCCCCCTGCGTCATAGCCATAGCCTGGTGGACCTGCCCCCGGACGGCGGCGCGGTGTGCACAGAACTGCGCGACGATCCCCCGCTGACCCTGCAATTCGGCGCGCGGGCTGTCACCCTGCGGCGTGATTTTCGCGGGCAGTGGATGGCGCTGCTGCCGGGACACCCACCGCTGACCCTGAAAGACCTGATGGTGACGCGTGGTCCAGGCTTCAGCCTGATCCTGGCCCGCCACGGCGACTGGCTAGCCGCCGCCGCTCCAGCGGACGGGTGACCCGGCGAGAAGTCGTAGCGGTCCTGACACTTCGGCCTGATGCGCCCGCCCGGGAAAATGGCAAATGACCCTCCAGGACGCAGAAGATGACCGGCAAATGACGCGCCGCCGCACGTTCCTCACAGCCGGCTCATAAGCTGCTGGGCGGGGGAGGTTAGGGTTGACAGCGAAATGATCCGTCCTCTTCTGACCGTGACCCTGCTGGTGGGTCTGTTACTTCCGGGCCAGGCCCACGCCGTGCCGGTAAAGCTGGACAGCCTGCCGCTCTCGGTGGAACCCAATGCCAAGCTTTTGACCCTGAACCAGGCTGGGATTCGCGCGGCCTTTCCCTCGGCGGCAGGCCGCCCCGACGCGGTGTTCATGACCGAGGACCGCAAGGTCAGCGTAGCCTTTGAGTGGCGGACCAGCAAGCTGGCCTCCAATGAAGTGGAAAAGCTGGTGGCCCAGTTCCCCGCCGTGATCCGCGCGCAGGTGCCCAACGTCAAGACCCTCAAGGCCGGGCTGGTGCAGATGGGCGGCTCGCCGTGGGCGCAGTTCGTCTTCACCACGCCCAGCCAGGCCGACGACCTGCGCCGTGAGCTGATGGTCACCAGCGCCGGGGGCCGCATGCTGGTGGTCACCATTGCTGGGAACGTCAAGGATTATTCGCGCAACGAGGCCGTCATCCGCAACCTGACCAACAGCGTCCGCCTGAACTGATTCAACATACTGGTCCAAGACCGAGAATCAGCACCCCGACGACTGGAATCCATATGAGCGCCGCCCGCGCGCTGATGGATTCCAGCGTCTTTGGATCCCGAACCAGAGGAGAAGCAGTACCCGATTTAAAGTCGGAAGGGCTAGAGATGTCCTGGTGTTGCCTGGCATGATAATTCTCTCGGCATGGCCGTCAGGCGATTGCACTGAGATGGGTCCAGAGCACTCCGCCAACGTGATTTTGCCGCCTCCGCACCGGACGCCCGCCAGTCTTTCCCTCTGGACGATCCACTTACTAAGCAGTTTCTGATGCTCGCCGTTCGTTTTGATGTGGGTCAGCGTGGTGTTGCTGGAGGCGGCCAGATCGCTATTTTTGGCAAATACCATGCCGCAATCCTCGGCGGCCAGGTCCTTGCCCGCTTGCGGGAACGGCCCCAGGCAGCCGCTCTAGCAGGAGAGCGCCCAAAGTCAAAGAAGAGAGCGGGAGGCCGGAGCGCTACCCTCTGCTGCATGAACTGGCCTGCCCCCGCCGACTTTGTTTCCGGCGACCCTCTGCCGCCGCCTGCCAAATGGACGCGCCCCGGAGTGGTGATGACCTTTAACCTGGAATGCGCGGGCTGCGTGTCACGCGGCATTCCCTTCCTGAAAAGGTTGCACACGGAGTTTGGTGAACAGGTGAACCTGCTGGCCGTCCACACCAGCCACGGCCACCGACTCCTGCCGCGTGAGAAAGTGGAGCCGACGCTGATCAGATTCGCCCGCGATTTCGCCAGGCTGCCGTTTCCCGTCGCCCTGGACGTGTCCGGCGAGCTGGCCCGCGCCTGGCACACCCAGGGAACGCCACACTGGCTGGCCTTTGCGCCGGGCGGCGAGCTGCTACGCAGCGTGTACAGCAGTCAGGACAACGCCCAGACCCGCCTGTGGTATCTGCTGGAAGAACGGGTGGGCTGAAGTTACGGCGTCTTGCGCGCCCGGACCGCCCAGATGATGCCCCAGACGGTTAAAATGACAGCGGCCAGCGGCACGGTTAGCAGCAGGAACCACAGGCAGAAGAACAGGTTGGTCAGCAGCGGGCCAATGTCCCAGTTGCCCAGCAGACACGGCGCGGCGTCCATGTACTGAATTTCGCAGCCCAGCAGCGTCGCCGCGCTGCCCGCCAGCAAGGTCGGGACGAAGGGCGACAGCGCCAGGCCCGCGAGGGCGATCAGTCCGGTCTGGGTCCGGTTCATGGGGCAGTGTAGGCGTCCGGTGCAGCGCACGCCGCGTTGTTGGATCACGGTTGAGCGGGGCGATTCACACCCGGAGCGGCAGCTCCCGCAGACGCTTGCCGGTCAGCGCGAACACCGCATTCGCCCCGGGCGTCAGGCAACTGCGCGCCGTCCACCAGCACGGTGCAACTGCCGCACAGGCCGATGCCGCAGCCGTCATGCGTGCCGGTCAGGCCCACCTCGTCGCGCAGCACCCACAGCAGCAACTCGTCGTCCCGTTTCACGGTTCGCATCTTGCCGTTCACTTTCAGTTGCACGCGCCATCTCCGTGAACCCACCATAACGGGGAGGGTCAGCGGTGACAGCGCGCGGCCCTGTAAACGGGCAGGAAAAGGCTCAGTTCGGCGCGTCGGACGTGGTTTTGGCGGGAACAAAGATGCCGGATTTGAGGTTGCCCAGCGGGATATTGGTCACGCGGACGAGGAGGGCAGGGGTGCGTCCATCAGGGTAGACGAGGCTTAGCTGATCTGGATCACTGACAAAGGCAAGCCGTTTCTGAGAACTTTTAAATGTGATCTGCCCTGCTGCGTCAACGGGCGCAACATCGAGATCATAATTTTGTCCTTCGCGCCGAATCACGAGCATTGCAACTTCGCTTGTTTTGAGGGTTGTCTTGAGCTTATGCACGCCCGCGTCCGCAGGATAGATTGAAAAAATACTGCCACTAAATTCGCTCCCCTGAGCGTCGCCGTGTAAAACATAGCGAAGCAATTCTAGCGCCACTCCTCGATAAAACGCTGGCCCGATTTCAGGCTGTGTGCTGTCGCCGAACTGAAGTTTTAAATTATCGGAAACGATAACAGGAGGTTGATATCCTTGAAATTTCACTGAGTTTGATTGATTCCGGTAAAAGCTGCTGGCAATGGCAGCGGCGAAATAGTATTTCTCACCCTTGACGGTAAAATTAGACGGCAAATCGATTTGATTGGGTTTGGATTTAGTAGTTAGATTGAGGCGAATTGTGCCAGAACTCAGCGTAGTGACGTTGCCACCCTGGGCAGCTACTGCTTTTTTAATACTGCTTAAACTGAGATACGCACCTTCATAAACTTTTGGATCATTGAATGTGTAGCAAGTAATTCCCGCTCTCCGACTAACAATCGTGACATTATAGCTAATGGGGGCTGTCCCACGGACGCAAGACGGTGTGATAGGCCGGTTGGTCAACACGGGGAGAGTGATGACGTTCCCGTCATTCCCCCCCGCCAGCGCGTACAGGGCGGCACTCAGCGCCACCGCGTCAGCACCCGCCATCAGGATCAGTTTGGGCATCAGGTACACTCCAGTCATTCCGGCACTGACACGGGTGGGCGAACCCAGCTCGGCCAGCGCGCGGGCAAGGGCTTCGGGTGGGGCCGCGCCGCACGCCTGGAGCTGCGCGGCACGGGTCAGCAGATGTTCTTCCAGCTCGTCCCAGACCTCCTGCTGCCGCTCACGGGGCAGGCCCCAGGTGGCGCGGCGCAGGTAGGCGCGGACAGCGGGCGTGAGTTCAGTCGTGGCCGCAGTCATGGGCTGCCCAGCCGCCCAACCGCTCCGGTGAAGCTGGAGAACTCGGCGCGTTTGGCCGTCAGCGCTTGCCGCCCGGCGTCGGTGACCGAGTAATACTTGCGCGGCTTGCCGTTGCGCCCCAGCTCGCCGGGTTGCGCGGCCAGCAGCCCGTCCTGCTCCAGTCGGTGCAACGCGGGGTACAGGCTGCCTTCCTTGAACTGAAAGTAACCGTCTGTCCGCTCACGCGCCTCCTGAATGATGGCGAAGCCGTAGAGGGGTTTGTCTTCTAGAATGGTCAGCAGGATCAGATCGAGGTTGCCGCGCAGCAGGTCGGGATTCATGGAGCCTCCGGGGAGAAGTGGGTGGGGCGTGGACCGCGTGGCGTCCCGCACTGCTACCACCCCCAACATAGCTATGTCTGTCTACATAGTCCATCTGGGTATGGGATTTGTCAAGCCCAGTCTGTCTCTGATGCTCTCAGAGTGAACCTGCCAATTTCCAAACCGTTGTGCTCTCCCCTGCCTGGGCTGGGCAGCGCGGGCGTATGCTCCATGCATGTTGCCCGCCGAGCGTGTGCCGACCGCCGTTTATCGCCTGTTGACCGGGGTGGGGTGGGCGTCGTGGCGGGCCTGCTGACCCCCGCCGCATGGCCCTGGGAGGCGCTCTGCGCGGCGGTGCTGCTGTGGCTGCGGCTGCTGCTGTGGAAAGCCTCGCCCCAGCAGACGCGGGCGCTGGCGCTGCGCGAGGACGACACGCGGGCGCTGGCCGGGGGCGTCACGCTCTCGGCCTCGCTGGTCAGTCTGGTGGGCGTGATCTTCACGCTGCACCAGGCAGGCACCGAGAAGGGGCTGGCGTCCATTGCCCCGACCGTGCTGGCGGTCCTGACCGTCGCCGCCTCGTGGCTGCTGGTCCACGCCGAGTACACCCTGCACTACGCCCGCAAGTTCTATACCGACGGCGCTGGCGTGACCTTCCCGAAAGACGGCGGGGGCACCCTGGACGATCCCGATCACCGCAATTTCGCCTACCTGTCCCTGACCATCGGCATGACCTTCCAGGTCAGCGACACCGACATCAACACGCGCGCCTTTCGCCGCCTGCTGCTGGGCCACGCGCTGCTGTCGTACCTGTTCGGCGCGGTGATCGTGGCCGTGACCATCAACGGCGTCGCGGGGCTGATCGGCTAGCGGGACACCCCAAAAAACCTCCTCCCACACGTTCAGGAGGAGGCGTGTGGAGCCAGGACTAGCCCAGGCGTTTGGCCGCCCGGTCCGAGAGCACGTCCACCAGATGCGCCCGGAACTCAGCGCTGGCGAAGCGGTCCCCCAGCATGTCCGCCCCCTCCACCAGCCCGGTTCCGGCGTCCTGTCCGGCGTTCAGGCGTTCTTCGAGCTTGGGCAGCCGCGCCGCCTTTTCCGCCGCACCGGTGTAGGCCGCGCGAATCTGGCCGTCCGCGTGCCGGGCCATCGCCACACCCACGATGGCGTAATGGCTGGCCGGGTGGCGGTATTTCTCGTACACGCTGGCGCTGATGCCTCTGGGAATGCGGATGTGGGTTAACAGCTCGCCGTGCTGCACGGCACTCTCGAACATGCCCAGGAACATCTCGTCGGCCCCCACGGTACGCTCGCCGCCCATCCCGCGAATGACGAACTCCGCCCCGGTTGCTAAAGCCGCCGCCGGGTAATCCGCGCTGGGATCGGCGTGGGCCAGGCTGCCGCCGATGGTGCCCCGGTTGCGGACCATCGGATCGCCCACCCAGCCCGCCACCTCGGGGAAGAGGGGGAGCTGGCTGCGAAGCACGTCGGCGTGCGTGGTCATCGCGCCCACCACGTAGAAATCGCCGTCCTCCTTGATGCCCTTGAGTTCTTCCAGATTGAAGATGTCCAGCAGCGCGGGCGGCTGCGCCAGACGCAGCTTCATGGCGGGCAGTAGCGAATGCCCGCCCGCGATCACTTTCAAATCGGGATTGTCGGCCATCGCCTGGAGGGCGGCGTCCACGCTGGCGGCTTTTTGATAGTCGAAATTGGCTGGATACATGTTTGCCTCCTTTGGTCGGCCTCTAAGGGTCTAACGGTCAAGCCGCTAAAAAGCTCAGAAGATATTGCTCAGTTTTCTTTTTGCGGTTAGACCTTTAGACCGTTAGACGGTTTGACAGCTCCTAATCGTCCGCGGCCTGTCCCATCCCCGCACGCGAGTCCCGGATGGCCTTCCAGACCTTCTCGGCGGTGTAGGGCATATCCAGGTGTTCGATGCCGCACTCGTGCCACAGCGCGTCCAGCACGGCGTTGGCGACGGCGGCGCTGCTGGCGATGGTGCCAGACTCGCCGATGCCTTTCACGCCCAGCGGGTTGTGCGGGCTGGGGGTCACGGTGTGGTCAATCTGGTACATCGGCAGATCGTCGGCGCGGGGCATGGTGTATTCCATGTATGACGCCGCCAGCAGGTTGCCTTCCTCGTCGTATGCGCCTTCCTCCCACAGCGCCTGGCCCGCGCCCTGGGCGATGCCGCCGTGGACCTGGCCCTCGACGATCAGGGGGTTAATTAGGGGGCCGCAGTCGTCCACGCAGCCGTAGTTGCGGAGGTCCACCTTGCCGGTATCGGTATCAATTTCCACCACGGCCATGTGCGTGCCGAACGGATACACAAAGTTCTTGGGATCGTAGAAGGCGGTGGCCTCCAGCCCCGGCTCCATGCCGTCGGGCAGGCTGTGGGCCAGGTGCGCCATCAGCGCCACGTCAAAGAAGGTCTTGGACTGATCCGGCGCACCCTTGATGCGGAAGACGCCGTTCTCGTGTTCCACGTCCTCCTCGGAAGCTTCCAGCAGGTGCGCGGCGATCTTCTTGGCCTTGGCAGTGATCTTCTGGAGGGCCACTTTCAGGGCGCTGCCGCCCACCGCTGCCGAACGGCTGCCGTAGGTTCCCCAGCCGTAGGGCATCCGTCCGGTGTCGCCGTGAACCAGGTCAATGTCCTCAATCGGAATCTGCAACTCGTCGGCGGCGATCTGCGGGAAGGCGGTTTCGTGGCCCTGCCCGTGGCTGTGTGAGCCGGTAAACAGCTCCACCTTACCGGTGGGGTACACGCGCACCAGGCTGGATTCCCACTGCCCGGCCTGCGCCCCCAACTGGCCCACCAGGGCGGACGGCGCGAGGCCGCAGGCTTCCACGTAACTGATGACGCTGACGCCCAGAATCTTGTTGCTGCCCTTCATGCGTTCCTGCTCGGCGCGCAATTCCGGGTACTTCATCATGCCCAGGGCCATGTCCAGCGCGGGTTCATAGTTGCCACTGTCGTAGACCAGGGCCACCGGCGTCTGGTACGGAAAGTCCTCGGGCTGGATGAAGTTCTTGCGGCGGAATTCGGCGGGGTCTTCACCCAGCGCGTGGGCCATCGCGTCCACGGTGCGCTCAATGGCGTAGGTGGCTTCGGGCCGCCCTGCACCACGGTAGGCGTCCACTGGCACGGTGTTGGTCATGACACCCTGCACCTTGACGTGGACGGCGGGCAGCTTGTACACGCCGTTGCAGAGCGTGCCGTACAGATATGTCGGCACGGCAGGGGCGAATAGCGTTTGATACGCGCCCAGGTTTGCCAGCGTGTTGACGCGGAAGGCCAGCATCTTGCCGTCCTTGTCCACGGCCATCTCGGTCTCGGTTTCGTGATCGCGGCCCTGCATATCGCTGACAAAGGCCTCGGAACGCCGCGCCGTCCACTTGACCGGGCGACCCATCAGGCGGGCGGCCAGCAGCATGATGACCTCTTCCTGGTACTGGAAGATCTTGGAGCCGAAGCCCCCGCCCACATCCGGGCTGATCACGCGCAGCTTGTGTTCGGGGATGTTCATGACGAAGGCCGCCAGGATCAGTCGGTGGATGTGCGGGTTCTGCGAGGTGGTGTACAGCAGATACTCGCCGCTGGCCGGGGTGAACTGCGCCAGCGAGGCGCGCGGCTCGATGGCGTTCGGGATCAGGCGCTGGTTGGTCAACTTGAGCTTGACCGTTTTGTAAGCGGCGTTGAACCCCTCCTGAACGGCGGTGGCGTCCCCGATTTCCCAGTTGAAGGCCACGTTGCCCGGCACGTCGTCATGCACCACGGGTGCACCCTCAGCAATGGCAGCCCCGGCGAAGGCCACGGAGGGCAGCGGTTCGTAATCCACTTCCAGCATCGAGGCGGCGTCCTCGGCCAGCGCACGGTTCTCGGCCACCACTACGGCCACGATGTCGCCCACATGGTTGGCTTCCGTCAGCGCAATAGCGGGGTGCGCGGGCGTCTTGAGTTCCGGGAGCAGCCAGCCCACCGGAATGCTGCCGATCCCCGCATCGGCGATGTCCTGCCCGGTCAGGACCGCCACCACGCCGGGCATGCCCGTGACACTTTCTTTGTTAATGCCGCCAATCTTGGCGTGCGGGTACGGGCTGCGGACCATCGCGGCGTGCAGCATGCCCGGCAACACAATGTCGTCGGTGTAGTTGCCGGTGCCGGTGATAAAACGCGGGTCTTCCTTGCGCTTGAGGGCCTGGCCGAAGTATTTGTCTGTTCTGGATTCGTTGCCGGTCATCTCGTGTGCCTCCGGGAAGTTGATGGTTGAAAGTTAACGGTTGATGGAAAACGGCGGATGGTCTGTCTTTTCCCATCAACCATCAACCTTTGACCATCACCCTCTAGTCGTCCGCGGCCTGTCCACCTGCCTGCCCACCCTGCGCCATGATCTCCGCCGCGTGCTGCACGGCCTTGACGATGTTGTGGTAGCCGGTGCAGCGGCAGTAGTTGCCTTCCAGGTGGTAGCGAATCTCTTGCTCGCTGGGACTGGGGTTGTGCTTGAGGAGTTCGGCGCTGGCCATGATCATGCCGGGAGTGCAGTACCCGCATTGCAGGCCATGTTTCTCCCAGAAGCCGGTCTGGAGCGGGTGCAGGTCGCCGGGCGTGCCGATGCCCTCGATGGTGGTGACGTCCATTCCATCGGCCTGAACGGCCAGCACGGTGCAGCTCTTGACGGCCTCGCCGTCCACATGCACGGTGCAGGCCCCGCACTGGCTGGTGTCGCAGCCGACGTGGGTGCCGGTCAGCAACAGGTCCTCGCGCAGAAAGTGGACGAGCAGCGTTCGCGGCTCGACATCACGGGTGTAGGGTTTGCCGTTGACGTTCATGGTCACGTTCATGGGTGCCTCCTGCTGAAACGGGGTTGCCGTGCAAAAACGGGGCGGACGCCGGGATAGAGGCGTCCTGTCTGGGTTGTCTGACCGTTCATATTCAAGCACACAACGCACCTCCTGCGCTGTACTCCAACCTTCAACTTCTGCGCCCAGCCAGGGCGGCAGCCCTCTCATCAGTGCAAGTATTCAGCGGGGCAGGTACTCAGCGGGGCAGGTACTCAGCGGGGCAGACATCTCGACGGTGCAGACATCTCGACGGTGCAGGGATCTCGGCAGGGCAGGAATGAAGCGCAGGGACCACGCCTCATTGTTTCTGGGAGACGGCCCGGCACATGAACAGACAACGGTTGGCAAGGGTACAGCTCTGGCGCAGGGACGGTGTACACTGGTTGAAAGCTGGTCTGCTGTCCAGCACTTCACTCGTGAATTCGTTCACAGGAGCATGACGATGAAAACCCTGATCCTCGGTGCCGGTTACGCTGGTCTGGCCGTCGCCACCAAAATGAAGCCCCACGCCGATCTGGAAGCCCTGCTGGTCGAGCAAAACGCCTTTCACACCTTCGAGACCCGGCTGCACGAGGCCGCCGCGCACAACACCCGCGTGACGCTGCCCCTGGCCCCGCTGCTGCGCGGCACCGGCGTGGAGCTGGAGCAGGCCAGCGTGGAAGCCGTCGACCTCGACGGACGCGAGGTCACCCTGAAAGACGGGCGCGTGCTGACCTACGACAAACTGGTGGTGGGCCTGGGCAGCGTGACCAACTTCTACCGCATCCCCGGCCTGGCCGAGAACGCCAGCGAACTCAAGCAGCTCAGCGACGCCGACGAGATCTTCAATTTTGTCAACCGGGCCTACAGCGGCGAATTCAAAGGCGTGCGCGACATCGTGGTGGGCGGCGCGGGTCTGACCGGCGTGGAACTGGTCACCGAACTGGCCCAGCGCGCCGAACTGCTGAGCAAGGCGCGCGGCCTGCCCACCATGAACATCTCTCTGGTGGAGGCCGGTCCCAAGATCCTGCCCGTGCTGGACGACGCCCTGCGCGGCAAGGCCCAGCGCACGCTGGAGGAGTACGGCATCCACATCCTGACCGGTCACCGCCTGATGCAGGCCAACGCCGACAGCGTGACCGTGCAGACGGCAGACGGCGAGCAAAAGGTCATCCCGGCGGGCAAGATCATCTGGACCGGCGGCATTCAGGCCCGCGACATCATGAAGGGCGCGAAACTGGAAAAAGGCCCCGGCGGACGCGTGGCCGTGGACGACAGGCTGCGCGCCAAGGGTTACCCCGACGTGTTCGTGATCGGCGATATGGGCCTGGCGCTGAACCAGGAAGGCAAGCCCGTTCCCACCACCGCCCAGCACGCCGGGCAGCAGGGCCGCCTGACCGGCAAGAACATCATGCGGCTGGCCAGGGGTGATGAGGTCGAAGCCTACGAACCCACCACCCTGGGCGAGTTCGTCTCGCTGGGCGGCCTGATGGCCGTGGGCTGGATGAAGCTGCCCTGGAACCAGAAACTGGCGATCACGGGCGGCATTGCCCACGTCATGAAGCGCGCTTCGGAATGGCGCTGGCGGGCCAGCATCGACTGAGCTGAGATGATCTCACCCAACCCTCTCCCCTGCGGAGGGGGTTTTTTTGGTCAATCCCGTCCTACTTCCAGCCAGGGAAAGCCCCAGGGATCGGCCTTTGCGCGCGCGTCCACCTGCGCCGCATCATGGAGGCGGACGGGCAGCGGGAAGTCTTCAGGCGTGACGGGGATGCGCAGCAGTGGCGTGACCAGAGCGCGATTGACCCAGTGCGCCTCCTGTACGTACCCCAGGCCGCCATGTTCGCAGGGTGGCGACTGAATAAAGCCGTCTCTGGGCAGCACATAGACGAAGCCCGGCGTCAGCAGCTCGCGCGCTTGACTCGCGCCGGGCGTGCGCGGGGCCACCGACATGAAATAGCGCATCCCGGACCACTGCCCGCCCTCCCGCACTTGTAGGGCCATATCGTTTTGCCGCGCCACGCCCGGTCCGCGCAGAGCGTACATCATGGCCCACAGGCCGTCCGAGGCCGCGTACACGCCAATGATGTTGCTGAATTCGTCCGGCTGGGTGTAGTCCTTGTGAGCGCCCACCAGTTCGGTCAGTCCGCCGTGTTGCGAGCCGTGCAGCAAATAGCCGTGTTCTGCCAGCCACTGCAAGAAGAGCCAGCGCGGAACTTCCGGCGGTAGGAGGGAAATATGCCGCGCAGTCCAGGCGCGTGAGCAACTCCTGGCGGCGGCTTCGGAGAGTTCACCGGGCGGTGATTCCAGCATCCAGACGGGCGTCATCGTTCCAGCCAGGGAAAGCCCCAGGGATCGGCGGCGGCCTGCGCGTCCACCCGCGCCGCATCGTGGGTCCGCACAGGCAAAGGAAAATCGGCGGGCCTGACGGGGATGCACAGCAGCGGCTTCACGGCACTCGGACTGACCCAGTGAGGCTCCAGCACCTCGGCCAGATCCGGCCAGAAGTAAGGTGGCATCTGCTCGAATCCTACCCTAGGCAGAACGTAGACGAAGCCGGGAGCCAGCAACTCGCGTGGACCGACGACGCCGTTCTCGCGCGGCGCAAACGAGAGGAAATACTGCGTTGATGACCAGCCCGTATCGCCTGCCAGTCTCAGGGCCATATTCAGGATGCGCTGCACTCTCGTCCGGTCCCGCAACGCGTACATCAGCGCCCACAGCCCATCCGAGGCGGCAAAAACGCCGCTGCGCTTGCTGAACTCGTCCGGGCTGCGGTCAGGGGGCGTGCGCGGCTCGAAGCGCGTGACTCCCCCCTGCTGCGAGCCGTGCAACAGATACCCCTGCCCGGTCAGCCACTGGAGAAAAAGCCAGCGCGGCAACTGTGGCGGCAGCAACGAGACATCCCGCGCACCCCAGGCTGCCGCGAACACGGCCAGTTCAGCGGCAGTCAAGTCATGTTCTGGAGCCTCCAGCATCCACGGGCGCATGGACACAGCATAGGTGTCCAGATGCCCAGGGCGGATAAGCTTTAAGCCAGATGGCAGATGAAGCAGATCAGGGCCGCAGCCTAGGCCAGGCCCGCACCGACTGGGCCGAACGGCGCACCGCGCTGGCCGCCGAGCGCACCTTCGCCGCATGGGCGCGCACCGGGCTGTCTTGCATCGGGGTGGGGCTGGCCGTGACCCAGTTGCTGAACGATCTGCAACCGCTCTGGCTGGTGCGCGTGCTAGCCGCTGGTCTGGTGGCGCTGGGCGCGCTGGCACTGGCCTTTGGTTTTCGCAGTTATCACAAGTCGGCCCACGGTCTGGAGAAAAGCGGCCAGCACACCCTGCCGCTGGGGTGGATCGGGGCTTTTGCCGGATTGCTGATTGCGCTGGCCATCGCCGGGTTGATTCTGGTGTGGTGAGGACCGTAGAGCAGGACTCTGCAATGCAGCCCACAAAACAGCCCCCGGCCACATTCGGCCAGGGGCGCTTTTACCGAGCTGTGTTTACTTTGCGGCGGCGTAGCGCTGGGCGACCTCGTCCCAGTTCACGACGTTCCAGAAGGCTTCCAGGTAATCGGGACGCTTGTTCTGGTAGTTGAGGTAATAGGCGTGCTCCCACACGTCCACACCCAGAATCGGGGTGCCGCTGACCCCGGCAATCGCCTCGCCCATCAGTGGATTGTCCTGGTTGGCGGTGCTGACCACGGCCAGCTTGCCGCTTTGCACGACCAGCCAGGCCCAGCCGCTGCCGAAACGGGTCTTGGCGGCGTCCTCGAACTTCTTCTTGAAATCGTCGAAGGAACCGAAGGTGGCGTTGATGGCAGTGATCAGTTCGCCGCCGGGCTGGCCGCTGCCCTGGGGTCCCATTACAGTCCAGAACAGGCTGTGGTTGGCGTGGCCGCCCGCGTTGTTGCGCAGGGCCGCTTTCTTGTCGGCGGGCACGCTGTCCAGCTTGGTGATCAGTTCCTCGACAGGCAGGTCGGCGAACTCGCTGCCTTCTAGCGCCTTGTTGGCGTTGTCCACGTACGCCTGGTGGTGCTTGTCGTGGTGAATTTCCATGGTGCGGGTGTCGATGTGGGGGGCCAGGGCGTCGTAGGCGTAGGGCAGGGGGGGGACTTGGTAAGCCATAACAGTGTTGCTCCTTTCATTGCCGGGGTTCGAGGCCCGCACGGTGCGCGCACTCTCCCACCGGGAAAATCGAGTCTCATCTTACGCGCCGTATCTGAAGTGCCGGGACCCTGACAGGCTTTAGGGGGGCTTAATCTGGACACTGAAGGGCAAGCATCTGGGCCACAGGCCACCACGGCGACTGCACGGGCAAGGCACCTTCATGGACTTTGCTCTAGCATGGGCCGCGTATGCGTTCCCCGTTGCCCCGCGCCGTGTTGACCCGTCTGGAAACGGGGCGGGTGGTGGTCCTCAGCGTGCTGGTGGGGGCGCTGGTGGGCGGCCTGGGCATTCTGCTGCGGCTGCTGCTGGAGGCCGCGTTGCGTCTGGGCGCGCTGGTGACCGGTTACGCCCCGCCTGGCACCCCCGGCGAGGGCGGGTTGCTGATGGCCTTTGGGGACGCGCTGCCGTGGGGGCTGCTGGCCCTCCCGGTGGTGGGGGCGCTGTACGCCTGGCTGGTGCCTGCGGCGGCAGGAGACGCGCTGGGACAACTGGTGCGCGGCTACCACGCACGCGGGCAGTGGCCCCCGCCGCTAATCCAGCTCCGCACGCTGCTGGGCACGGTGCTGGCCTACGGTGCGGGCCTGCTGGTGGGCCGGGACTCGGCCTTCACCATGACCGGGCAACTGGGCGCGCGGCTGCTGGGGCGCTTGACGCGGCTGGACGCCGTGGAGGCCCGCACACTGACCCTGGCCGGGGCGGCGGCGGCGCTGGGCGCGGTGCTGCACGCGCCGCTGGCCGCCGCCGTATTAATCGCGGAGGTGCTGTACCGCCGCTTTGAATTCGAGTTCGAGGTGGTCATGCCCTGCGTGCTGGCCGCCGTGGCCGGGACGGCGGTGTACGGGCTGGCTTACGGCTTCGCGCCGCTGCTGAGCGTGCCGGAGCTGGGCGTGCCAGCCGCCGCCCAGCTTCCGGCGCTGCTGGGGGTGGCGCTGGCCGCAACGCTGGCCGGATGGCTGTCGCTGCTGGCGGTGCGGGTCGTCCCTGCGGGCTGGGCGGACGGCAGGCTGCGCCCGGTGCTGGGCGGGCTGTTCGGGCTGGCGACCGCCGCCACCGCTTACTTCAGCACGCCCGCCGTGCTGGGCGACGGCAGCGGCTGGGTGCAACTGGGCGTCTCGGACTTCCTGGGCGCGGACGGTGGTGGAGCGGGCGCGTGGCGCTGGGGGCTGCTGGCGCTGGGGGCGCGGCTGGCCTTCGGGGGCGGCGTGCTGCCGTCGGTGGGGGTGGGCGGGCTGATCGGCGCGGGGCTGGGCAGCCTGCTGGGCGTGGACCCGGCGCTGTCCACATTGGTCGGTGTGGTGGCCTACCTGACCGTGACCCTGAACGTGCCGCTGGCCGCCGCGCTGCTGGCCGTGGCCTGGGGCGGCGAGGCCCTGCTGCCCAGCGCGTTGGTGGCCGCTGGTCTGGCCCATGTCCTGAGCGGCACGGACGGTCTGGTGCCGGGTCAGGTCAGGGCACGCGCCCAGAGCGGCGTGCATCAGGGCGGGCCGGGGCTAATCGGGGGGCTGGCCCAGCTCCCCGACTCGCTGCGCTTCATCCCGCGCCGCGCGCTGGAGTCGTCCCTGGAGTCGTCCCTGGAGACGGTCCCGGACGCGCCGGCTGTCCTCTACGACGGGCCGTCCGCCGAGACACCTGCCGAAGTTCCCTCCAGCGAGCGCGAACTGTACCGCCGGGGCGTGCCCCCGAGCTGGCGCGGCGCACGCCTGAAGCTGCTGAGCCTGCCGCCAGGAGTGGAGGTGGTGGGCCTCGTCCGCGACGGCACGGTGCGCCTGCCCCACCCCGAAATGCGCCTGACCTCCGACGACGAACTGGTCTTCCTGGCCCGCCCCGACGCCTACGCCGCGCTGGAGGGCCTGCTGCGCCTGCCGGGGGCCTGAGCTGAACGTTGGTTGGCCCCAACACGAGATCACATTTGCCAGAAAAGTAGGGCCGACCTGAACAAGGATGACCACCCTCCGGCGGCAGAAGCTGATTGGCATCAACAGGGCATCAGGACCGCGTGAGGTCCAGCCAGGCGGCTCCCAGTTCACTGGACACATCGGTGGCGATCAGGCCGTAGCCGTGCGTCGCGGCGGCGAGTTCACCCGCGCGCGCGTGCAGCCGCACCCCGGCCACAGCGGCACCCCCGGCGCTCAGGCCCTGGCCCAGCAGCGCCGCCAGAAGGCCCGACAGCGTATCTCCCATTCCCGCCGAGGCCATGCCCGGATGCCCGCCGCGCGACACGCTCAGCGCGTCTGCCGAGGCAACCACGCTGGGGCCGCCCTTGAGGACCACCGTGCCGCCCAGCAGCTCCTGCAAGCGCCGCGCCGCCGTCAACGGATCACGCGTCACTTGCGGCGTCCTGACCCCCAGCAGCCGCGCCGCCTCGCCGGGGTGCGGGGTCCAGACGCACTGTGGGTGGCCGTGGCCCGCCAGTTCGGGATGCAGCGCGTCGGCGTCCAGCACGGTGGGAACGCCCCAGGCCAGGACCTCGCGGGCCACCCGCACGGCTTCCGGTCCCAGGCCCATGCCCAGCGCCACGGCGTCGGGCAGACCGGAGTCGCGCAGTTTGGGCAGGGCGCTGTCCCAGGTCGCGTGCTGCCTGACCATCAGTTCAGGGGTGACCAGCGGCACATCTGCCAGCGAGTGGACGGTGACCAGCCCCGCTCCGGCCCGCAGCGCGCCCAGCCCCGCCAGCGCCGCCGCCCCCACCGTGCCAGGATGGCCGCCCACGATCCAGACCCGGCCCGCCGTGCCCTTGTGCGCGCCTGCTGTTCGCACCGGCAGCAGCGCCGCCACCGCTGAATCGTCGGGGCGGGTGCCGAGCGCTTCCCGCCGTACCCAGTCGGGCGGCACCCGCAGCGGGGGCAGCATCACCCGGCCCGAACATGTGGCCGCCTCGCCGAACAGCAGCGCGGTCTTCAATCCCATCAGCGTGACGGTCAGATCGGCGCGCACGCTCGGCCCTGCCACTTCCGCACACGAGGCGTCCAGGCCACTGGGCAAATCGATGGACACCACGGGCATGCCAGCGTCGTGGGCGGTGTTCAGCGCCTCGATGACCTCAGCCAGGGCCGGGCGCAGCGGCGGCACAAACCCGGTTCCCAGCAGGCCGTCCACCACCACTCCGGCGGACGCGGCGGCGCGGCGCAGTGACGCAGGATTCAGGGGCCGGACCTCGCCTCCCACCGCCCGCAGGCGTCGGCGGTTCAGGCGGGTCAGGGGATGCTTGCTGGGCTGGGCCAGCACCTGCACCCCGCGCCCCAGCGTCAGCAGGTGGCGGGCGGCCACCAGGGCGTCCCCGCCATTGGCCCCGCCGCCCGCCAGCAGCAGCACCGGGCCGTCTAGACAGGAGGTTTGCACCGCGTCGGCCACCGCGCGCCCGGCCTCCTCCATCGTCAGGTCCAGCAGTCCGGCACGCTCCAGGCGGGCGTCGACCCGCCGCGCGCCCCCGGGACTCAGGATGAATTCGCTCATGCCCGCTTATAGCGCAATCGCCCGATGCCCGCCCCGAACTTTCTTCAGCGGAAGCGCGGTCATGCCAGGCGCAGCCGACGGCTCCTGTCGAGGGGACCGGGACTCTACGGTTTTATGTTCCGCAAGCTGATCTCTATGTCAACGCGCCGCGCAGGGCCAGGAACAGCACCAGCACCACCACCGCGATCAGCACCCAGCGCAGGCCCTTGAACAGCGGGTTGCCCGCGAACTGGGCCTTGACCTCGGCGTCGGTGTCCTCCTTGGAGCGCTTCATGCCCAGCCGCTGCCCACGCCGGATCGAGCGCACCGCCTCGCCCATCTTGCCCTGGCGGCGCAGCGCCACGCCCAGATTGTGCCAGCCGCCGTCATAATCGGGATTCAGGCGGATCACCTCGCGGTACCGGACCTCGGCCCCGGCCAGATCACCGCTCTCGATGTCCAGATTGCCCAGGTTGGTCAGCGCGCGGTAGTGGCCCGCGTCGGCCTCCAGCGCCCCCTCGAACAGCGTCCTGGCCCCGGCACTTTCGTCCTGGAGGGCCAGCAGCACGCCCTGGATGTTCAGCGCCTCGGCGCGTGTCAGCGGCTGGGCCAGCGCCGGGGCCAGCCCAGCGGCCAGCACCTGCGGGTCCGGCTCTTTCAGGTGAGCATTCAGGGCGTCCAGGGCCGCGCCCAGCGCGTCGGGATCGGCGGCGCGGCGCAGCACGCTCAGTTCGGCAGCGTCGGCCCCGCCCGCCAGCGCCTCGCGGTAGTCGGCCAGCGCCCGCCGGGCCGAGGGGTAACGCCGCGCCCGCACCGTCTCCTGAAAGCGGAAGACCGACTCCAGCGCCTCCTGAAGTTCGGGTTCAGCCTGCTTTAGCCGCGAGACGGCCAGCGCCCGCCGCCATTCTCCGGCGCGGATGACCTCGTTCAGATCGGGCAGGGCAACGGGATCGGCGGCGGCAGTCAGCCCCGCAGACTGGGCACTGGACTTGGCGGGGGAACGGGCGGGATCAGACATCTGCGCCGATGATAGGCCGGAACGGGCTGCGGCAGGAGTGCGGGCCTCGCATTCCGGCTTCCCTATGGTTGGATCGGGGCCGTCGTCCCGTTTCAGATGGGCAGCAGGGCCGGTAGGAGGCAGGGCGCGGTTTCCTGTGGGCCGCAGTCGCGGGAGAAACCGGGAAACCCGAGTCCACCCTGCAAGATGCCGGACCTCTCTCCGAAGGTCAGGACCACAGCAAAATCACCCAAAAATCACCCCTCGCCGGACCACATCCCCTGGCGCTTCAGCGCCGCTTCCAGCCGGGGTTCGCGGCCTTCCATGCTGCCGCCCACGGCGAAGTAGGCCCCCAGCAATCTGGCCCAGTCGCCGGGCTGCCCCTGCCTGGCCGCGATGGGATTCATGACCGCTACGGCGTTACGGATTTCTTCGTCCGTGCCGTTGTGATAGGTGTCGGTGTGGATCACCAGCGGACGGGGCACGCGTGGGCGGTGGGGGGTGTCCTCGGCAGATGTGCCGATGGTCAGCGCCGCAAAGGGCAGCACGCCGGGCGGCAACTGGAGCAGGTCGATAATGCCGTCCAGGCCATTCATCACGCCGCCGATCCAGCAGCCCTGGTAGCCCAGCATCTCGGCGGCGGTCAGCAGGTTGGTCCCGGCCATCACGGCGTCCCCGATCCCGAAATGCACGGCGATGGCGGGCCAGTGCCCCGGCGTCTGCCCGGCCACTTCCAGCACCCGAGCAACCCGCCGCACGTCGGCGCACACCACGAACGCCTCGGAGGCGGTGGCGATGTGCGCGTTGGTGGTCAGGGTGACCATCCGGGCGCGGACCTCCGGACGGGTCAGCCGCACCAGCGAGTACAGTTGCGCGGTGGCGTCGGTGGGCGCGCGCTGGGCGGCGTGCAGAATGGCCTCCAGATGATCGGCGGGCAGCGGCAGAGGCGAGCCGTCCGGGTCCGCCTGGTAACTGCGGGTGGTGCGGTGGGCGTCGTAGAACGCAGTGACTTCTGCGGCGTTCTGGGTGCGGGTGGGCAGCGTTGCGGGCATGGGGCGCAGCATAGCGGGCAGGCAGGTGAATGAGAAAAGCAATTCCTACAGCCTTCAGGAACTGGAGCAGATGGGGTGAAGGTGCGGCGGGTGGCGTCCTGGCCCTTCCGTCGCCACGCCACTCTCTCTGTGCCACGGGGGCAACGAGCATGTCCAGGGTTCAAATCAGTTTTGAAGGTGCCGGGCGGCCAGCAGGAACCGCGCCCGCAGTAGAACGCCGCCAGCAAGTTCTCCCATCTCAGACCCTCACCGCGCCGTCCCGCTCTTGCGGGCCTCGATATTCTGGGCGCGGACGCGGCGGTGGGCCACGAACCACAGGCACGCGGCGATCAGCACGCCGGTCACCACGATCACTGGCCAGGCCACGCCCTGAAAGGCCATGCCCGCCATGCCGCAGGCCAGCGCCACGCCCCACAAAATCACGGCGGTGCGCCGCGCGCTGGCGGTGCGGGCCAGGACGCGGTGATGAATATGGGTCTTGTCCGGGTGCCCCAGCGGGTTGCGGATGCCGCGTGCCAGTCGCCCGATCACCACCTGGGTGGTGTCCAGCACCGGCAACGCCAGCACGATCAGCGGCACCAGCAGACTGGCTCCCGCGCTGAATTTCAGTGTGCCCAGCAGGCTGACGGCGGCCAGTGTGTACCCAAACAGGTAGGCTCCGGCGTCGCCCATGATGATCCGGCTGGGGTTGAAGTTGTGCCGCAGATAGCCCAGCGCCGCGCCGGACAGGCCCGCCAGCAGCACCACGGCGGCGGCCCGGTCAGGAAACTGCGCCGCCGTTGCCAGCAGCACACTGCTGACCACGAAGCCCACGCCGCCCACTACGCCGTCCACCCCGTCCATCAGGTTGACCGCGTTGGTCAGGCCCACGATCCACAGGATAGTCAGAAAGATGCTGATGGGACCGTTGATGGCGTTGGGGATGATGGGGAGAAAGGGAATGGCGTTGAAGTCGATCGTCAGGCCGTTGACGATCAACAGCACGGCGGCCAGCACCTGCACCAGCAGGCGCGACAGCGGCGACAGGCCAAACTGGTCATCGATAAAGCCCACCAGCACCAGCAGCGACGCGCCCAGCAAGATGGCCAGTACCTGAATGTTAACGATCTCCACCACGATGGGCCGCAGCGCCCAGGCCACGATCACACTGACGATGAAGCCTGCGAAGATCGCCAGCCCGCCGGCGTTCGGCAGCGGCTCCTTATTCAGCCGCCGCTCGTTGGGCTGATCGGCCCAGCCGACCTGCACGGCAAACTCACGCAACCGTGGAATGAACAGCCAGGTAAACAGCCAGGCGGTCAGAAAGGTGACGACAACGCTGAAAAACCCTCGCCCAAACAGGTCGGCGATGCCCAGTTGCTGGGCGAAAGCAGAAAGTGAATCCATAAACTGACCCGAGTCTAAAGGTTAGGCCGCGTCAGGAGGTTAGCCGAAAGTTGCAGGTGCTCGTCTGGTGGCATTTGCGCGGCGGCTACTTGGTGCCGCAAATCTACTTGGTGCCGTAAATCCGGTCCCCGGCGTCGCCCAGCCCCGGCACGATGTAGCCGTGATCGTTCAGATGCGAGTCGACAGCGGCAGTCACAATTTCCACGTCCGGGTGATCGCGCTCGATCACGGCGATGCCCTCGGGGGCCGACAGAATGCACATCAGCTTGATGGTCTGCGCCCCGGCCTCCTTGAGGCTGTCGATGGCGGCGCTGGCACTGCCGCCCGTGGCCAGCATAGGATCGGTCAGAAAGACCCGGCGCTCGGCGATGTCGGCGGGCAGCTTGTTGTAATAGGCCACGGGCTTGAGGGTCTGCGGATCGCGGTACATGCCCAGGTGCCCCACCTTGGCCGCCGGAACCAGCTCCACGATGGCGTCGGTCATGATCAGCCCGGCGCGCAGGATAGCCACCAGCGCCAGCTTCTTGCCGCTCAGCATCGGGAACTGGCCGGTTTCCAGCGGGGTACTCAGGGTCTGCGGGGCCAGCTCCAGATCGCGCATGGCCTCGTAGGCCAGCAGCATGCTGACCTCGGCGGCCAGTTCGCGGAATTCCTTGACCCCGGTGCAGGTGTCGCGCATCAGCGAGAGCTTGTGTTGAATCAGGGGATGGGAGACGACCGTGACCATGCGGCTTACCATATCGCCTCGGCGCGGCTGGACCCAGCAGAAGTAGAGAACCGGGCTAAGATGCGCCGCGTGACCGTCCCCGCCTCCTCCCCACCTATTCCCGCCCTAGAAGCCGTCGGGATTCGCCAGAGTTTTGGTGAACTGACGGTCTTGCATGGCGTCTCGCTGCGCGTACAGCCAGGGGAGGTGGTGGCCGTGACCGGCCCCTCAGGCAGCGGCAAGAGCACGCTGCTGCACCTGCTGGGCGGGCTGGACGTGCCGGACTCCGGCGAGATCTGGTGGGCCGGGGAGCGCGCCGACACCCTGGATACCCAGGCGCGGGCGCTGCGCCGGGCCGGGCGGGTGGGCCTGGTGTTCCAGCACCATTACCTGCTGGAAGACCTGAACGTGCTGGACAACGTCATGATCCCCTGCCGCCTGGCCGGGCAGGGGGACCCGGCCCGCGCCCACGCCCTGCTGGCCCGCGTGGGCCTGACCGGACGCGAGAAGAGCATGCCCGAGGTCCTCAGCGGCGGCGAGCGTCAGCGCGTGGCAGTGGCCCGCGCGCTGGCCTCCGGCCCGGCGGTGGTGCTGGCCGACGAGCCGACGGGCAGCCTGGACCGGGCCAACGCCACCACCGTCGCGGCCCTGCTGGTGGCCCTGGCCCGCGAGGAAGGCGCGGGCGTGCTGCTGGTGACCCACGACGAACGCCTGGCCGGCTACGCCGACCGGGCGCTGCACCTGCTAGACGGACGCTTTACTGAACAGGAACCTGTGTACGGGTAGCAGTTCGGAGATTCGCCGATTGGACCTCTGATGACCGGGGGCACCGCTGAACGCCCTCCTCACCCCAGCCCTCTCCCGCCGTGGGAGAGGGAGAAATACTTATACCCTGTGCTGGGCGATGACCTGCGCCAGGCCCAGCAACTTCCGCAAGGTTAAGCGCACGCGGCCCGGGTTCGCCACGTCCTCGAAGGCGGTTAGCACCTGGTCGCCGTGGGGAGTCAGCAGCACTGGGCCGTCGTCCACATCCAGCATTACGTACTGGCGTGGTTCGGGGGCCACCTGGCTCGATCCGCGTAAAACGGGATTGCAGCGTTCGTTGAAATTTGCCTCGACTCAGCCTGTGATCAACCGCTCCGCCAGCGCTGCCTGCTCTGCCTCCGAAAAACCGTGGGCGGCCAGGTACGGCCCTACACCGCCCCAGACCGCATCCAGATGGGTCAGGGGCCGCAGCACATCGTCCGCGACGGTGGGCATGAACGGCTCATCCCGCACGCGCTGCTCAGCACTCCGGCGCACCCTGCCGCTGGCATAGAAGTCCACCAGTTCCGGCCCGGTGGCGACGTAATCGGCGGCGATCTCCTCGCGGCCCCGCCCGGACAGGTCCAGGCACAGCGCGGCGATCAGTCCGGTGCGGTCCTTTCCGGCGTGGCAGTGGATCAGAACTGGGCCGGGCGGGGCGTCCAGAATTGCGCCCAGGATGCTGACGATGCCGTTCGCGCCGTGATCCAGCAGGGCGCTGGTGAGGTCGGCGTTGCTGTGGGCCGCTGCTGTCGCCTCGTTCAACGGGCGAATTCGGTACGGCAGCAGCGACAGGTTCAGGTACTCCGTTCGCCCTAGGAATGGCGGCGCGTCGATGTTCCGTTCCACACGCGTTCGCAGATCGAGAATAAGGCCCAGCTTCAGGGCCAGTAACTCCTCCCGCCCCCGCCCACTTAGAAAGCTGAGGTTGCCGCTGCGGTACAGACCTGGCAGCGGGCGGCGGAAGTTGAGCGCACCTTCGGGTGAGGTTGGCATGATCCAGAGAATGCCCACAGCAACGGGGGTCAGGGGGCGAGGTGAATCACCGTCTTTGCCGGTAGTTTCGGGTACAATAGGCCCATTGAGGGAACCCCTTCGGCGGAGCGATGATCATTACGTGCATAACATAATATGCTAGAATCGTTCTACTCCTGGCATCGTCGCCGGGCCTCCATCACCCCCACACTGCCGGGCGGATTACTCGCCGCCCCGACTGGAGCCACATGACTGGAATTCATCCCGTTGACATCACCAGCGAAGTCAAGACCAATTTCATCACCTACGCCATGAACGTGATCGTGGACCGCGCGTTGCCCGACGTGCGCGACGGCCTCAAGCCGGTGCAGCGCCGGATCATGTACGCCATGATGCTGGAGGGTCTGTACGCCAACCAGAAGCACGCCAAGTCCGCGTCCGTGGTGGGCGAGGTCATGAAGAAGTACCACCCGCACGGCGACTCGTCCATCTACGACGCGATGGTGCGCCTGGGCCAGTGGTGGAACATCCGCTACCCGCTGGTTCACCCGCAGGGCAACTTCGGCAGCATCGACGGCGATCCGCCTGCCGCCATGCGCTACACCGAGGCCCGCATGACCAAGGTGGCCGAGGATGTACTGGCGGACCTTGAAAAAGAAACCGTGGACATGCGCCCCAACTACGACGACACCACGGTTCAGCCCTCGGTGTTGCCGTCGGCGGTGCCGAACCTGCTGATCAACGGCGCGACCGGCATCGCCGTGGGCATGGCGACCAACATCCCGCCGCACAACCTGACCGAGATCTGCAACGGGTTGCTGGCAATGGTGGACAAACCCGAGATTGGTCTGGACGAGATGATGGAACACGTTCAGGGACCGGACTTTCCCACCGGGGGCCGCATCAGCAAGATGGGCATCCGGGAAGCGTACGCCACCGGGCACTCCGGCCTGAAGGTGCGCGGCAAGGCCCGCATCGAGGAAAAGAACGGGCGCAACCAGATCATCATTTCCGAGATTCCTTATCAGGTCAACAAGACCAACCTGATCCAGACCATTTCGGCGATGTACAAGGCGGGCAAGATTCCCGATATCTCCGCCCTGCGCGACGAGTCGGACCGCAAGGACCCGGTCCGCATCGTGGTGGAACTCAAGCGCGGCGCGATTCCCACGCTGATGCTGAACCAGCTCTACAAGTACACCCAGCTTCAGGGCACCTTCACGGTCATCAACCTGAGCATCGTGAACGGCGAGCCGCGCGTGCTGCCGCTGGTGGACACCATGCGTTACTTCCTGGACCACCGCCAGGACGTGGTGACGCGCCGCACTGCCTACGACCTGCGAAAGGCCGAGGAGCGCGCCCATGTACTCGAAGGGTTGCTGAAAGCGCTGGATGACATCGACGAGGTGATCAGCCTGATCCGCGCCAGCAACACCGGGGCGGAGGCGAGAGACGCGCTGATGGTCCGCTTTGGCCTGAGCGAGATTCAGTCGCAGGCCATTCTGGACATGCGCCTGCAACGGCTGGTGGGCCTGGAGCGCGAGAAGATTCAGGGCGAGTTCGACGAGCTGAGCGTGACCATCGCCCGCCTGCGCTCGATTCTGGGCGACGACAAGCTGCTGTGGCGCGAGATCAAGAAGGAGATTCGTGACATCCGCGACCGCTACGGCGACGAGCGACGCAGCACGATCTCCATTCTGGAAGACGACATTTCCAAGGAAGACCTGATCGCGGTCGAAGACATGGTGATCACCATGACCAAGGCCGGGTATCTCAAGCGCACCAACCTGGCCGCCTACCGCGAGCAAAAGCGCGGCGGGCGTGGGGCCTCGGGCGGCAAGCTGCGCGACGAGGACATCAACACCCGCGTCTTCGTGGGCAGTACGCACGACTTCCTGCTGTTCTTCACCGATCAGGGCCGCGTCTTCCACGAAAAGATCTATGACCTGCCGGAAGCGGGCCGCGACGCCAAGGGCACGCACATCCGCAACCTGCTGCCCAGTCTGCGCGACACCGAGAACATCGCCAGCGTCCTGAGCGTGGGCAGCTTCGAGGAAGAGGGCTGCTTCATCTTCGCCACCCGCAAGGGCGTGGTCAAGAAGACCATGATCACCGATTACGGCAACATCACCTCCGCAGGTCTCATTGCCATTAATCTCCAGAACGGCGACGAGTTGATCGGGGTGGGCATCGTGCAGGACGACGATCATGTGGTGCTGGCCACCCGCAACGGCAAGGCCATGCGCTTCCAGAGCGGCGAGGTCCGCGACACCGGACGCGCCACCCAGGGCGTCATCGGCATCCGTCTGCGTGAGGGGGAGGACGATGCGGTGGTCAGCATGGCCCTGGTCCCGCACGGCGACGACACCAGCGAACTGCTCTCGGTCAGCGAGTGCGGGCTGGGCAAGCGCACTCCGGTGGGCGACTACCCGGCCAAGGGGCGCGGCGGCATGGGCGTGATCACACTGGACGTGACCGACAAGACCGGCAAGCTGGTCACGCTGGCCCGCGTGGGCGGCGATGAGGAACTGATGGTGCTGACCCGCAAGGGAACCGTCATTCGCACCCGCGTGGAAGAAGTGCGCGTGACCGGGCGCAACGCGCAGGGCGTCAAGGTCATCAATATCGGCGACAAGGATAGCGTCATCAGCGCCTTCCCGATCCGCCGCGAGGATGAAGTTTGATCTGGCTGGCCTGAGCTTCGGGCATTAACCCACAATTTACAAAGGCGCGGTAGAACGAGCGTCCGGGGCTTCTGGCTTCGGGCGCTGTTTGCGGCTGCGGTGCTGGATCGTCTCCGATTGCGGATGTACCTCGATCACCGGACAGCAAACGCCCCTTGAACCTTTTTAGCCTTCGGTACGTATCGGAGATGAAACCACGGTGAGGGCGAGGAAGGCAGTCCGAGAACGGGTTTCGACGTTCAGCCCGGGTGTTCTTGTGATCAGCTTTGCATCACCCTTTGTCAACTAAATACTATTTAAAGAAACAAAAGTGTTTACAAAATTGTAGAGATAGGTTACACTGTAATCACGTCGGGAATGACCCCGACCCCCTATCTTCCTCACTCCGCCCTAGGAGGCGACCACAATGACCCAGACCCAGACCCAGCACAGCACCGCCCGCACTTTCGTTGATACCGTGACCTACCGCCCCGGAGCCGTGATCCTTTACCCCGGCAAGAGCGACATGCTGTACCGCGTTGCCAGCGGCCTGGTGCGTGTGCACACCATGGACGACGATGGCAACGGCCTGACCCTGCGCTACGTCAAGCCCAATGAGTACTTCGGCGAGGAAGCCCTGGCCGGAGTGAACCGCGCCTATTTCGCGGAAGCCGTGACCGACAGCAGCATCGATGTGATCAACCCCGCCTTGATGAGCGCCGAGGACAACCTGGTGGTGACCACGCACCTGGTTAAGACCCTGGAACGCGCCTACGAGAGCATCTACCGTCTGGTCGGCAAGCGTCTGCGTGCCCGCATTGCCGGTGAACTGCTGGAGCTGAAGGACACTGCCCTGGCAACCCAGACCGAGAACGGCGAGACCATGATCTACGCCACCCACGACGAGCTGGCCGCCGCCGTCGGCAGCGTACGCGAGACGGTGACCAAGGTGGTCGGCGAGCTGAGCCGCGAGGGCGTCATTAGCGCCGGATACGGCAAGATCACCCTCAAGGACGAGAAGGCCCTGGGCACCATCGCCGCTGCCTGAGCTGTCTGACACCTGCGCCGCTTCGGATGACTTCCGGGGCGGCGCTCCTCTATTTCTGAGTGCTCTTGACTTCAAAGTCTATATATGTAGAATGATTCATGGCCCGCACCCCCAATTCCAGCCCGCACACCCGCGCCGTTCTGGGCGCGCTGGCGGCCACGCACCCGCGCCCCAGCTACGGCTATGACCTGAGCAAGGCCACCGAATTGAAAAGCGGCACCCTGTACCCCATCCTCCAGCGCCTGCACGAGCAGGGCTATCTGGACGCGCAGTGGGAGGAGTCCCCACACCCCGGCAAGCCGCCCCGGCACATCTACACGCTGACGCTGGAGGGGCTGACGCTGGCGCGGGAGAAAACAACGGAAACGAAGGTTCGTGCATTGAAAGGCGCGCTGCTATGACACCGGACGACTGGCGCAGGGGCATGGAGAATGAGGCGGCGAGTGTGGAGGATGGGGGGTGGACGAGAGCAACGAGGCGTCACCTGCGTTATGGGCCTTTTAAGCAAACTGCACTCTTGGTACTGGCTGGGATGGGCCTGAGCGTTGCTATCAGCGCCGCCGTCGCACTGGGGACACAGCTTCCGGTCCTGGCCCGCGAGGCCGCCCGCAATGACACCAGCCTGAGTTCCTTTCTGGCCTGGAACGTCCTGGGTAGCCCGCAGCCTATTCAAACCATCTCGCACAGCTACGATCCAGTTTTCCCCGCTGCCGCCCTACTCGTGGTTCTGTTCGTGTTTGCGGCCATGGCCACCCGCGCCCGCTGGCCGCACTGGCTTATCCTCGCCTGTGCGGTGGCGGGCGTCTTGACTGTCGCCGTCCTGACCAACCTGGTCCTGCATGAGTTCACCGGATTTCCGGCCAATCCGTTACTGCCCGCCGTCTGCGTCACCGCGCTTGGCATCGTTTTGGGCCTTCCGTTCCAAGGCAAACGGGCCGCCACATGATCCCCGAAGAATGGAGGCTAGGCATGGAAAACGAAGCCGCAAGCGTGAAAGACGTTCAGTGGGCGCGGGAAACTCAACATGTGGTCCTTCAGGGCAAGCGGCGCAAACTCCTGACCGACACGCTGGCCTCTCTGAGCGCGGCCCTTGTCCTGGCGGCGCTGTGGATGACGGGCCTGGTGCTGGTGTCCCGCTTCGCCTGGCACATGGACGCCAACCTTCTTGGGGCGTGGTCCAGCGTGAATCCGGTCACATTCGATCTGCTGTTTCTGGGCTTGATCCTGCTGACCGGGCTGTTCCTGGGCTGGCGTGGAGTCCCGCCGGGCCGGGTGGCCGTTGCTCTGGCCCTGCTACCGGTCCTGTTGTGGTTGATCGGCCTGAGCGTACACAGTGAAGGCGTCTGGACAGAGCCGGGAACGAACGTCGCTACTGACCAGACAATAGATTTCGCGGTCTTTACTCTGGATGCCACGAGGCTGAACTTTGCCGCAGGAGCTGCGTTCGTCGGTTTCCTCAGCGCCTGGGCCGGACGGACCCTGCGCCGCCGAAGCCCCAGCGCCGCATTGAAATAACTTCATGACGGACGCCGCCCTCCGCTCATCCAGAGAGGACCGTGACCGGAACCGAATATCTGCGCTCCGAGCGCGCGAGGCCGGACAAGCGGGAGTATGTGGGCAGCTTCGCACACCCGCTGCATGCCCAGGTAGGGGCCAGTGATACAGATTCCGTTTGTTTCGTGCATGAACCGGGACAGCGCCGATTCATTCACTCCACGCCCGGAACCCGTTGTTCTCCTTCTCGCTGTCCTCGGATTTCCAGGTATTTCCAACACCTTCAATCGGAGTCCGTATGAGGAGCATGTACGGATCAGCCTGCGGGGGTTAGAAAAGAGGAAAGCCCTGTCCATAGTAGAGAGGGTTGGGTGAGGGATTTTCTTCAGGCCATCGGCAATTCAACCATTCCGGTCTCGCCTTCCTCTCTTTTCCCTTCCATGCGTGCTGTCACGGCCAGGCCAGTCGGCGTCTGCGCCAGTCCCCCCTCTGCCGTTTCACGCAGCTCGGCGGGCATCATGCGGCCCACGGCGGCCATCGCGCCCAGCACCTCGTCGGGGGGAATAAAGGATTCCAGTTGCGCCAGCGCCAGTTGCGCCGCGCTGACGGCGTGGACCGCGTAAAAGGCGTTGCGGCTCACGCACGGCACCTCCACGTAACCGCCCACCGGATCGCAGACCAGACCGATGGTATTCATTAAAGCCATGCTGGCGGCCTGCACGGCGGCGCGGGGCGTGCCCCCCAGCAGTTCCACGACGGCGGCGGCGGCCATCGCAGCGCTCGATCCGATTTCGGCCTGGCACCCGCCCGCCGCGCCGGAGATGAACATGCGTTTGCTGATGGCCTTGCCCACGCCAGCGGCCAGGATCATAGGGGCTACCAGTTGGTCATCACCGATGCCCAGGTGATCGGCCACGCCCAGCAGCGCGCCGGGGATGGTCCCCGCGCTGCCCGCCGTGGGCGCGGCGACGATGCGGCCCATGCGGGCGTTTTCCTCATTGACGGCCATCGCGTACGCCTGCACGCGGCGAATCAGCGGAGCATTCAGGGCGTCGGGCGCGTCCCACAGGCCCTTGGCGTTCCAGCCCACCATGCCGGTGATGCTCTTGGCGTCGCTGTTCAGGCCGCGCTCGATGCTGCTGCGCATCTCGCGGATGCGGCGGGCCATCTCGTCGCGGATGTCCTGGGGGTCCAGCCCGGTTTCCTGGCAATCGCGTTCCAGCACCCAGGCCGAAACAGGCGCGGGGGCGTTCATCAGCTCTTCAAGGGTGGTCATGGTTGAGGCCCTCCAGATACGGCGAGAAACAGGGATCTAGACCCCCATGCTAACGCGCCACCCTGAGTCCCCTAGACGGGTTACCTGAAGCGGCGTCCATACGGGCCGGACGCTCAGCCTCGCCCGGCCACCTCCAGCACTACCCCGCCCATCACCAGTTCCCGCAAACGCAGCAGATTGGGGCGGTAGTAGCGGTCATCTTGCATGCTGGGAACCACTTCGCGGATACGTTCGTAGGCGGCCTGCACGCCCACGCCCGCACGGAGCTGCTGAAAGTCCAGTGCCTGCGCGGCGCACAGCAGTTCGATGCTGACCACCGTTTGAACGTGCCCCAGAATCTGACGCAACTGGCGTGCGCCGTGCGCGCCCATGCTGACGTGGTCCTCCTGATTGGCGCTGGTGGGAATGCTGTCCACGCTGGCAGGGTGGGCCAGCACCTTGTTCTCGCTGACCAGGGCCGCCGCCGTGTACTGCGCGATCATCAGCCCGCTGTTCAGGCCCCCGTGCGCGGCCAGAAAGCCCGGCAAGCCGCTCAGGGCCGGGTTGAGAAGCTGCTCGCAGCGGCGTTCGCTGATGCTGCCCAGCTCGGCCACGGCCACCTTGAGGGCGTCGGCGGTCAGGGCCAGCGACTGCCCGTGGAAATTGCCGCCAGAAACGACTTCGCCCGTTTCGGGGAAGACCAGCGGATTGTCGGTCACGGAGGCGAATTCGGTGTCCAGGACGCGGGCGGCCTGCGCCAGCGCGTCGTGCGTTGCGCCGTGAACCTGTGGCACGGCCCGCAGCGAGTACGGGTCCTGCACCTTGCCGCATTCGGCGTGGCTGGGGGCAATCTGGGAACCGCGCAGGAAGTGGCGCAGCTCGGCGGCCACCGCCACCGCGCCGGGATGCGGACGCAGGCCCACCAGATCGGCGCGGAAGGGCTGGTGAGAGCCGTACAGGGCCTCCACCGTCATGGCCGCCGCCAGATTGGCCGTGCCCAGCAGTATGCGGGCGTCCACCAGGGCCAGACCCAGCAGGCTGCCCATCAGTTGCGTGCCGTTGATCAGGGCGAGTCCTTCCTTGGCCTGCAAGGTCAGCGGCGTGAGCTTCAGCGCGGCCAGCACGTCGGCAGCGGGCTGAACCTCTCCCCCATATTCGATCTCGCCCAGGCCGATCAGCGCCAGCGCCAGATGGGCCAGCGGAGCCAGGTCGCCCGAAGCGCCCACGCTGCCCTGCGCGGGAACCACCGGATGCGCTCCGGCGTTGAGCAGGGCCAGCAGCAATTCCACTACCTCCGGGCGCACCCCCGAGTGGCCCTGGCACAGCGATACGGCGCGCAGCAGCAACATGCCGCGCACCACCTCGGCAGGCAGCGGATCGCCCACGCCGATGGCGTGCGACACGATCAGGTTGTACTGAAGCTGCTGGAGATCATCGTTGCCCACGCGCACGCTGGCGAACTTGCCGAAGCCGGTGTTGACGCCGTAGACCGCCGCTCCGCCCTCCACGATGCGCTCGATGACGGCGCGGGCCTTGACGATGCGTTCCCGCGCCGCCGCCGCCAGTTCCACGTTCTCGCCGCCACGCACCACGCCGATAAAGTCTTCAAGGGACAAACTGCGGTCAAGAATCATAGTTTCACGCCTCCTGTAAACACGTCCCGCACCGGATTCGCGCCCAGGGCATAGGGCAATTCACGCCAGTCCGGGCCGTGCAGGGCCAGGAAATCGGCGCGCATTCCGGCGCTCAGAGAGCCACGGTCAGCCAGCCCCAGCGCGGCGGCGGCGTTGACGGTGGCGGCGCTCAGCGCCTCGGCGGGAGTCAGGCCGTTCAGGCGCACGGCCAGGGCCAGGGCCATCTGCACGCTGTACAGCGGCGAGCTACCCGGATTCAGGTCCGTTCCCACGGCCACCACCGCGCCCGCATCAATCAGTGCCCGGCCCGGAGCGGCAGGCAATCCCAGGTGTAAGGTCACACCGGACAGCACCGTTGCCACCGTGCCAGACGCAGCCAGCGCCGCGATCTGCGCCGGGCCACTGGCCTCCAGATGGTCCACGCTCAGCGCTCCCATCTGGCAGGCCAGCTCCGTGCCGCCAATGGCGTGGAATTGATCGGCATGGAGTTTGAGCCTCAGGCCATGAGCCTGCGCCGCGACAAAGATTCGCCGGGTCTCCTCCACGGTAAACGCCTCCGCCTCGCAGAACACGTCCACGGCGGTGGCGAGCTTGTCGGCGGCGGTTTCGGGAATCAGCGTTTGGCAGACGGCGCGCACATAGTCGTCGCGTCCCTCTAGCGGTGGAACATGAATCAGCAGCGTGGGCGACAACTCAAATTCACGGCTTAACACTCGAATGGCCCGCAGCATCCGCAGCTCGGCGTCGGAGTCCAGGCCGTACCCACTCTTGACCTCCATTGTTGTCGCGCCGGACTGCTGCAGGGCACCCAGGCGCGGACGGGCCAGCGCCACCAGTTGCTCCACCGTCGCCGCCGCCGTCGCCCGGATGCTGGAGCGGATGCCGCCGCCCCCGGCCAGGATGGTTTCGTAGGGAACCCCCGCCACCCGCGCCTCGAAATCGGTCAGCCGGTCCCCGGCCCAGACCGCGTGGCTGTGGGGGTCAATCAGACCGGGGACGACAGCGACGCCGCCCAGATCGTCTCTTTTGGCTGCCGAGGAAGCCTCCTGCTCAGATCCAACCCAGGCGATCATGCCGTCACGGACGAGCAGGGCGGCGTTTTTAATCACCGTCAATTCGCACATGGCCGCGCCGCGCTGGGGACCCGGGGCCGGAGTGACAAGCTCGGAAATGCCGGTCAAGAGCGTCTCAGTCATGGAAGACCTCGCACAGCGTTTCCATGATCAGCCGCGCGGCGATCAGCTCACTGCGCCCGGTGGGATCGAGGTTGGGGGCCAGTTCCACCACGTCCAGCGCGAGAATCTGGTGACGGCGGGCCAGCGCCGCGATCAGGCGCAGGGCCAGCGCATACGAGAAGCCGTCCGGCTCCGGGCTGCTGGTGCCGGGCAACACGGCGGGATCAAGGGCGTCCACGTCCACACTCAGGTACACCGGGCGGTCCGGGGGCAGCGCCTCCACGATCCCTGAGAAGCGGGCCTCCAGCTCGTCCATCGGCACCAGCGAGTGTCCACGCGCCCGCGCCGCCGCCACGGCTTCCGGGTCATGGCGCAGCCCACGCAGGCCGAGGGTAGTGATGTGGACGAGGTTGGGCAACCCCTCGGCAGCCCGCCGGAAGGGGCTGGAATTGCTGAAGCGCGTGTCGTTGCGCGTGTCGGTGAAATCCAGGTGCGCGTCCAGTTGAATGACGTGCAGTTCGGGCTGATCGTGGTAGGCCATCAGCAGCGGATAGCTGACGCTGTGATCGCCGCCCAGGAAGACGGGGAGGCGGCAGCGGGATTTCACCTGCCGGGCCGCCCACGTAATGCGCTCACGCGCCAGCTCCGGCTCCAGCGAGGGCAGTACCACATCCCCGGCGTCCACAAACGTCACGTTTTGCAAACGGATCACGCCGTCCAGACCCGTGAAGGGTGGCACGTACCGCAGCGACGCCTCCCGCAGGGCACGCGGCGCAAAGCGTGCGCCGGGGCGAAAGCCCAGGGCAATGTCGTAGGGAATGCCCAGCACGGCCACATCTGCGGTCCAGTCGCCGTCGGGCTGGACGATGGGCGCGCGGGCGAAGGTGGAGATTCCGGCGTAGGGGAGGTGGGTCATGTACGCCTCTGGCGAGGCTGAGTTCTGAGGGTCAGAGGGGCTGAGGGGCTGATGTTTTTGACCCCTCTCCCCTTGTCGGTGACCTGTGGAGCGGCGCAGCAGCGGGATGAGGGGGCCACCTGGCAGGCCCCCACCGAAGACAGCACTTCCTCCATCACCCTTCCCCCCGCATATCCCCAATGCCCAGGCTCGGCAAGTCCAACCCCCGCTGACGCGCCACGTCCTGCGCCCGCCCGTAGCCAGCGTCGGCGTGGCGCAGCACACCCATTGCGGGATCGTTGGTCAGGCAGCGGCTCAGGCGTTCGGCGGCTTCCGGCGTGCCGTCGGCCAGGGCCACCAGACCGCTGTGCTGCGAAAAGCCCATGCCCACGCCGCCGCCGTGGTGAAAGCTCATCCACGCCGCGCCGGACGCGATGCCGATACCAAAGTTCAGCAGCGGCCAGTCGCTCACGGCGTCACTTCCGTCCAGCATGGCCTCCGTTTCGCGGTAGGGGCTGGCGACACTGCCCGCGTCCAGATGATCGCGCCCGATCACAATGGGGGCCTTCAGGCGGCCATCGGCCACCATCTCGTTGAACAGCCGCGCCGCCCGGTCGCGCTCGCGGTAGCCCAGCCAGCAGATGCGGGCGGGCAGGCCCTGAAAGGCGATCTGATCGGCGGCGTAGCTCAGCCAGGATTGCAGGCGGGCGTCGTCGGGGAACAGTTCCAGCAGCGCCTTGTCGGTGGCGTGAATGTCTTCGGGATCACCCGAAAGGGCCACCCAGCGGAACGGCCCACGCCCCTCGCAGAAGGAACCACGGATAAAGGCGGGGACGAAACCGGGGTAATCGAAGGCGTCCTCCACGCCCGCCTCCTTTGCGCGCTGGCGCAGATTGTTGCCGTAGTCGAAGGCCACCGCGCCGCGCCGCTGGAGTTCCAGAATGGCGCGGACGTGGGCGGCCATCGCGTCGTAGGCCCGCGCCCGGTACTCGTCGGGTTGATCTTTTCGCAGGGCGGCGGCGTCCTCGTCCGGCGTGGTGATGGGCAGGTAGCCCCACATCGGATCGTGGGCGCTGGTCTGATCGGTGACCAGATCAGGGGTCCAGTTCAGCTTCACAAGCTGGGGAATGACCTCGGCGGCGTTGCCCAGCAGGCCAATCGAGCGGGCCTCTCCCGCCGCCTTGTACCCCTCGGCGCGCTTGATGGCGTCTTCCAGGTTGTCAGCCACCTCGTCCAGATAACGGGTGTCCAGGCGCTTCTGAATGCGCGTCGGGTCTACCTCCACCGTGATGCTCACGCCGCCCGCCAGTCTAACGGCCAGCGGCTGAGCGCCGCCCATGCCGCCCAGGCCAGCGGTGACCGTAATGGTTCCCTTGAGGCTGCCGCCGAAGTGCTTGTCCGCCGCGCCCGCGAACGTCTCGTAGGTGCCCTGCAAGATGCCCTGCGTGCCGATGTAGATCCAGCTTCCGGCGGTCATCTGGCCGTACATCATCAGGCCCGCCTGGTCCAGCCGGTCAAATTCCTCCCAGGTGGCCCAGTTCGGCACCAGATTGGAATTGGCAAGGATCACGCGCGGGGCGAACTCGTGGGTCCGCAGCACGGCCACCGGCTTGCCGGACTGGATCAGCAGGGTCTCGTCGTTTTCCAGGCGGTCCAGCGTCTCCACGATCTTGTGGAAGGCGTCCCAGTTGCGCGCCGCCTTGCCGCGCCCGCCGTAGACCACTAGCTCCTGCGGGTGTTCGGCCACTTCCGGGTCCAGGTTGTTCATCAACATGCGTTTGGCGGCCTCCTGAATCCAGCCCTTCGCGGTGCGCTGCGGGCCACGGGGAGCGCGAATCACGGGGGCGTCGGGCGGGGTTAAGGTCATAGGTCTATGGTTCGCCTCTTTCAGGGGGAAGGAGCCATGATTTTCCGGGTATACCGGAAAGAGATTCATCTGGAGTAATCTGTGGCATGCGGAAGTGGCGGGAAGGACTTGCGCGGGTAACGGCCTGCCCGGTGGCCCCCTCCCCTAATTGCACGACAAAGCCCCCTACCTACAGAGGACGGGGGGTCAACAACCCCGGCCCACGCGCCACCACTCGCACCCTCTGAATGCCCCGCACCCACGCCACCGTCGAGGCCGCCGTCCGCGTGCTGGAGCTGTTCGATGCAGACCGCAGCGAATGGACCCTGTCTGAGCTGGCCCGGCACCTGGGGCAACCCACGTCCACGGTACATGAGCAACTGCTGACGCTGGCGGGGTCGGGGCTGCTGGTGCGGGTGGGGCGGGGCCGCTACCGACTGGGGTGGCGGCTGCTGAAACTGAGCAGCGCCCTGTACGGCAGCCTGCCGTGGTACGCCCCCGCCCACGACGCGATGGAGCGGCTGGCGCGCGGGACGCACCTGCTGGCCTTTTTATGCGTGCTGCATGGCGGGCAGGTGTTGTGCGTGGCCCGCAGCGTGCAGGGGCGGGATGGGCCGCCCGTGGCTGGGGAACTGGACTTTGAATTGCCCGCGCACGCCACGGCCAGCGGAAAGCTATTGATGGCGCTGGCCGGGCGGCCACTTCCGCATCCCGCGCCGACTTTCACAGCCCACACGCAGATCACACCCGCTGCCTGGGACACCGAAAGCTGGGCCATCCGCACGCAGGGCCATGCACTCAGCCGGGACGAGTGGGCGCTAGGAACCAGCGGGCTGGCCGTACCGGTGCGCGGCGAGGGCGGCGTGGTTCTGGCGGCGCTGGGCCTCAGCCTGCCCACCGTGCGGATGGCGGCCTCTGAAAGCCTGTTGCGCGCCCTGCACGGCGCGGCGGCGGAGGTGGGCTGGACGCTGGGCTACCGGGGCAGGGGATGAGTTTCCCCAGCTTTCCCAGGTTGACCTTCAGACTCTGGAACCCTCAAACTTTAAAACCCTCAGACGCGCTCCGCACCTCAGCCGTCCATCAGTTTCGGCAGCAACCGCACCCAGTTGGTATCCGGCCAGTGGTCCAGAAAGGCCAGTGCCTGCGGGCTGAGGGGCGCGTCCAGTTCTATCGCCAGCAGCGCCTGTCCGCCGCGCGTCTGCCGGGTACAGGTCAGGGCAGCGATGTTCACGCCGTCGGCGGCAATGGTGCTGGCGATGCGGGCGATCATGCCCACCGCGTCGGCATAGCGCAGCAGGGCGGTGGGACTGGACGCGCCAAAATTGACGCCCAGCCCCTGCACTGCCGTGACCACGATGACGCCGCCGCCGGTGCTGCTCCCCTGCACCATGACCTTCTCCTCCTCGCCGTACAGCTCGATGTGCGCGGTATTGGGGTGAACGTCGCCCAGGTCCACATCTCTGAATTCGTACTCGAAGCCCGCCGCCTTGGCTTCCTCGAAGGCTTGGGGCAGGCGGGAATCGTCGGGCGCAAATCCCAGCAGCCCGGCCACCAGCGCCAGATGCGTGCCGTGGCCGCGCCCGGTCTTGGCAAACGAGGCATGCAGGCCGATCCTGGCCCGCCGGGGAGCCGCGCCCAGCAAATGGTGGGCCACCAGACCCAGGCGGCAGGCCCCCGCCGTGTGGCTGCTGCTGGGGCCGATCATCACCGGGCCGATCATGTCGAGGAGGGACATGGAAGGAGTATAGGCGTCCGGGGTCCGTGGCCGCCCCACACCTTCAGCCCACCAAGCTCGTCTGCTTTGAAGAGAGGATTTACTGCGGCTGGCCGCTGACTTCCGCCATGTTCTCGCGCAGTTCCTCCAGCTTTTCCTCGCGGTCCACGTCCGGGGCCAGGCCGTCGGCGTTCACGTTGCCGACCGCGCCCTGCATGCCCTCCTCGATCACTTCCTGCTGGTCCACATCACCGCTGTTGGCTTCTCGCCCGGTCGCATCGGATTTCGTCATGCCCCCAGGGTGGCGGGCGGCAGCCGGGGCCGGATGGGAGGAGGCGGAACGTTCCTTTAGGTGAGCAGCCGTGCCGCAGGCCGCTTCCCGCAGGGCGCGCAGGCTGACGGCGGGGTGGGCCAGCGCGGCGCGGACCAGCGGCACCCGGACAGCGTTGGGCGCGTGGGCGAAGACCCGGAGCATGCTGCGGGCCAGTTCCCGGACGCCGGTGTGCGGCGCGAGAAAGGCGTGCCACTGGGCGGCGGGCAGCCGGAAGAAGGCGGCGAAGAAGTCACCCAGACGGTCTCCAGGCAACTCCAGCAGCGCCCCCAGGTCCAGCAGATGCACCTGGCGGGCGGCGCGGCGTTCGGGGGGCCACAGCGCGGCCCAGCCGGCGGCGGCGGCGTCCTGACCACGCTCAAATGCCGATGCCACCGCCTGCGCCACGCACGGGGCGTCGTTCAGCGCGCCCGCCACCTGAAAGCCGCTGATGGGGTGGACCAGCCCCGCCGCCGCCCCGAAGGCCAGAACCGGGCCGGGCGTCGGCGCAGGCGCGTTCATGGGAAAAGCCACCCATTCGTCGGATTTGGTCCCGTGCGGAGGTGTGCCGAGTGCCTCCAGGCGGGCATGCAGGCGGGCCTTCAGAACCTCCTGGCTGGGCGCGGGGCGGGCAATCAGACTGGTTTCCTGCACGAAATAACGGTCCCCGCCCAGGTGCATGGCATACAGGAACGTCGGCTCGGCGCGGACGGCTGCCGGGTTCGGATGCGCGGCGCGGTAGTCCATCCACACCATCGCGCCGGGAGCGCTGGGAGGCCGCTTGAAATGGGCCACGATGCCGTAGGCGGTCTGCAACGCCGCGCCGCCCTCGAATGGAGTGGGGAGCAGCAGGCCGCCGTGCCCGGAGGCGTCCACCACCAGCCGGGCCGTCCAGTCCTCGCCAGCCTCACCCCGGACGTGCCAGAGCGCGCCGCGCAGTTCGGCCCCTGTTACTTTGCCCCGAGTCCATCTCAGCGTGTCCCCGGCCCGTTCCAGCAGCGCCGCCAGCAGCCGGGCATTGTCCAGCAGCGCATAGGGGCGCATCAGGGGCGTGGGCTGGGGGCCGGTATACACCCGGACGTCGCTCCAGACTTGCGCCGTGCAGACCTGCGCCCAGGCGGGCAATTCGTCCAGCCACGCGCCGTAGGTGGGGGCAAAGGGTTGCGGCGGGTGCGGAGCCACCACCCGCACGCTCAGCCCCCGCCGGGCCAGTTCGGCGGCCAGCGCCAGGCCAGCGGGACCGCCGCCCACCACCAGCACGTCGGTCATCTTATGGGTAGGAGGAGCGGACATTCGCGGCAGGCTAGCGCAGGCAGGGGGGCGGGTCTGTGGGGCTTCGGACCCCACGCCGCCCAAGACCAGAGTCTCAACGCAACTTAAAGCGGCCCTCGGGGTCAACTGTGCGCTGCGCGGCACAGGCGGCGGGAGCGCCGGACTAGCCTCTCTCCCATGTCTTCACCCAAATTCCGCCGCGCCGGGGGCCTGGCCGCCGTGGCACTTGGCCTGCTCCTGGCCGCCTGCTCGCCCCAGAACACCCTGAACGTCGTGACCTTTACAGGTGGACTCAAGGTCTCCCAGAACGTGCCTTACGGCCCCGCGCCGCGCAACACGATGGACATCTACGCCCCGGAGAACGCACAGAACGCGCCCGTGGTGCTGTTCATTCACGGCGGCTCATGGCAGGGCGGAGACAAGGACGGCCACAAATTCGTGGGCGTGTCGCTGGCCCGCGCGGGCTACGTGACCGGCGTGATGAACTACCGCCTGGCTCCCGAACACCGGTATCCGGAATACGTGCAGGACGCCGCCGCTGCCCTCAAGGTGCTGCGCGACAGTGCCCAGCGCTCCGGCGGCAACCCCGACAACCTGTTCGTGATGGGCCACTCGGCGGGCGCTTTCAATGCCGTGGAAGTGGTGGACAACGCCCGCTGGCTCAGGGAGGCGGGGGTACCCATCAGTGCGGTGCGCGGCGTGATCGGCGTGGCCGGGCCGTACAGTTACGATTTCCGGCAGTTTTCCAGCAAGGTGGCCTTCCCGCCAGAAGGCAACCCGGACGACATTATGCCGGACCGCCACGTTCGCCCCGATGCGCCGCCCCACCTGCTGCTGGTGGCAGCCAACGACACGACGGTGAACCCCTACAACGGCGTCAACATGCAGGCGGCCCTGAAGAAGGCGGGCGTGCCGTCGGAACTGAAAGTGTTGCCGGGCCTGAACCACATCACCGTCATCGCGGCGGTGGCCCAGCCGCTGACCTTTCTGGGGGGCACGCGGCAGCAGGTGACCGACTTTATCGAGGCGCACAGGCTGAAGTGGGTGGGCTGGTCGGCACTGCGGCAGCCGCCAGGCCAGCTCCACTCCTGTTGCACTTTGCCCCTTGATCCTGCCCGCCCGGGCCATTAGCATAGGCCCCCGTGCGGGCGGTTAGCTCAGCGGTAGAGCGTTCGCCTTACAAGCGAGTGGTCGTAGGTTCAAATCCTATACCGCCCACCACAGGAATTGCCCCGCCTGGCGCGGGGTTTTGCATTTATATGGTGGGCAGTTGAGGTCAGTTCTGGCCTTCAGGTGCAGGAGTGGTGGATCAGCGCTGGGCCGAGATGAAGACCACCCGCTTGGACACGCGCCACTCGCCGCCCTGCGTTCGGGCTTTAAACGTGCGGAGCAGCGCAGAGAGAGCGTCTTCCCTATCCAGGTCGGAAAGTTGCTGCATCACAGGGATTGAGTTCAGATAGGCCAATGCCGGCTCAGGCTCCGAGAAGACCAAGGCACTTTCCAGAAACTCGATGCCAACATCACCGAATGCCTGTTTGACTTGATCCACGCCGCCCGTTTCAGAGAATGCTGTGGCAAACGATTGCCGACTCCCGCGCAAGTCTGCAAATCTAGGATCGCCGGGCAACGCCTCCGCCACCGCGTCCCACAGTTCGGCCATGTAACCCGAGGCGTTGGTCACGGCCAGGAAACGCCCGCCGGGTTTCAGCACGCGCTTAAATTCAGCCAGCGCTGCCGCCACGTCGGAAACGTGGTACAGCATGTGGCGGGCGGTCACGACATCAAAAGTGGCGTCCGGGAACGGCAGCGCCGCCGCGTCCCCCTGCTGAAATTCGGCGTCTGGATATTCTGCCGAGGCCCGCTCCACCATGCCCGCCGAGAAGTCCATGCCGACGATACGCCCCCGGTGTCCGCCCGCACGCAGCCGCCCTGGAAAGTCGCCGGGGCCGGTCCCCACGTCCAGCAGATCCTCGTCGCCGCTCAACGCCAGCAGGCGGTCCACCGTTCCCTCCAGCCCCGGCCCCACGCTGTAGCGCTCGTGCGTCTGGATGCGGGTTCGCAGGTGGCGCTCGGTGGCGTACTGGGCGGCGACTTCGGCGGGCGAGTAGGAGGACATGGGGAGTTTAGCGGCTGGGATGGCAGATAAGCGCTAGCCCTCTTCGACCAGAAGACGCGCATAGTTGCCCACCGAGCGCTGATAACGCGGCAAATGTGGGGCCAGCGCTGCAAGCGCCAGCGCCAATGCTTCCCGTTCTCGTCTCACATCTGCCAGGGCAAGTGCCAGAAAAGCTTTTAAAGCGTCATCCAATTCGTCTGTGTCTGCGTCCTGTTCAGCGGTCAAAAGGGCCGCACTCTCCGCACTCTGGCCCATGTTGCGGAGCGAACTCGCCAGTTGAATGGTGGCCCGTCGCCTGCGAATTCCCAGCCGTCCACTGGCAAGTGCCTGCCGGTAAAGCGGTACGGCCAGGTCAGAGTGTCCGGTGGAATCCTGAGCGCAGGCCCGCTCAAAGAGCGCCGCCGCGTCCTGTTCCGGGCGTTCGGAGGCCAGCGCATCCATCCGGGTCACAAACGCGTCTTCCTCTGTGGCGTCCAGCTCAGCCCACAGCGCAGCGATGCGTTCTTCCCAGCCACGCGGCCCATCAGTCATGGGGCACTTTAGCTGAAGCGACCTGAACTGACCTCATCCTGTGGTCATTCAGTACTGCCGCCCAAACAGAATGCGCTTGCCATACGCCGCAGGCTTGCCGGTGTGGAAGCACACGCCGCCCTCCTCGCGCTCGGCGAAGAATTCGGCGTCGTCCAGCGGGACGTTGCGGACGGTGGCCTTGGTCTCTTCCTTGATCGCCTTCTCGGATTCTGCGTCGCCGCAGTGGAAGGCGCGGACCCACTTGCCGTCCTCGATGGCGGCCTTGAAATCGTCGTAGTTGTCCACCGTCACGGTGTTGTCCAGCATGAAGTCGGTGGCGCGTTTCAGCAGCCAGGCCTGAATGCCCTCCAGCCGTTCCCCCATCCCGCCCACGGCCAGATCGCGCTCCAGCGTCTCCTTCTCGTCCGAGTTGCGGTTCTTGACCACCATCACGCCCGCCTCCAGATCGCGCGGCCCCAGCTCGATGCGGACGGGCACGCCCTTCAGCTCCCAGTCGTTGTATTTGAAGCCGTTGGTCACGCCGTCGCGTCTGTCCACTTTGACGCGCAGGCCGTTCTGCGTGAGCTGGGCGGCCAGGCGTTCACCCTCGGCCACCATCTCATCGAAGTTGTCCTTGCGGCCCACCGGCACGATCACCACCTGGATCGGGGCGATATTGGGCGGCATCATCAGGCCCGCGTTGTCACCGTGGGTCATGATCAGCGCGCCGATAATGCGGCTGGAAATGGCCCAACTGGTGGTGTGGGCGTAATCTTCCTTCTGCTCACGGGTCTGGAACTTGACGTCAAACGCCCGGCTGAACGCCTGGCCCAGATAATGGCTGGTGCCGCTCTGAAGCGCCTTGCCGTCGCGCATCATGCCCTCGATGCTGTAGGTTGCCGCTGCCCCGGCAAAGCGTTCGGAGGCCGACTTCTCGCCGCGCACCACCGGCAGGGCCAGCACGTCGCGGCAGAACTCGTGATACAGGTCCAGGATCATCCGCACCTCCGCCCGCGCCTCGGTCTCGTCGGCATGGGCGGTATGGCCCTCGTGCCAGTAGAACTCGGAGGTCCGCAGGAACGCCTTGGTCCGCAGCTCGGCGCGGAAAACGCTGCCCCACTGGTAGTGCAGGAACGGCAGATCGCGGTAGCTGTTGAGCCAGCCCGCCCACATGTGCCCGATGATCGTCTCACTGGTGGGGCGCATCACATAGGGTTCGGCCAGTTCCTCGGTGCCAATTTTGCTGACCGTGAACAGTTCGGGCGCGAAGCCCTCCACATGGTCCGCCTCGCGGGTGATGAAGCTCATAGGGATCAGGGTGGGGAAGATCAGTGATTCGTGGCCGCTGGCCTTGAAGCGGTCATCCAGCCAGCGCACGATGTTTTCCCACAGCGCACTGCCGTAGGGCTTGACCACCATGGCCCCGGCCACCGGGCTGTTGTCCGCGAGGTCCGCCTTCTTGACCACCTCGTTGTACCAGTCGTTGAAATCCACGCTCTGGGGGGTCACGCCGTACTGCTGCGCCTTCCTGCCCTGCCCCTTGTCGCCCCTGTTGCCCTTGCTGTCGCTGCCGCCGTCCTTGGTCATGGGCGGCATGATAGCGGGCCGGGGGCGGTCTCAAGGTTGAGCCGTCAGACAGTCTCACTGCCCAGAGGGTCCGGGTAAGCGTTTCCAGACCTGAACCGCCCTCCGGCCATCCGGTCAGTCCACGCACCTCTTGGCACAGAGGGAACCCCTGCCCGGCACTGGGCCAGACAGGGGTCCCCTCAAAACCTGTGGGGCTTACTTCATCATCGCGACGTCGAGGGACGTGCAGCTTACGCCCGCGTCCGCAGGGGTGCCGTCGGGACCCGTGGCGGTGTGGACGTTGAAGTACTTGGCGTTCATGATGACGGTCTTGTCCACGCTGCCGCTGAGGGTCACCATGCCAGCGGCGTCGGTCTGGCCCACGATCTTGCTGGCCAGGATGGCGTCGCCGCCGCTGGCGCAGGGGTTGGCGCTCTTGGTGCCCATCAGGTGGTAGTGGGCCACGTAATAGGTGCTGGGGGCCAGACCCATGAGTTTGGCGGTGGTCATGACCATGGTGCCGCTCATCTTGGGCGTGACCGTGCCGCTGGACGCCAGGGCCATTCCGGCGGGCTGCTTGGACAGCATATGGGGCTTCATCATCATGTTCCCGGCCATCATGGAGCAGGAGCTGAGGGCGAGGGCCATGGCGGGCAGGATCAGAATATTTTTCATGTAGAAACCTCCGAGAACAGTGAATTGTCTTTCGCCTCGCAGTGTGCTTCCCCGTGCTGACCCTGAGTGTCGTTTCGCCCGCTTTGTAACGGAGAGCTTAAGGCGGCTCCTGCGGGTAAAGATGCCTACCCGAATCACACACGCGCGGCATCTCCCCAGCGTCTTATACTTGGTTCAATTCCCGTTCCTTCTCACCTGTCTGCCCTGTTTGCCCTGCCCTATCTGCCCTGTTTGCCCTGCCCTATCTGCGAGGTCCCGCCATGACTGCTCCCCAGCCCCCGCCCACCGCCATCCAGCCTTCCGAGGCAGACCTGAAGACCCTGTTCCAGACCCAGCAAGACTGGCGCTGGCGGGCCGCGCAGACGGACGTGGCCGAGCGGCAGGCGATGTTGCGGCGGCTGCACGACGCCATTAAAGCCGGGCGCGTGGCGCTGGCCGACGCGATGGCCCTGGACCTGGGCAAGAGCCGCGCCGAGGCCGAACTCACCGAGATTCACCCGGTTCTGGAAGAACTCCAGTTCATCGTCCGCCGCCTGCCGCGCTGGATGGCTCCCCGCAAAATTGCCACCCCGCTGATGCTGGCCGGGGCGCACAGCGAGGTGCGCTTTCAGGCGCGCGGCGTCACGCTGATCCTGAGTCCCTGGAATTACCCGGTCAATCTGGCGCTGTCGCCGCTGATCGCCAGTCTGGCGGCGGGCAACACGGTGATCCTCAAACCCAGCGAAAAGGCCCCGCACACCTCGCGCGCTTTAAAGGAGCTGCTGGCAGGCGTCTTCGAGCCGAGGCTGGTGGCCGTGGTGGAGGGGGACGGCGCGGCGGCCCACACCCTGACCACGCTGCCCTTTGATCACATCTTCTTTACCGGCAGCGGCGCGGTGGGCCGCCAGGTCATGACGGCTGCCGCGCGGAACCTGAGCAGCGTGACGCTGGAACTGGGCGGAAAATCCCCGGCCCTGCTGCACCCCAGCGCGGACCTGAAGACGGCTGCCGAGCGCATTGCCTGGGGCAAACTGCTGAACGCCGGGCAGACCTGCGTGGCCCCCGACTACGTGCTGCTGCCCGCCGGGATGCGCGACGCCTTTGTGCTGGAGCTGGACGCCGTGATCGCGCGGCGCTACGGGGACCGCGCGTGGCAGCGGGCTGGGCCGGACTACGGACGCATGGTGGACGCGGCCAGCGTGGAACGCCTCCAGCGGCTGACCGCCCACAGCGTAGAACAGGGCGCGCGGGTGGCGCTGGGCGGCGAATTCGATCCGCAGGCGCGCTTCATCTCGCCCACCGTGGTCACCGACGTGACGCCGCACATGCCGCTGATGGGCGAGGAACTGTTCGGCCCGGTGCTGCCGGTGCTGACCTATAACAATTTTGAAGAGGCGCTGGCGCTGATCCGGCATCTGGACCCCCCGCTGGCGCTGTACCTGTTCGCACAGGACGAGACCGCCGTGGAGCAGGTTAAGCGCGAGACCATCAGCGGCGGCCTGGTGGTGGGCGGCACCGTGATCCACCTGATCAACCCGCACCTGCCCTTCGGCGGCGTGGGGAGTAGCGGCATGGGCAACTACCACGGCGAACACGGGTTCCGCACCTTCAGCCACGAGCGGGCCATCCTGCGCGAGCCGCGCCCATCCCCGGTGCGCCTGATGTACCCGCCGTATGGCCGCCCGCTGCCGCGCCTGACCGCCTGGGCCTTGCGCCTGCTGGAACGCCAGGCCGGGCCGCGCGAGTAGCGAGCGTGTGAGCCGGGCCTCCAGTGATGGGCACATCACGGCGGCCATCACCGCCGGGGGCCGCTCCAGCCGCTTCGGCTCGGACAAGGCGCTGGCACTGCTGCGCGGGCAACCGCTGCTGCGCCACGTCGCCGACAGTTTGCAGGACTGCCCCATCCGTATTCTGATCGCTCCTGCTGGAAAGTATGTGCTGGACGGCTGGGAGACCATCTCGGACACCCGCCCCGGCGAGGGACCGCTGGCCGGATTGGAGGCGGCGCTAAGTCACACGACCAGCGACTGGCTGGCCTTCACGGGCGTCGATCTGCCCGGCCTGACGCCTGAGTTCTGGGCCGCGCTGGCGCGTGAACGCACACCGCAGGCGCTGGCCGTCCTGCCATTAGACAAAGAGGGACGCCCTCAGCCGCTGGCCGGGCTGTACTGCCGCGAATTGCTGGGGCGCGTGACCGAGTTGTTGGACGCTGGGGAGCGGCGTTTGAAACGGGCGGCCCCACCAGAAAGCAGCATCCTGGTATCCGGCCTCTCCCCCGCTCTGCGGAACGTGAATACGCCGGATGATCTGGCAGCCCTGGCAGCGGAAAGCCCCGACACAAAGCCATAAAAAACCCGCCTCTTGAGCGGTGTTGATAAAGAAGATAGCGCACTATGCAAGGGGCTTCAAGTTATGCATCCGTGTACTGAACCCCCGCCACTGCCGCCGCAGCCAGAGCCACCGCCCATCCTTGACCTGCCAGGTCGCTGTGCTATCTTCTACGGCGCATTGCTGGCGCAGCGCAGCGCGGACGCTCGAACCTGGTCAGAGCCGGAAGGCAGCAGCCATAAGGGATGATTCGTGGGTGCCGTTGCTCACCGGCAATGCTTTTTTTGGCTCGCCGAGGGGTGGGCATTTTTTTTGGTCTTCGCGGGAGCCATGCTTGCGCCACCGTCAACTTGCGCCACCGTCAAAAGGTCAAATCGCTAAAGCAAAGCAGTTGTTAGAGCGGCTAGACCGTTTGACCTTCAGACTTTTAGACCACGCGCTCAGCGCGTCTTCGGCTGCAACGTCAACACCTGGATTTCCCGCACCACGCCCAGTTCGTGCAGGCGGTCCGGGTCCAGATCGCCCGCTCCGGCCAGGGCGTCGGCCTTCTTGCGGTCTACCGTGGCGACTTCCAGGGCGGCGGCGTCGCCAAACACTTCGCGGAAGCGGTCCAGCGGGTACTCGATGCGGCGCGAGACCCTGAGGACGGCGCGGTACAGGTCCGTCTCGGCCCGCTCGCCGCCTGCCAGAGCGGCCTTGAGCTGGGCGCCCAGCACCTCGCGCTCGGCCTCCAAACCCTGGATGGTGTCGCGCAGCATGGCGTAGCGTTCGAGCAGTTCCTGCGTCGTCAGCGTCTCGGCCTGAAAGTCGCCCTGGGTGTCGGTCATGCACCGAGGATAGGTCAAGCGGCGCGGCGCGATGGACAGCGAAGGGGCACCGCGCCGCCGAGCGGATAAAGTCGGCACACATGACCGACTCACCGCCCGTCACGGCCCCCGCGCAGACGACCGCCCAACTGGAACGCCGCATCCTGGACGCCATCCGGCGCGGGGCCAGCATGGAGGACATCGCGGCGCTGCGCCACCACACCGACATCCAGACGCCTGCCGGGGCCATCGAGGCGCTCAAGGACGGCAACGCCCGCTTCTTCAGCGGCAAGAGCGGACGGCCCGAGCTGGGCGTCAATGAGCGCCGCGCACAGATCATGGGGCAAACGCCCTACGCCGCCGTGCTGGCGTGTAGCGACAGCCGCGTCCCGGTGGAACTGGTCTTCGACGTGGGGCTGGGGGACCTGTTCGTGGTGCGGGTGGCGGGCAACGTGGTGGGCGAGGCGGGGCTGGGGACGCTGGAATACGCCATCGAACACCTGGACGTGCATCTGGTGATGGTGATGGGCCACGAGGCTTGCGGCGCGGTGGCCGCCGCCATGCTGCCGCCCGAGAAGATCGCGCAGGAGCCGCAGAACCTTCAGGGCCTCATCCACCGCATCACGCCCAGCCTGGTGGGCATGCCGCGCATCCGCGACAAAAAGGCCCGCATGCGCGAGGCGGTGCTGAACAACGTGCGCCACCAGGTCCAGACCCTGCGCGAGCAGACCGTGATCCAGGCCGCCGAGGCGCGGGGCCAGATCCAGGTGATCGGCGGCTATTACGAGATCGGCAGCGGCGCGGTGGACTTTTTGATCGACGAGGCCGACCTGCTGCCGTAGAGGACAGGACGTGAAGGCGCTGGTGCAGATCGCTCAGGTTTCCGCTGCCCACACGTCCTGCGGGGTTTCGCGGCGGCGAATCAGGGTCCAGTCCGCGCCGTTTTCTCCTCCGGCCTGATACAGCGCCTCGGCGGGGCGGGAGCGGGTCAGGTAGGTGCTGCTCATGGCCGCGCCGTAGGCCCCGGCCTCCCCGATGGCCAGGAGTTCGCCGCGCCGGGGCTGCGGCAGCGACACGCCCCGGGCCAGCAGATCGCCGCTCTCGCAGGCGGGTCCGGCAATGTCCCACACCCCAGTTTCGCCGCCGTCCCACAGCGGCGTGACCGGGTGAAGCGCGCCGTACAGCATGGGGCGCAGCAGTTCGGTCATGCCCGCGTCCACCAGACAGAAGGTGCCGCCGGTGCGTTTGGTACCCACCACGCGCGTGAGCAGCGTTCCGGCGCGGGCCACCAGATAGCGCCCCGGCTCCACCCACAGCGCTGCGCCAAAGGCCGAGGCGGCGGCCCGCGCTTCACGCGCGATCCCGCCCAGATCGGCGTCCAGGCCCCAGCCTCCGCCCGCATCCAGCACGGCCAGCGGCCCGGTCTGCGCCCGCAGTTCGGTCAGCCGCCCGAAGGCCGCCGTGAAATCGTGGGCGTCGCGGATCGCGCTGCCAATGTGGACGTGCAGGCCCAGCGCGGTGTGCCCGGCGTCGCGCAACGCGGCCAGCACGCGCGGGGCCTGGGCAAGCGTCACGCCGAATTTGCTGCCTACCGCCCCCGTTGCCAGGTGATCGTGCGTGCTGACCGCCAGGGCCGGATTGACGCGCACCAGCGCACGGGAGTGAGGCGGCAACAGGGCCACCTCTTCCGCGCGGTCCACGATGAATGTTGCGCCCAGCCGCCCGCCAGCCGAATACTCGGTCTCGGACTTGGCGGGGCCGTTGACCAGAATCCGCTCGCCAGATGCCCCCACCGCCTCTGCGCGGGCCAGTTCACCGGGGCTGACGCATTCAAAGCCCACCCCGGCCCCGTGCAGGCGGCGCAGCAACGTGAGGTTGGGATTGGCCTTCATGGCATAATACACCCGCGCCGTGCCGAAGGCAGCCCGCACCCGCGCCAGGGCGGCGTCCAGCTCGGCGGCGTCGTAGACGTAGAGCGGCGTGCCGAAGCGTTCGGCAGCGTCATGGAGTGCAGAGGCGGGAATGGTCACGCGAGGAGGGTAGCAAGTCGGGAAGATGCGCGGGACGAAATCAGGAGCCGTCCACCTGCCGACCCTCCCGGATGCCCTGGAAGGTGGCCCGCAGCAGCCGCGCCGCCTCTCCCGCCCGCACGCCGCCCGTCACCGTGGGTGCGTGGCCCCAGTGGCTGGCCAGCACGTCGGTCACGCCGCCCAGCGCACCGGCCCTGGGGTTGGCCGCGCCGTAAACGATGTGGCCCACCCGCGCTTCCAGCGCCGCTCCCAGGCACATCGGGCAGGGTTCCAGCGTGACAACAAGGGTACAGGCCGTCAGATACGGTGTTCCCAGGTGAGAGCAAGCATCTCGCAAAGCGGCCAGTTCGGCGTGGCGGGTCATGTCACCGTCTGCCCGCGAGGTGTTGCGGCCCCGGCCCACCACCGCGCCATCCGGGCCGAGAACCACCGCGCCCACCGGGACCTCCTGTTCGGCTGCCGCCTGCCGGGCCAAATCCAGCGCCTCGCCCATCGCGGAGTGCATGGGGTCCGGGGCCGCGCCCACCGCCTCCCGCGCGCCCACGGCCCACACCGGAGGCGAGACGCCCACCCACTGCACGCCGCCCCCGGACACCACGAGCGGCGCGGCGGAGCGGTCCCGGCGCGGAATCTTGAGATCGGTCAGCACGTCGCTGAGCTTGCGGGTGCCGCTGGGCAGGCGAACCCGGTCCCCGTCCTGCCGGGTGCGGCGCTGCCAGCCAGGCGGCAGGGAGAAATCCGGTTCGGGCCAACGCTGCGCCGCCAGATACAAGCGCCCGCCCGTAGCCGTGACCTCCCGCGCGTCCGGCAACGTGACGTGGGCCGTTTCGCCGGTTTTTAATGCGCCCGCCAGAAGTTCCAGGTGACCGGCGTGGAAGGACAGCCCCGCACCCACCAGCCCCCGGCGCACATAGCGGCGCAGCACGGCGGCGGGTTGCTTTTGCAGAGGAACATGCGACGTCAGGCGGGCGGCCAGTTCATTCAGCGCGGCGTCGTCCTGTGCGGCGTACCGTGCCACCCGCGCCAGTCCCGCCTCGGCCCCCGGAAAGCGGGCGCTCAGCACGGGCATCACCTCGCGGCGAATCCACGCGCGGGTAAACGCGGGATCGGCGTTGGAGGCGTCCTCACGCCAGGGCTGACCCAGTACAGTCAGGAACGCTTCGAGGTCTTCGCGCGGCACATCCAGCCAGGGACGGCGCACCCGGCCCCGTTCGGCGGGAATACCGCTGAGGACCGCCTCGCCCCGCAGCACCCCCATCAGCACCGTCTCGGCCAGGTCGCGGCGGGTGTGGGCGGTCAGGATGGCGGCGGCGCGGTGCTGCTTGGCCACGCGTCCCAGCAAGTCGTAGCGCACGCGGCGGGCGGCGTCCTCCAGATTCCAGCCGCGCGCCGCCGCCACCGCCGCCACGTCCACCCGCGCCGACTCGTGGGGGGCGTTCAGCGATTCGGCCAGTTGCGCCACCCAGCGGGCGTCCTCAGCCGATTCGGGGCGCAGGGCGTGGTCCAAGTGGACGGCGACAGGCCGCGCCCCGGCCAGAAGGAGCGCCCGCAAGAGTGCCACCGAATCGGCCCCACCTGACACGCCTACCGCCACCGTCTGCCCGGTGTAGGGGGTCAGGGGTTGGGCCAGATGGGGGGGCAGGGCGGACATAGGGGGCATTGTATTGGGCGGAAAGAGAGATGAAACCGTATCCATCCAGTTTGCATTTGCGGCCTGCACGGTGGCCCCCTCACCCTTCCGACGCTTCGCTTCTCCCTCCCTCCGCTACGCGGCTGTACCAGTCACCCACAAGGGGAGAGGGGACAGATCCAGCCTTCAGAACTCCACATCAACCCCACCGCACACAGCCACCGAAGGCCGTCGGACGCGCAGCGGACGGGCCTTACGACGCTGGGCGGAGCGGGGCGTGTGAGCAGGAACCTCTACCTCAAATTCCCGCCGATCAATCCCAACGAACCCCTGCCCAGTGCAACGTAAGCTCCCCCGTCCCCTCTGGGGCTGGGGGCTGGGGGGTGGAGCAACCAGCTAAAGCTCAAGCCTTCCCACCTGCAAGCAGCCAAACCCCCGCCGCACATCCCTACAATGGCCCGCATGACTGGCGAAGCCCGGACCATCTATGACGGCCACATCCTGAAACTGGAACTGCTGGAGAACAAGTGGGAGGTGATCCGCCACGCCGACGCCGTGGCCGTGCTGGCCCTGAACGACGCGGGCGAGATGCTGCTGGTGCGCCAGTTCCGCCGCGCCGTGGACGCCCACACCCTGGAAGCTCCGGCGGGCCTGATCGACGGCGAGGAATCCCCGGAGGCGGCGGCCCGCCGCGAGTTGCAGGAAGAGGCTGGACTGGACGGCGAGATGCGCCTGTTGACCCGCTTTTACTCCAGCCCCGGCTTCTGCGACGAGCACCTGTACGTGTTCCAGGCGACCAACCTGCGTGAAAGCAAGCTGCCCCACGACGAGGACGAGGACATCGAGGTGGTCTGGATGCCGCCCCAGCGGGTGCTGGACGGCATGCGCGAGGGCCGCATCGTGGGCAGCGCGACGACGCTGGCTGCGGCGCTGTACGGCCTTCAGAGCCTGGACACCCACAACCCGGCAGACGGGTGAAAACCTACGTGTCACCCGCCCAGCGCCCCGATACCGAAACGGTGGTGGCGGTGGGATCGTTTGACGGCGTGCATCTGGGACATCAGGCGCTGATCGCCCAGTTAAAGGCCAAGGCGCGCGAACACCGCGTGCCCAGCGTGGTCTATACCTTCGATCCGCCCACGCGGGTGCTGACCCAGGGCGTGGAATTCCTGTCCACCCTGCCGGAAAAGCTGGACCTGCTGGCCCGCTACGGCGTGGACGAGACGATTGCCATGTCCTTTACCCCCGAATTTGCGGCCCGGCCCAAGGAGGCGTTCCTGGACGATCTGCGGACCCTGCGCCCCCGCACGCTGGTGGTGGGCGAGGACTTTCATTTCGGGCGCGGACGGGCCGGGGGCGTCGAGGACCTGCGGGGCGTGGCGGGCGAGGTGGTGGCCCTGCCGATGCACCAACTGGGCGGCGAGGACATCAAGAGCACTCGCATCCGCGAGTTGCTGGCGGCGGGCGACGTGGACGGCGCGGGAAGGCTGCTGGGCCGCCACTACGACGCGCAGGGCGTGGTCATTCACGGCGATCAGTTGGGGCGCACGATTGGCTGGCCCACCGCCAATATCGGCGTGCCGGACGGCAAGGCGCTGCCGCTGGGCGTGTTCGCGGTGGTGGCGCTGGGCGACAGGGGCGAACGCTGGCACGGCATGGCGAATGTGGGGTTCCGGCCCACCGTGAACGGCAAGACCCGCCGCTTCGAGGTCCACCTGTTCGACTTTGAGGGCAACCTCTACGGCAAGGAGTTGCAGGTCAAGTTCTTCTCGCACCTGCGCGGCGAACAGAAATTCGGCGGCCTGGACGAGCTGAAAGCGCAACTCGGGCGCGACGCGCAGGGGGCGCGCGAGGCGCTCAGGGACGTGCGCTGAGGCGTGGGCCGCGTGATAGGACGCCGTGTGATCAAACGCTGACCCGCGCGCGCGGTGAGGCGTACCCTGGGGCCAATGAATCTCCCGCCCTCCACCCCCGCACCTCCTACTTCCGCACCCCTGCAACTGGGCTATTCCTTTTGCCCCAACGACACCTTCATCTTCCACGCGCTGCATGCCGGGCTGGTGCCCTCGCCCATACCCGTGCAGGAGGTGCTGGAGGACGTGCAGACCCTCAACGACTGGGCCACGCTGGGCCGCCTGCCCATGACCAAGATCAGTTACCGCGCGTATTTCGGCGTGATGGACCGCTACGTGGCCCTGCGCGCGGGTGGGGCGCTGGGGCGCGGGGTGGGGCCGCTGATCGTGACGCGCGGCGACGTGCCGGATCTGAACGGTCTGACCGTGGCCTCGCCCGGCGCTTCGACGACGGCGGAACTGCTGCTCCGACTGGTCTATCCCAAAGTGAAAGTCGTGCGGATGCGCTACGACCAGGTCATGCCCGCCGCCGAACGGGGTGAAGTGGACGCGGGCCTGATCATCCACGAATCGCGCTTCACCTACCCGCAGCACGGCCTGAGCAAGCATATGGACCTGGGCGCGTGGTGGGAGGGCGAGACGGGACTGCCCCTGCCGCTGGGCGCGATTCTGGTGCGCCGCGATCTGGCCCCGGAGACGCAGTGGGCGCTGAACGGGGCGGTGAGGGCCAGCCTGGAATACGCCCATGCCAACCCAGATGCCTCGCGCGCTTACATCCGGCGGCACGCGCTGGAGATGGCCGACGAGGTGATGCAGGCGCACATCGACCTGTACGTCAACCTCTTTAGCCTGGATGTGGGAGAGGAGGGCACGCGCGCCGTGCAGGAATTGCACCGCCGGGCCGTACAGGTGGGCGCGGTAGAGGCTTCTGGGTTGCCCCTGTTTGTCAGGCGGCCCTAAGACGCCGTTCAAGCTGACGCGCTGCAAGACCTGCTGAGGGCTAGAAAAAGGCGGGGACAGCAGGGCAACTCTTCCCACTACCCTATGTCGTGGGCAAGACAAGAAATACGGCAACCACGCCATTCTGGAAGTTTTGTTGAATAGCTGTCCCGGCGCTGCGGATTGTGGTGGGCACCTCAACCCGACTGGAAGGAAAGGCAAACAAGACGCAGTGCGTAGAACTCAGGAGTTGCACCTGCATAATCAGAAAAAACCTCTCCTGGCGGGAGAATCCCAGAGTAATCGCCAGACTGGTCTGGCGAAATTGGATAGGCGTGATCGGTTCGGGAAAATGATGAAAGGCGTGACGACAGCATTGAGACACTGGGCTTTTGAGATGCGGGGGAGCGGAGGAAGGCGAGAGAATGGCAGAAACCGCCCCACGCGAGCAGGTCAAGATTTATCGTCTGGGACGCTGCTCCCGCGCTATTCATAGGTGCAACTCCTGAGTAGAATGAAAGTACATGCAGCACTGTCCCGGATGTCCTGAAATTTAATGCAGGGCGTAGGCTGTGGTGGCGTCGAAATACCCGGTCCACGGTCTTGAGACAGACCCTGAGGCCAGTGGCCTCTTCAGGCATACGGGCCTGCCCAGTCATTGTGGCTCGTGGGCCGCCGTCACCGTCACCTTCTGGTGCCGACCCGTGGGCCTGACCCGCACATCCAGGGTATCGGCATGCCGTTCCCGCTACCGCCTGACCGTACGGATATGAACGGAGAAATGACGTGCAGCTTGTCCGGGGGCGGCCCGTTTCAACAGAGCGACAGGCCGCGTTCGTCACTCCAGGCCAGAGCCGTGGATTCCCACCGTTCCGTACAGCTCCGATGCCAAATGCTTTAAGTTGATGGGATGCGAACGACCCGTGCCGCTTTTCCCGCCGCCCCGCTGCCCGCGTTTCAGACCGGGGCCGTGCTGGCCGCGCTGGGCGTGGCGCTGGGGGCCTTCGCCACGCATGGGCTGAAAGCCACGTTGGAGCCGTCATCACTTGCCAACTTTGAAACCGGCGTGCGCTACCAGATGTACGCCGCGCTGGCCCTGCTGGTGCTGGGCACCCGTCCAGAGCAACGCCGCGCGCCTGCGCTGCTGCTGGGCGGGGCCGTGATCTTCAGCGGCACGCTGTATATCCTGGCCCTGACTGGCATGAAGTGGCTCGGCGCGATCACCCCGCTTGGCGGCGTCCTGCTGATCGCCGGCCTCGTGCTGGCGGCAGTGGACTTCCGGCGCTCAGGCTGAGCCAGGATCAATCAGCATCCGCGACAGGGCGGTCTTGAGCGCCGTGCGGGCCTGCTGGAAATCGGCTTCGCCACCGCGCTGAAGCTGGAGCAGGCGCGCCCCGCGTTCTTCTACGTATTTCTGGTCTGTGCCTATTTCAGCTTCGACTTCCTCTCGCGGGCGCTGAAGACCATTCCGCTGGGGACCGCCTACGCCATCTGGACCGGGATCGGGGCAGTGGGAGCAGTATTCATGGGGACGGTACTGTTTGAGGAAAGTCTCAGCCCGGCGCGGCTGATTCTGATCGGGCTGCTGATCGCCGCGCTGATTGGACTGAAACTGGCAGGGGGCAGCAAACCGTCAAAAGAAACCACCCCTCCCAAAACAGGAGAGGCGGCGGGTGGTGCGGGGGAACTGTAAGCCGGGTTCTGTCCATCACCTTGCAGCGACTGTTCGGCCATCTCTCTGGGGCGGGCGTCGCCGCCGCGCCTCGTTGCGACCATCCTGGCGGTCAATGGAACGGGCCGTTCCTCGCGCACTCTCGGGTCTTGCACCGGATGGGGTTTACCAGACGCCGCAAGTCTCCCTGCGGCCTGGTGCGCTCTTACCGCACCGTTTCACCCTGACCAGCTCCGGCCCACGCCCGGCCTGTGTGGAACTGGCGGTCTCAGTTTCTGTGGCACTGTCCTTCGGCTTCGCCGCCACCCACACGCAGGCGCGCGTGCGGGCACTTGACTCGCCGACCAGCCGTTAACTGGCATCCTGCCCTGCGGTGCCCGGACTTTCCTCACCCCCAGAGTCCACGAATGAACCCCAGGAGCGCGACCGAACATTCCCCCGCGCGGGGAAGGATAGCAGACTGGGGACGAGGGTTGACGGGAAAAGGGCCGTCTTGGAATTCGGTTCTGAGGTGAGCAGACCAGCTTCACCCCTCCCCCGTGCGGGAGACCTGCGTTCAATGAAAGGCAGGGTGCTTTCTCAGCTCCCGTCGAGGGAAGCTGGCTGTGAAGCGGACAGAGGGGTTGACCTTCCGGTTCACCGCGCCGCCAAGTCCCCTGACACTAATGTTGTGGCGGTTAGACCGTTTGACTGTTTGGTCTTGAGAGCATTTGTCCGGATTACAGCATTGGGCAGGGAGACTCCCGATGCTTCCATTCTCTCCTACGGAGCTGTGCCAGTCCCAGATGCTCGGTAAAATTCACTCACTTTGTCCGGTCAAAAGTAGACAGCCCTCCCCTATCCCCAGCGCCGCTCCATCAATTCCCATTTGCCGTCCCAGATGCCCGCCGGAATACTCGATGGATCCAGCAAGCCCTGCAAGTCGCGCTCGCTCAGCGCGGCGTATTCGCCCACGTCCAGATCGCCCAGCCAGTAGCCGCCCACGCGGTAGCGCATCAGGCGGCCCACCGGGTGGCCGATGGCCTCCAGCATGCGGCGCACCTGCCGCTTGCGACCCTCGCCCAGCGTGATGAACGCGCCGTCGCTGGCCGGCGTGGCGCTGATTGCACTCGCCAGGCCGTCTTCTAACATCACGCCCCCCAGCAACTGATCCAGCTCGGCCTGGGTGGGCGGGGCGTCGCCGTGGGTCCACGCGCGGTACGCCTTCTCATGGCCGTAGCGCGGGTGGGTCAGGGTCAGGGTCAGGTCACCGTCGGTGGTCAGCAGGAGCAGTCCTTCCGAATCGCGGTCTAGCCGCCCGATGGGATGCAGGCCGGGAATGCTGGGCATGGCGTCCAGCACGTTCTTACGCCCATATTCGTCGCTGGCGGTGGTCACGTAGCCGCGCGGCTTGTACAACGCGTAGGTTACCTTCTCCGCTGCTCCAGTATCCAGCAACTGCCCATCCAGGCGAATATCGTCGGCCTCCGTGACCGTTTGCCCCAGCGTCGCCACGACGCCGTTGACCTGCACGCGCCCGGCCTTGATCAGCGTCTCGGCGGCGCGGCGTGAGGCGACTCCGGCGCGGGCCAGCCGCTTTTGCAGTCGCTCGCCACCAGACGGGCCGCTCACTGGTCCACCTTGACGGGCCGAGTGCGGGGGGATGGCACCGCCACAATGGCCAGCACGGCCAGCAGCAGCAGCGCCACCGACACCGTCAGCAACAGCGTCCGTACCACAGGGGGCAACGCTTCACCGCGCAGGGCAGCGGGCAGCAGCGCGGCCACAGTCAGCAGGTTGCCCCCGGCCAGTCCGCCCACCTTCGCCGCGTCCGGCGCAACGCCCGCCGCCACCTGGAATGCGCCCCAGGCCAGCAGCAATCCGCCCGCCACACGCGGCAGCCACAGCGGCGAGACGCCCAGCGTGGCGGCCAGCGACGGCGGCAGAAAATACAACAGCAGCCCCAGCGGAATGAACAGCAGGGCGGTCAGCCAGAACGAGGCGCGCAGCACGCCCGGTAGTGTACGCAACTGGCGGGCGTGCGTGGGTTCAGCCATCGTTTCACCCTGACCTCACTGCTTCTGCCTCATTGACGGTCAGCAGGGGGTTGATAAATTGACGCATGATTCGGGTGAATTCTGCGCGCGGCTTGATCCAGAACGCCCTGCTGGGCGCGTTTGCCGTGGGCTGCGCCGCTGCTCCCGCCACCCTGAATACGCTGCCCCTGCCACCGTTTGCAGTAGAGGGCAAATACAACGGCAGCTTCGAGAGCCGTGTCGACCTGGCAATGGGCAGCATGCGAGACCATCTTAGGCCGCTGTACGGACCTGTGGAGGTCGGGGATTTCGCCAAGCTGGATGTGGGCAAGGGCTGGGACGACATTGAGGCGTTCTACGCGCAGCCATCCGTGCAAAAAACGCTCGCCGATGCTGGTTTTGTGCGTCAGGCCATGACGTCCAGTGATCCACGGCGTTACCGGCTGGCGGCGTGGACGCGCGGGCGCACCTTCGGTCAGGACGAGGTGCTGGCAGTGTTCTACGCTCCAGAGCGAGCCTACGACTCTCCCCAGGGCTTTGTACTGCGAGTACACGGCCCCCGGCAGAAGCCCTGACGGCGCGGGCCGTGGTGTCCGTGGGTGTCCACGCTCTAGCATCTGCCCCATGCCCGTGATTGCCGTCGATAAACCGCTGCACCTGACCTCGCATGACGTGGTGAACCGCGCCCGCCGCGCCCGCAAGACCAAGCGGGTGGGCCACACCGGCACGCTGGACCCGCTGGCCACCGGGGTGCTGGTGCTGGCCGTGGAGGACAGCACCAAGGTGGTGCAGTTCATGGAGGCCGACAGCAAAGACTACCTGGCCTGGATCAGCCTGGGCGCGGGCACGCCGACGCTGGACGCCGAGGGGCCGCTGGACGAGACGGCGGAGGTGCCAACCCTGGAGGCCGGCCAAATCAGGTCGATGCTGGGCCAGTTCACCGGCCCGCAGAAACAGATTCCCCCCCAGTACAGCGCCATTCAGGTGGGCGGGCAACGCGCTTACGCGGTGGCGCGGGCGGGGGGCGAGCTGGACCTGCCCGCACGGAATGTGGTGATCCACTCGCTGGAGCTGCTGGGCGTGTTTCCCAGCGTTCAAGCTGCGCCGCGCACCTTTGACCCGTCAGGTTGGAATCCTGCCGGAACGGGTCTGACCTTCACCCTGCCGGAAGCACTGGGGGAATTTCCCACCCTGCTCCTGCGTGCCCGCGTGGGCAGCGGCACGTATCTGCGCTCGCTGGCGCGGGATATGGGGGCGGCATTGGGTCTGCCCGCCCACCTTTCGGGCCTGGTGCGGACGCGGGTGGGCCGCTACAGCCTGGCCGACGCCGTGCAACTGGAGGACTTAGAGGCCGCCTCTGGCCTGAGCAATCTGGCCGCACTGGACTTTCCGCACATTGATGCCGACGAACAGATGGCCCGCGAATTGCGCCAGGGGAAGCGTCCCAGGCGTTCGGAAGTGGGGCGGCATGTGGTAACACTTGGCGGCGAGCTGGTGGCGGTGGTGGACGGCGACGGGGAGCGGTTGAAGGTGGTGCGGGCTTGGGCGTGAAGTGAACGGCGAAAGCGGTCCTCGCACTTCACTGACCTGGAGCCACCTCCGCCCGCACCGCTCCAATCCCTTCCAGGCCACCGGCGATCCTGACCAGCAGCTCGTCCTGCAAGGCAGGGGCGATGAATTGCACGCCCACGGGCAACCGCTTCCCCTTGACCTCTTCAAATCCGGCGGGGACGCTCAGGGCGGGAAGGCCCGCGAGGTTGATGGCCACGGTATCCACATCGGCGGCGTACATGGTCAGGGGGTCATCCATCTTCTCGCCCAGGCGGAAGGCCGGAAAGGGACTGGTGGGCGTGACCAGCACGTCGAATTGTCCAAAGGCGGCGCTGAATTCGCCCGCGATCAACCGGCGCACGCGGGTGGCCTTGCTGTAGTAGGCATCGTAATAGCCACTGCTCAGGGCGTAGGTGCCGATCATGATGCGGCGTTGGACCTCGCGCCCAAAACCGCGTTCACGGGTGCGGGTCATGCTGCCCAGCACGTCGGCCCCCGGTTCGCGGGTGCCGTAGACCATGCCGTCGTAGCGGGCCAGATTGCTGCTGGCCTCGGGCATGGAGATCAGGTAATACGCGGCGATGGCGTGTTTCAGTGCGGGCAGGCTGACCTCGCCCACGCCTGCGCCCGCACCACGCAGAGCCTCCAGAGTCGCGTTCAGCACGGCGCTGACGCCCGCAGTGTTGCCGCCCAGGCTCTCACGGATGACGCCCACGCGCAGACCGCGCAGGTCTTCAGGCGTTCCGGCCACGAAGGCGGGCGGCGCGTCCAGGCTGGTGGCGTCGCGCCCGTCGTGCCCGGCGATGACGTTCATGATCAGGGCCAGATCGGCGGCGTTGCGGGCCAGCGGGCCAATCTGGTCCAGGCTGCTGGCGTGGGCCACCAGACCGTAGCGGCTGACCCGCCCGTAGGTGGGCTTCAATCCGTACACCCCGCACAGCGCCGCAGGCTGGCGCACCGAGCCGCCCGTGTCGCTGCCCAGGCTCACCGGCACCACGCCCGCCGCCACCAGCGCCGCGCTGCCGCTGCTGGTGCCGCCGGTCACGCGCGACGTGTCCCAGGGATTGAGCGTTGGCCCAAAAGCGCTGCTCTCGCCGGAGCTGCCCATCGCGAACTCGTCCATGTTGGCCTTGCCCACGATCACCGCGCCCGCCGAGAGGAGGCGCTGCACGGCGGTGGCGGTGTAGGGGCTGACGTAGTGTTCCAGCATCCGGCTGCCGCAGGTGGTGCGCGTGCCGCTCAGGTTGAGGTTGTCCTTGACGATGACCGGCAGGCCCGCCAGAGGCAGCCTCTCGCCTGCTTTCAGACGCGACTGCACCGCCGCCGCCCCGGTTTCGGCATGATCGTTGAGGCTGATCAGCGCGTTCAGGTGACCCGCCGCCTCGGCCCGTATGCGGGCGGCGTTCAGCAACGCGGCGGGGGTGGTTTCACCTGCCCCCACGGCACGGACGAGTTCGGCGGCAGATGACAGGTCAATGGACGGGAGCGACATACCGCGTCAGTGTAGCCGGGGAGCGGCGCTGCCGGGAACCGAGAAACGCGCGCACGACAATCACAGTTCGCCGCGCCGCCCTGGAACGCACACCCGTTCGTCAGGGGGGACCCAGGCGACAACAGTCTCGCCGCAGGAGCTTACAGCGCACCTGACAGCCAATCGGCAGATTTCCCGATGTAAGTGACCTGCAGCTGGGAGGGACCGCCTCATGTGTGGACGGCGAATCTCCGCGCAGAGTAACCGATACCTCAAGAAAGAACTTCAAAAAAATGGAGCATTTACTAAATTTCGTTGTCTAGGTCGGAAGGGCAAGTACAGTTCGCACTTCGTCAGAAAGATGAGATGTTTTATAGAGTTGAGTAAGGAAGGGTGACATATAGTGGCCGCATGCAGGCTGCGGGAGCGCCCAACTGGTCGTATGGCCTGCTGACGGACGTGGGTCGTCAGCGGCGAGGAGGGGTCAACCAGGACGCTGCCCTGGCCCTGGGTCTGACGCGGGGAGGTCTCTTCGCGGTGGCCGACGGGATGGGGGGCCACGCGGCGGGGGAACTCGCGGCGACGCTGGCCTTAGAAGCGCTGAGCGCCCATTATCTGGCCCGCCGCACTGCGCCGCCCGTGCGGCTGGCCGAGGCCGTGCAGGCGGCCAACGTGTCGGTACTGCGGCACGCCGTCGGTGAATACATGGGGATGGGCACCACGCTGATCGCCGCGCTGATCGACCGGGGCGCGCTGATCATTGCCCACGTCGGCGATTCGCGCGCCTACCTGCTGCGCGGCGGAGAGCTGCACCGTCTCACCGATGACCACTCCTGGGTCAGCGAGCAGGTGCGCCTGGGGCACCTGACCGAGGAAGAGGCCAGAGACCACCAGTGGCGCAGCGTGGTCAGCAACGCGTTGGGCGGCGAGGAACGGGTGCGGCTGGAACTGTTCGGCCTGCGGCTGCGCGCCGGGGACCGCCTGTTGCTGTGCAGCGACGGCCTCAGCAGCGTGGTAGCCGACGCCGACCTGCTGGAATTACTGACCCGTCCGCTCGCTCCGGACTCCGCCGTGCGTTGCCTGATCGACGCCGCCAACGACGCGGGCGGCCCGGACAACATCACGGCGCTGGTTATCGACGTCCGGCTGGACCTGCACCTGCCCAGCTATGACCTGCCCGCCCCCCAGCACAGCGGCCCCGATTACGTGGACGCGCTGCTCGGCGCGCAGCGGGGCAACAGCCTGAACACCTACCTGCTGCTGATGCTGGCGTACTTCACCCTGCTGGGCGTGATCTTGCTGCCCATCCAGCGCGTCCTGATCGCCGTCATCGGCACCGCGCTGCTGGCCGGCATCCTGCTGGTCCAGCGGCTGGCCCTGATCCACCGGGTCAGCGGGCGGTTGGGCCGCCCCAGCGCCGTTCTTGGGAGCGCCATGATCGTGCCGCCCCGGACGGTGCCCACAGTGCCCACTGCGTCCACAGTGCCCACTGCGCCCGCGTCCAAAGCCCCGCCGCAGCATTCCACCCCCGACAACGGACGCTGAACCAGCTTCAGTGAGAGGCAGGCCACGCGCTCTCCTTCACGGACCGCTATGCTCAGGCGATGAAAGACATTGTCCAGACCGCCGACGCCCCCGCCGCCATCGGCCCCTACAGCCAGGCCGTCGTTTTCGGCAATCTGGTGGTGACCAGCGGCCAGATTCCGCTGACCCCGGACGGTCAACTGCTGGAGGGCGGCATTGCCGAGCAGACCGAGCAGGTGATGCAGAACCTGCGCGCCGTGCTGCGGGCCGCAGGCACCGATCTGGAGCGCGTGGTCAAGACCACCGTTTTTCTGGCCGACATGAACGAATTTGCCGACATGAACGCCGTCTACGAGCGCCACTTCCCGGCCCCCGCGCCAGCCCGCAGCACCGTGCAGGTGGCCAGACTGCCCCGCGACGTGCGGGTGGAAATCGAGGTCCTGGCCGAGTTGCACTGAGTTGCGCTGAGTTGAGCTGAGCGGCGTTCAATCTGGCCCAGGCCCCACAGTGCCCCCCCGTCCCTTGCGGATGACCCCCTGACCTTCGACTTGACGAGAGAGATGCGAGGCGGCGGGGCGTTGCGGGGCAAGGATGTAAGGGGACCAGCGGACAAACTCCAATAGGAGCGGACCTCACGTTCATCCCGTTCGGCCCCTCTTCCCCAGTCTGGAGGCCGCCAGCTCCCGGGCAGCAGCGCACACCAAACGACGATCTCCTGTCCTGACCACCGCGCGGGTATACTGACGCGCCGCCTGCGGCCCACTGGAGATGGCCCACTGATGCCCGATGACCTGCTCACCCACACCGCTGCCCCCAACCCCAGCGCCCCGCTGTATTCGCCCGCGCGGGTGCGGGAACTGCTGACCCAGCACGGATTGAAACCCACCAAGAGCCTGGGCCAGAACTTTCTGATCGACGGCAACATCCTGCGCGCCATTGCCGAGGTGGGGCTGGCGGGGGGGGAAGCACGGGGCACCCCGGTGCTGGAAGTTGGCCCCGGCCTGGGCGTACTGACGCGCGAGATCGCCACGCGCGGCGCACAGGTCACCGCGCTGGAAAAGGACGAGCGCCTGCGCCCGGTGCTGGCCGAGACGCTGGCCGGGCTGGACGTGAACGTGGTCTGGGGTGACGCGCTGGAATTTGATTATTCGGCGCTCCCCGGCGACACGCGGGTCATCGCCAATCTGCCGTATTACATCACCGGCGTGCTGCTTTCCCGCTTTATGCGTGCGCCCGCCATCGTGTCGGCCACCGTGCTGGTGCAAAAGGAAGTTGGGCAGCGCCTGGCCTCGGCACCGGGGGGGGCAAACTACGGCTTCCTCAGCGCGCTGGCGGCGCTCTACGGGACGGTCAATCATGTCCGGGACGTGCCCAAGGGCGCGTTCTTTCCGGCCCCCGACGTAACCAGCAGCGTGATCCGGCTGGATTTTGACCGCTCACGACCGCCACCCCCACCCGCGCTGCTGAAATTTGTCGAGGCCGCCCTGCACCACCGCCGCAAGACCCTGCGGAACAACCTGCGGATGATCGGTCAGGATGGGGCGGCCATTGACGGGGCCTTGACGGCTGGGGGTCTGCGCCCGGACGTGCGCGCCGAGGACGTGCCGCTGGACGCCCTGCGCGATTTGGCCGGGCGGCTGGGCGTGCTAGGGTGACGGTTACGATTCCATGCCCGGGAACTGTTTGCCTGACCCCATCGCTGGCGGGGCCGTCCGCCTCGCCTGTCGCCTGTTTAAAATCATCCTGCTTCGGCAACACCACGCTCTCGACACGGGGTCTGCCCCGGAGGTTTCCCCTTGAAGTTCTACGTAATCGGCGACGTGACCGTTGACCACCTGTACCACCTGAACAAACTGCCCAAACCCGGCGAGGAAGTCACGCCCGTGCGTGCCAGCATGAAGCCCGGCGGCGCGGGCGGCACCATTGCCGTGACGCTGGCGAGGCTGGGCCACAGCGTCACGCTGGCCGCCTGCGTGGGCGACGATCCATTTGCCGACTACGCCCTGGGCCGCGTGCGCGAGAGCGGCGTCAGTGAGGCGGCCATCCAGCGCAGCGGCGATCACCTGACCAGCACCATTACCCTGATGCAGACGGCAGACGGCCAGCGCACCATGATCAGCGACGGCGCAGCCAACCGCCAACTGGACCCGGCCAAGCTAAAGAAAAAGGACGTGGAGGCCAGCGACGCTTTGATCGTCAACGCCTACAGCCTGATCGAGGGTCCGCAGCGCGAATTTACATTGCAGGCCATCGAGTACGCGCGGACAGCCAAGAAACCTGTTCTGGTGTTCATCGACCTGGGCACCGGCGCGGTCAACAAAGTGGGCACCGGCCTGCGCGATGAGGCGCTGAGTTCGGATTACCTGACCCTCAATCAGCACGAGTTGCAGGCGCTGACCGGCACGCGCTCGATCAGCGCCGCCCTCAAGCAACTGGGCGAGGCCGGGGCGCAGCGGGTGGTGGTCAAGGTGGGCAAGATGGGCAGCATCATCTGGACCCCCACCGAGACCGAGCTGGTGGACGCCGTGCCCCCTGAGGGCGCAGTGGTGGACTCCACCGGCGCGGGCGACACCTTTACCGCCACCTTCGCCCACGCGGTCCTGTCCGGGGCCAGCATGGCCGAGAGTGCGCGCGCTGCCAACGCCGCCGGAGCGCTGGCCGCCACCGGCTTTGGCGCGCAGGAGCACCCGATCACCGCCGCCGATCTGGCCGTCGCGGTTCCCAAAGCCAGAAAGAAATAAGCCGCACCCGCACCACTAAAAACAGAGTCGCCGGGCGGAATTGCTTCGGTGACTCTGTCGCTTACCGCAGCTCAGGCCCGCAGTGCCGGGGGGTCCGGCAGCACGCGGCGGACATACGGCTTCCAGTGTCCAGACGGCTGGTTGCGCGGGATCGGTTGCCCAGCGTCGTTGACATAGACCATGCGAAAGCGCCAGCGCTTGACCTCCAGCTCCCCGGCCTCGCGGTAGTGCAGTTCCACATCCAGATTGGTGGCGGCAGGGTCGGTGTCGCGGGCGGCCAGCAGGTTGAAATCGGTCAGTTTCTGGGTGCCGTACAGCTCGCGGGTGGCCTTGACGGTCTGCTTTTTGGGCGGCGTGCCGTGCGCGGGCAGCAGCCGCGACATGCTGGAATAATCCCGTTTCTGCCAGCAGGACAGGAATTCGGTCAGCGCCTGTTGCGGAGTCGGGGTGTTCATGCCCCCATTGTCGCAAATCTGCCCCCACGCTGCCTTGAGCCTTCTGGCGGAGTCGGGGGGGGTTGGCAAAATGGCGCAGCGTGAGGAGGCCAGCCCACTGATGCCGCTAAATTGCGGGGATGCTCCGTCCCCTTGATCTGATCACCTGGCCCCGTCGGCAAACCTATCAGCACTTCCGGTAAAACCCCTGCACCTTTAACGTCACCGCTTCCGTGGACGTGACGGCATTCAGAGGCCGACTGAAAGAACGCGGGACGCCCTTCGCACCCGCCGTGATCTATAGCATCTGCGCGGTGGTCAACCGGCTCCCCGCCCTGCGAATGGGCCTCCTGGACGGAGATCAGCCCGGCATTTGGGACGGTGTGTTGCCCCTCTACACCGTCTTTCATCCAGAGACGGAAACTTTCTCGGCCCTGTGGACGGAACTGGGCGACGACTTCGGAGGGTTTCTCAGCAATTATCACGCCGACGCGCAGGGCTACGGCTCACTCCTGGAGTATCTGCCCAAGCCGGGTGCGCCGCCCCATGTGCTGAACATCTCCGTCGCGCCGTGGCTGGGCTTCAGCGCCTTCGAGCTGAAGATTCAGGACGGAGCGGACTCTCTGCTGCCCATTTTCACCGTGGGGCAATATCAGGAGAGCGCGGGGCGACTGCTGATGCCGGTAGCGGTCCATGCCAACCACGCCGCCTGCGACGGCTTTCACATCGCGCAGTTTTACCGGGAGCTGCAACGGGAGCTGGACCGTTTTGGCAAGACGCCGACGTAAGAAAGACCTTCCTCAACCCTCCACCATCACCCGCCGCGCGCCGTCCTCGGCCTGGCGGATGCTCAGGACGCGGCTGGCTCCGCTGCCGTCAGTGGTCACGCCCCACAGGGCGGTGGCGACTTCCATCGTCGCCTTCTGGTGCGTGACCAGCAAAAACTGCGCGCCACGGGCGCTGAAGCGCTCCAGAAAGGCGGTGAAGCGGCGGATGTTGGCCTCGTCCAGCGGAGCGTCTACCTCGTCCAGCACGGCCAGAGGCAACCCGCCTGCCCCACCGTCGCCGCCCGCGTGGTTCAGCGCGAACAGGAAGCCCAGGCCCGCCATCGTGCGCTCCCCGGCGCTCAACAGGTTGAGGTTGCGGGTGCGCTTGCCCTTGGGCTGCACGGCCAACCGCAGTCCGGTCAACCGGCCCGAGTCGTCGCTCTCGCCTTCCAGCTCGCCCTCGCCGCCCAGCAGCTCGGCGCTGTAGTCACGGAAGGCGGCGTTGACGCGGGTGAAGGCGGCGTGGGTGGCGGCTCCCTCGGCGTCTTGCAGCTCGCCCATGTGGGCACGCAGTTCGGCGGTGGCACTCTCGGCGTCGGCGGCCTCGGCCCGCTGGGTCTGGAGTTCGGCCAGTTCGGCGGCGTGATCGGCCTCGGCGCGGGCGTTGACGGTCCCCAATTCTCCCAGTTCGGCGTGGGCGCGGCTTGATTCCGCCGTCCACTCGCGCGGGGTGCCGGGTGGGGTGCAGCCGTCGGGCAGCGGTTCCAGGCTGCCCTCACGGCGGGCGATCAGCACGCGCAAGTCGTCCAGGCGGGCGCGGACCTTGTTCTGGCTGCCAATCAGGGTGGCGTAGGCCAGGGCGGCGGCCTCACGGGCAGCCTCGGCGCGCGGGAATTCGGATTCGTCCAGTTCGCCCAGGGCGGCTTCACGGCGCGCGAGTTCGGCGGCGGCGGCGCTCAGATGCGCGTTCTGGGTGGCGGTGGCCCCGGCGTTGGCATCCAGCCGGGTGCGGAGTTCGGCGGCGCGGCTCTGGGCGGATTCGTAAGCCTGCCACGCGGCAGCCAGTTCGCGGGCCAGGGCCAGCGCCTCAACAGCTTCCCGTTCGGCGGCGCGGCCTGTCTCCGCAGCGTGGCGGGCGGCGGTCAACCTGGCCTCCAGCGCCTCTACATCCGGCAGCTCCGAGGCCGCCACAACCCCCATTTCCGGCCCCAGCCGCGCCAGCAGGCGGTCCCGGTTCTCGCCCAGGCTGCGGGTCTGGGCGGTCAGTTCGGTGACCCGGCGCTCGGCCTCGCGTTCTTCGCGGGCGGCGCGTTCGCGGGCGGCGAGAATCAGATCATGGCGCTCGTTGCCGCCGCTTGAAGTCAGCCTCAATTGCTCCAACTGATCAGCGAGGCGCGCTCCCAGCGCGTCGGCCTCCTCCAGCTCCGCCTCCAGCTCCTGAAAGCGGCGCTGATCGCCGAGGACGCCCGCGCCGCTGTCTCGCAGGCGGCCCCCGGTGATCGCCCCGCCGGGTTCCACCAGTTCGCCGTCCAGCGTGACCAGGCGCGGGCGGCTTGCGTGCGAGCGGGCCATCCGGTTGGCGACGCGCAGGTCCTGCACCACCAGCGTATCGGCCAGAATCGCCTGGCCCACCAGCGGCGGATCGCTGGGGCACAGGTCCGCCAGATTGCCCACCACGCCCGTTTCGTGCAAGAACTGCGCGTCGCGGCGTGGGCGGGCGCGGATCAGGTCCAGCGGCAGGAAGGTGGCCCGCCCGCCGGAACGCTTCAACTCCTCGATGATGTCGCGGGCGTCGTCGGCCCGCAAGACCACCACCTGCTCCAGCCGCCGCCCCAGCGCCGCGCCAATGGCGGTTTCATACTCGGCAGGCACGGTCAGCAGGTCCGCCACCGAACCCACGATGCCGGGATGGTCCAGCCGCAGCGCGTTGCGCGCGCCCTCGCCGTAGCGGGCGTAGCTGTTCAGGGCGGTTTCCAGGCGCTGGCGTTCACGCCGCAGCGGGGCCACGCTGGCGTTCACGCGGGCCAGCTCGCCCGCCAGGTGGCGTTCCTGGTTCACGGCGGTCTCCCGTTCGGCAGCGTGCGCGGTGTACTGCGTTTCGGCATATTCGCGGGCCAGACGCGAGGTGCTCAGGCGTTCGGCGGCAGCCTCCAAGCCCTCGGAAGCGACTTCCAGGTTCCCCTCGGCCCGCTCCAGCTCGGCGCTCAGCGTTTCGCGGCTGGCATCGGCACGGGCCAGTCCCTCTGCGGCGCGGGCGGCCAGCGTGCGGGCGCGGGTCAGCTCGGCGTCCAGGGTGCGGGCGCGGCGTTCGGCAGCCTCGGCGTCGCTGCGAATGCGGGCAGAGGCGGCGTCCAGCGCGGCCAGATCGGACGCGGGCTGGGCCGGAGGGGATGTGGGAAGGCTGGCGAGTTCGGACTGCAAGCCCTCGGCCTCGCCCCGCAGGTGACCCCGGTAGCGTTCAGCCTGGGCGTGGGCGTCGCGGGCGGCCCTGAGCGCGTCCAAGGCCCCGGCGTACGCGTCACGGCGGGCGCGGGCGTCCTGCGCGGACTCGCGGGCAGTTTCCACACCTGCGGCGGCAATCTGGACCTGGGCGGCCAGGACGGCGCTCCGGGTTTCGAGTTGCGCCGTCTCACTCCTGGCCCCGGCAATCTCACGGTGAAGCGCGGCCTGGCGTTCGCGCTTCAGGGCGTCTTCAAGGGTCAGCGTCCGCAAACTCAATTCTCGCCAGCGCCTGGCCTGACGGGCGGCGCGTTCCAGGCGTGACACCGCCGCCTCGCGCTCGCCTTGCAGCAGGCGCAACTGGGCCAGATGGGTGTCGGCGTCCCCCAGCCGCGCCTCGGTTTCCTGGCGGGCGCTGACGGCCCGGGACAGCCCGGCGGCCTCCTGCACGTAACCCAGCAGCGTGCGGCCCTCCGCACCCACCACGCCGCTGACCTCGCCCTGGCCGATGACGGCCAGACCGCCCGGTCCCAGACCGGTGCCGCGCAGCGCTGCCTGCACGTCGCGGGCGCGCACGGGCCGCCCGTTCAGGTCCTGCTCGCCCGCTCCGCCCCGGTAGATGCGGCGCGACAGGTTCACGCGGCCCTCCGGGGTCTGCAATTCCAGTTGCACCTCGGCCAGCCCCAGCGGAGCCTTGCCGCCGCTTCCGTGAAAGATCAGCTCGCTGCCGCGCCCAGCCCGCAACTCGCGCGCCCGCGCGCCGTGCGTGACCCAGCGCAGGCCCTCCACCACGTTGCTCTTGCCGCTGCCGTTGGGGCCGATCACGGCGCTGACGCCGGGCCCGAACTCCAGCCGGGTACGCTCGGCGAAGCTCTTGAAGCCCTGAAGGGTAATGGTCCTCAGCATGGCTGCGGGTCGAACTGCCTGAAGGTCAAACGGTCAAAGCGTAAAAGAATGAGGCAGCAAGTCCTCATTTTTTAAGCGGTCAGACGGTTAGACCTTTAGACGGTCAGACATCTCCCTCCTATTCATCGGCGCAGTCCTGCCGCGTGAACGGACCACGCAGATTGATCTGGCCCAGACTGTCCACCGGTTGACCGTCCAGCACAAAGGACACGTCGTCGCCGCGCGTGTTCAGCAGGGTGCGGGTCAGGGTGCACAGCAGCATGCGCTCGCCGCTGGGGCCGTAGCGGAGGCCCGCGTAGGCGGCGGGCAGGTCCACGTAGTAATGCGTGCCGCGCAGGTAGACCTTGGGGGCTGCCGTGCCCACAGGCACCACCGCCAGATTCGACGAGCTGTTCGGCCCGGCGGCCCAGACGTTCAGCGTGGCCTGGGCCACGGCGCGCGGGTTGCTCTGGGTCACCTGCACGGTGCGCGTCTCGGCCTTCATGGCGCGCACCTGCGGATCGGTGAAGTACACCTGGACTTTCATAGGCGTGCGCTCGGCCAGTCGCAATTTGGGGGCCTCTGGCAGGGTGGGGGGGCGCTGGACCGCCTGATAGGCCAGCACGGCGGCGGCCAGCAGCGCGGCACTGATGACATTAAACAGCGAGAACAGGCGGCGGATCACTGGCCTGCCCCCGCGTTGGGCGCGCTGCCTGCGCCGACATTGGCGTTGTTGTTGGCCCGGGCGGTCAGGTAGGTGGCCACCGAGCGGGCCACCGCCACCGACAGCGCCTGCAAGCGGCGCTCGACGCTCAGGTTGGCCAGATCCCTGGAATTGCTGGCCCAGCCCAGTTCCAGCAGCAGCGCGGCCTGTGGAGCCTCGCTGAGGGTCATGACCCGCGACAGGCTGCCCTGCCCCGCCGTGATGTTGCCGCCCTTGAGTTCACCGCGCAGCAGTTCACTCAGGCGACGGGTGCCGCCGGTGTCGCCCACCACCAGCGAGCCATAAGGCAGCGTGCTGCCCACCCGGACGCTGCTGACCAGTTGAGACGGGGCCGGCCCGGCTGGCTCGTAGACAGTTACGCCGCTGCGGGTCGAGCCGGGAAAGCGGCCCAGGTTCAGGGCCAGATACACGTCGCTCTGGCGGGCCAGTGTCATTTTCTCGTCGCGGTTGAGGGCGCTGGCGGTATCGCGGGTGACCTGCACCTGCCAGCCCGCCCCACTCAGCATCTCCGCCGCGCGGCGGGCCACGTCCAGGGTGGGGTCGCGGCCAATCCCCGTCACCTTGACCGGGTCCAGCACGATCAGCGGGCGCGTGACCCGTTCCAGCAGGGCCGGGCTAACGCGCGGGATGCCCGGCCCCAGGTCCAGGACCACCCGCGTGCCGCCGGGCCGCACCACCTTGTAGACCCGGTAGCCGCTGGCGGCAGTGATCGGCGCGCTCAGGATCAGGTCATCGCCGTCACGGCTGACCTCGGCAGACGGCACAAAGGCCCCGCGCGTGGTGTATTTGCGGGCCTCGCCCTTCACGCCGCGCAACCGCACCACCACCCGGCTGCCGCGCGCCTCATCGCTGATCCCCACGTCACGGCTGAGGTCCAGCACCAGCCGGTCACTGTCCTGGCCCGCGCGGCTGCTGACGCCCAGCAACTCCGGCTGCGCCAGCGTCAGCTTGCCCTGCTCGTACCTGGCCCCCAGCCCGGTGGCTAGGGTGCTCAGCGGCAGGTACAGCTTGCCGTTGACCAGTGTGGCTGCTGGGGCCTGAATCCGGCGGGTGTCGAGCTGCACGATGTTGAAATCGGTGGTGGCGCGTTCCTGGTCCAGGTCGATGGGAACCAGCAGCGTGTGGCCCAGCCCCCTGACGCGCACGATCGGTCCATCTCGGGTCACCCGGACCAGCTTGCCCAGCACGTCGCCGTTCACATACTCCGCGCCGTACAGCCCAATGCTGTCCACCTGCTGCCCGGCCAGATTCAGCTTGCCGAAGGTCACCTGCGCCCCGGCCAGCCCGGCCAGCAGCGCGGCAGACAGCAGCGGCCAGGAGCGCCGCAGCCCGCCCGCGCGGCCCGTCGCAGGCGGCCTCGATAGAAAAGATCTTCCGAGAAACCTCACAGCGCCCGCAACTCCCGCTGCACGGTCTTCTCGGCCTCGGCGCGGCGTTTGTCGTGCAGCTTCTTGCCGCGCGCCAGGGCCACCTCCACCTTGAAATAGCGGCCCTTGGCGTACAGCCGGGTGGGAATCAGGGTCAGGCCCTTTTGCTCCAGCCCGCGCTTCATCTTCAGGATTTCCTCGCGGTGTAGCAGCAGGCGGCGGGTGCGGCGCGGCTCGTGGTTGTTGTAGGTGGCCTCGGTGTAGGGCGGGATATACAGGCCCTCCAGATCGACGTTGCCGCCCGAGAGCCGGGCAAAGGCGTCGCGAAAATCGACGCCCCCGGCGCGGATGCTCTTGACCTCACTGCCGGTCAGGCTGACCCCCGCCTCGAAGCGCTCCAGCAACTCGTACTCGTAATGCGCGCGGCGGTTCGTGTACACGCCCCGCAGTCTAGCAGGGCCGCCGCGCCGCAGTCTGAACGTCTCAACAGCCCAGCCCACGCGCCCGCGACAGCAGCGGATGGGCCGCCAGCAGCACGAATGGCACAAACAAGGCCAGCGTCGGCGCGGTCAGGGCCAAAAGCGCCATCAGCGCGAACACGCTTAGGTTGATCAGCGCCCGCTGCCCAGGCGTTCGGCCTGCCAGCCAGGAGCCATCAGCCCGTGGCGGACCGCGTGCCAGAGCATCCACAGGAAGGCCAGCACGATCAGCACCTGATTGAGGGCATAGCTGGCGAGACCGGTGGGCGTGTCGCCGAACGCGCCGAGCGGTGCCGAGGGAACCGGCAACAGCGAGACGAACATCAGGTAGATGATGTTTAAAAACGCCAGGCGCGAATCGAGCCGCGAGAGATGGGACTGAGACCAGGTGTGACTGACCCAACTGATGCCCGCCACCAAAAACGTCACGAAAAAGACGATCAGACGGGGCAAGAGATTAAGAATGGCCCCATTCAGCTCCTGAGCGCGCCCGGCACCGTCCAGCACTCCAGAGATTCCGGGAGGCCGCAGCTCCAGCACCAGCAGGGTGATTACGATGGCGAACACGCCGTTACCCATGCCAGGCACCCGGCTGGCCGGGATTTCATGGCCCGCAGCGGCGGGACGCTCCAGATTCGCCCGGACTGGCTCTGGCCGCTCGGGGTTGGGTAGGGCGGTCCCGTTCTCGGCCATGTCGTATGGCACGTCCGCCACAACCTACGAGCGGCTTCAATCTGTCTCCCTATTTCTACTGTTCCCTTACTTCTTGGGCGGTTTGCTGGGCCTGACCTCGACCTTGCTGGGCAGCGTCCGCACGGGCATGTTCAGCAGGTCCAGCGTGAGCTGCGCGATGTCCTCGGGCTGGATTTTCCAGGCATCGGCGTCGCTGGGCGTGTGCCCGGCAAAATGGGTGGCCACGCTGCCAGGCATGATCTGCGTCACTTTGATGTCGTGCTGGCGCAGGTCCAGGGTCAGCACCTCGGACAGGCCATTCAGACCGAATTTGCTGGCGTTGTAGGCCGCGCCGCCCGCGAACGGATTCTTGCCCGCCAGGCTGGACAGCGTGAAGATGTAGCCGCCACCCTTCTTCAGCGCCGGAATGCCCGCCTTGATGGTGTAAAAGGCCCCCGAGAGGTTGGTATCGATCACGTCCTGCCACTGCTGGATGCTCATATCGGCCACGTTGGCGAAGTTGCCCACGCCCGCGTTGACGAACAGCACGTCCAGGCCGCCGAAAGCGGCGACGTGGGCGGCCACCTCGCGCTCCAGGGCCGCTGGATCGCGCACGTCACAGACCACGCCGCGCACTGCGCCGCTGACCTTGACTGCGCTGCTGACCTTGTCCGTACCACCGATCTTGCGGGCTGCCTCGCCGATCTCCTGCTCGTTGCGGCTGGTGATGGTCACGGCGTAGCCCGCTCCGGCCAGAGCGCGCGCCACCTCGTAGCCGATGCCCTTGCTGGACCCGGTGATAAATGCACTGCCGCGCGTGCCCGCCTTGTCCTGTACTGTCTGGTCAGTCATTCCCCGACGCTAACACGCCCGGGCGTCCGGCCACTGAATGAACGGGCGCAGTACGAACGGGCGCAGTCGTGGGTTTCAACGCAATCATGGGTTTCAACGCGGTCGATCGTTGCGTTGAGAGGAGTCCGGGACCGTATATTCGGCTTGAAGCTCCGGGTCCGCCGCATGCCGCAGGGAGGAGCTGGCGGCTATTGACGCAGCAATCAGTCCGGCCCCCAGCAGGGCCAGCACGATCCACCACGGCGCTCGCAGCCCCAAGACGGTGGCCAGGGTCAATCCGGCCAGCCCTCCCACCAGAATCCAGATGGCGCGGTGCCGCAGGCTAATGACCATGCAACGTCTCAAATATGCCGTTCTATTCATCTCAAGCCTCCCCGGAGTCCTGGCCCCGGCACATGCCATGAGTGGGCGGTGGGTGGGCAAAAACAGGAGAGTGGAGTGAAGAAGAGTGACAGCGTGATCGGCGGCAGTGCTGGCAGCACCGCCCCCTGCTCAGGGCAGGCGCTGGGCCAACTGGTCATACACGAAGTTGGCGGCCTCGGCCCGGTGCTGGTAGACGTCCCACAGGGTAAAATCCTGCCCCACGCTGATCCGCTCGCCCTCGGGTAGCGCAAAATCCAGGCGGGCAGTCAGTTTCAGCCACGGCAGCAGCGCGGAGGGGGTCTTCAGCACCGGGGTCACGCGGATGGCCTGGGGATTGGCGGCGTCGGCGCTGATCGTAGCCCCCGGATACCGCCGCTTGAGCGCCCCGCCCGAATCCCGGCGCATGGCGGCCAGCACGCTGCTCTGATCGCTGCCGCCGATCAGGCTGGGGCCGGTCATCTGTGGGTCCAGAATCACGTAGGTGGCCGTGGCCAGCCGGGCCGTGGTCCACGGGGCGGGCAGCGCCGTAGCGGCAGTCTGCGCGGATGTCTGGGCCTGGGCCGCCAGCAGCAGGGTGGTCAGCAGCGCGGCGGGCGCGAGAGTGGTCTGGGGCTTCATGCCTACAGTGCAGCACATCCCGCCTGACGCCTCGTGAAGCGGGCATGAGGCGGATGCCACTGGCCCACGGTCAAAAACCAGACCCAGGCGCTACAGTGGCCCGCATGCAGGACCTGCTGAACACCATGCGCCGCCTGCGCGCCCCGAACGGCTGCCCCTGGGACGCCGAGCAGACCCACGCCTCGCTGCGCCCTTACCTGTTAGAGGAAGCGGCGGAGGCCGTGGACGCCATTGACGGCGGCAGCCCGGCGGAACTGGCCGGGGAACTGGGCGACGTGCTGCTTCAAGTGGCCTTCCACAGCGTCATTGCCGAGGAACAGGGCACCTTCAGTTACGCGGATGTGGAGGGGGCCATCGTGCAAAAGCTGGTGCGGCGGCACCCGCATGTCTTCGGGACCACGCGGGTCAGCGGCAGCGCCGAGGTGGTCCGCAACTGGCAGGCCATCAAGGCGGCAGAACAGGGCGGCCAACCCCGCCGCGCGCTGGACCGGGTGCCGTCTGCCCTGGGCGCGCTGGCCCGCGAGGGGACGGCGCAGAAACTGACGGGCACTCAGGGCAGTCGGCAACAGGTGACCGGAGTTTTGGAGGTCGCCTCCGACTCGCCGCAGGGCGTTGCGGAGGTCCTGGCCGCCGTGGTGGCGTGGGCACGTGCGAGCGGCGTGGACCCCGAACTGGCGCTGCGGGACCACACCACACGCATGCTTCAGGGCCTGCCCGACGCCACCCCGGCGCCATGACCGAGGCTGCATGACCGGGACCGCATGACCGATCCGCTGGACGTTTCGCTGCTCGAAGATGCCCGCACAGGACTGGAGCCTGACCCCTGGGAGGGCTGGCTGTCCGCGCGCCGCCGCCAGCCGCTGCACCTGCCCGAGTACCGCCGCGCCGCCGTGCTGGTGGCCCTGACCCGCGAGGTGGACCCACGCGTGCTGCTCACCGTGCGGTCCTCGGAATTGCCCACCCACCGGGGCCAGATCGCCTTTCCGGGCGGCAGCCTGGAATCTGGGGAGGGCGTGGTGGCCGGGGCCGTGCGCGAGGCGTGGGAGGAGGTGGGCCTGGACCCCGCCGCCGTGACCGTGCTGGGCGAGATGGACGACGTGTACACCCCGGCGGGCTTTCACGTCACACCCGTGCTGACGCGAATTCCGGCCCAACCGTTGCTGCGGCTGTCCGGCGAGGTGGCCCAACTCTTACTGCCCCCGCTCTCGGAACTGCGCGCCCTGACGCCCACGCGCGAGACCCGCCGCATGCCCGACGGGCAACTGGCGGTGCTGTACCGCTATCCCTGGCAGGGCCACGACATCTGGGGCATGACTGCGCGGGTGCTGCGCGATCTGCTGACCACGGGACCACGGTAGACCGCCGGGGATTTAAGGGCCAAACCACAGAAAAACCCCCGCCTCTTCGGCGGGGGATCACAACCACAGGGGCCAATTTAGCGGGTGGGGTTGATGGTGATCTGACCGTTGGTGGTCACGTTGTAGGTGCTCAGGAAGGTGCGGTAGCCCGGAGCGATCATCACGATTTCGTGGCTGCCCCGGTCCACCTGCACACTCAGGGTGCCATTGCGGACGGTGCCGGCCTCCTGGCCGTCCACGAACACGCGGGCATTGTTCAGGTTGCTGCGAATGGAGATGGTGAGCCGGGTGGGCGCGGGCGGGGTGACCACCACAGCGACGAACTCGGCGTTCAGGTTGGTGGTGGTGCCGGCGCGGATGGCAACCGTGGTGGAGATGTCATTGTAACCAGGGGCCTGGATGCGGACCGGGTAGCTGCCGGGGCGCAGGTTGTTGTAGGTGACGTTCGCGCCGCCCAGCCGCTGGCCGTTCAGGATCACGGTGGCGTTGTCCACGTTGGCACCCACGAACAGGCTGCCGGTGCTGACCGGGTTCACGGCGGCCACAGTGTAAAAGGCCGTATCAGACACCCAGGAGTTCTGGGGAATCGGCGTGACCACGATGCTCAGGGCCTGCGCCAGCCCGGCCTGGCTCTTGGCGTTGACGGTGGCGAACTGGTCCTGACCGGTCTTGAAGGAGCTGATCTGGTCCAGCTTCAGAGGCGTCAGGCTCGCCAGGGCCAGCACCTTGTTCTGTCCGATGGGGCCAGCGATGGTGAACTTGAAGTTGTCGCCCGCTTCGGGGAAGCTCTTGGTGGCCCCGGCCTTGACGAAGTTGCTGTCGCTCAGGCGATTGGGCAAGATCTGGTCCACGCTGCCGTCGGGGTTGACGTTGAACAGGTACACGTAGGCGTCCCGGTTGACGGTGGCGGTAATTACGGCGTTCTCATCGACCTTGTAGGCCGGGTTCTGGTTGCCGGTGGTGTCCTTGTTGATCCGCACGCTGACGCTCAGGTCAGGCTGGGTGGGGTTCACGATGATGCTTTGGGCGCTGATTTTGGGGGCGGCGGCGGCGGTGGACAGCAGCAGGGCTGCCGGAATCATCAAGAGTTTCTTCACGGGTAGTACCTCCGAGAAGCAGGTTAAGCCGGACAACATGACGGGCCATGAGGGCGCAGGGGGGGAACGTTAATGGTGCTTCAGCTTACGATCAGCAGCATGACGGGCGGCTGACGCGCGTGCCAGAGGGCACTTTTGAGACTGGCAACCTGGGCCACCCCCCCCCATCTGATCGGCACTTTATGAAGACCGCCGCGCCCAGATGACCTCTTGGTATTTGCACTGGTTCTGAGCTGATTTTGGGCTGGTTCTGGGCTGGAGCGAGGCACGTCCAAACCTCATCTTCTGGACTGTCTCCGGGCCAGTTTCATCCCCCCACCACGCCTTTTGCCGTGCCTAACCCTGTTAATCTTCGGGCATGAGCGCGCCGTTCCCTCCCCGCACCACGCCCCGGCAGCAGGGGGCCGGACGGGCGGCGCGGCTGGCGCTGTGGACGGTGGGAGTGGCCTGCGTGGTGCTGGGCCTGAAGTTCGTGGCCTACCTGATGACCGGCAGCGTGGCGCTGTACTCGGACGCGCTGGAGAGCGTGGTCAACGTGGCGGCGGCGCTGGCGGCCTTCGTCGCGCTGCGCGTGGCGGCTCTGCCTGCCGACCAGAACCACCCCTACGGCCACACCAAGGCAGAGTATTTCAGCGCGGTGGCCGAGGGCGTGCTGATCGTGCTGGCCGCCCTGAGCATCGGGCGCGAGGCGATTGGGGGGCTGATGAACCCGCGCGAGCTGGACGCGCCCTACGCGGGGCTGCTGGTCAATCTGGCGGCGGGCGTGGTCAACGCGCTGTGGGCCGCGCGGCTGCTGCGCATGGGGGCCGAGTTGCGCTCCCCGGCGCTGCTGGCCGACGGACGGCACCTGAAGACCGATGTGCTGACCAGCGTGGGCGTGCTGCTGGGCGTGCTGGCCGCCAAGCTGACCGGAGTGACCTGGCTGGACCCGGCGCTGGCGCTGCTGGTGGCGGCCAACATCCTGTGGAGCGGTTTTGGCCTGGTCCGTGAGAGCGTGGGCGGTCTGATGGACGCCGCCGTGGACCCGCAGACCGAGGCCCGCATCCGCCACGTAATGAGCGAACACGGCGACGGCGCGCTGGAAATGCACGATCTGCGGACCCGCCACGCCGGGCAGTTGGCCTTCATCGAGTTCCACATGGTGGTGCCCGGCGAGATGGCCGTGCAGGAGGCCCACGCCATCTGTGACCGCCTGGAAGACGCCATCCGCGCCGAGATGCCCGACAGCAGCATTACCATTCATGTAGAGCCGCAGGACAAGGCCAAGCATCATGGGGTCTTGGTGCTGTAGGGGCTTCTCCCCCGGCGGAGCCGTTCTGGCGAACCAGCCAGCACAGGACATTGGCCTGATCTCGGCACAGGCGCAATCCAGTAGATTATTTACATGCTTGTACGCGACTGGATGACCCGTGATCCCGTGACCGTGACCCCCGGTACGCCCGTGATGGACGCGCTGAAGATCCTCAAGGAGGGCAACTTCCGCCGCCTGCCGGTGATGGAGGGGGGCAAACTGATCGGCATTACCACCCGCAAAGACCTTAAAGACGCCATGCCCAGCAAGGCCACCACCCTGAGCGTGTGGGAGCTGAATTACCTGCTGAGCAAGCTGACGGTGGCCGAGATGATGGCCCGGCCCGTGATCACGGCTGCCGAGGGCGAGTACATGGAAGACGCCGCCCTGCGTATGCAGGAGCACCACGTGGGCGGCCTGCCGGTGCTGGACGACAGCGGCAAGCTGAGCGGCATCATTACCACCATGGACGTGCTGCGGGCGTTCACCGAGATTCTGGGCATGCGTGAGGGCGGTCCGCGCATCACGCTGGAAATGCCCGACACCCCCGGCAGCCTGGAAAGGGCCACCCAGGCGATCATGCCCAGCAATATCATCAGCGTCGCCACCTACGATGGCCGGGATGGTCACCGCCGCTTCGTGATCCGCGTCGGTGGCAAGGGAACGGAGAATGTCAGGCAGCGGGTGAAGGATTCGGGGATGACTGTGCTGGATTAGACCTCGCCGTCTAAAAGTCGAAGGGTCTGAACGCTGGAGGTGAGCTTGAATCTTGCCGGCCTTCGGACGTCGCCCCTATGTCAGCGCCGCCCACGCCGCCGACACCGCCACCCCCCGCTCGAAGCCGTGGCCCAGAGCCGCAAAGGCATCTTCCAGCATTCCGGCGATACCCAGAGCGTCGTAACGGTCCGCGTGGCCCATCGTGCTGACGCGGAACACGGCGTCTTCGTGGGGGGCCTGGCCCGCCAGGGCGCGCTGGCCCATGCCAGTCAGGACGGCGGCGATCTGACGGCCCGTCAGGCCCTCGGGCGCTTTCAGGACGGCGACGGCGGGGCTGGGGCGCGCGGTCCAGGATGGGCAGCCCAGCGCGGTCCCGGCGGCAATCAAGGCGTCGGCCTTGCGCTGCTGCTCGGCCCACAGCACTTCCAGCGGCACGCTGAGCGGGCGGTCCAGCGCGGCAGACAGGGCGTAGATCAGGTTGATGGCAGGGGTCTGGGGGGTGTTGCCCGCCTGTTGTCCCTTCAGTTCGCGGGTCAGGTCCAGGTAGTAGCCGTGGGCGCTGTTCTGCACCATGCGCGCCTGCACTTCCGGGCTGAACAGCACGAAGCCCAGGCCCGGCGGGGTGGCCGTGCCCTTCTGGCTGCCCGACACGATCACGTCCACGCCCCACGCGGCGGGCCGCAACTCCGCCACGCCGTAACTGGTCACGCAGTCGGCGATGACGATCAGACCAGGGTTCTGCGCCTTGGCAGCCCGCGCAATTGTCCCCAGATCGTGCAGCGCCCCGGTGCTGGTCTCGCTGTGGGTGATCAGCAGGGTGTGGGCGTCACGGCTGGCATCTGCCACCTCATCTGGCTCAAGCAGTTCGCCCCAGGGACGGGCCACGATCCCCACGTCGTAGCCGAAGCGCCCGGCCATGTCGCCCCAGCGTTCGCTGAATTTCCCGGCCTGGGCATTGACCACCTTCGCCCCGGCGGGCGTGGTGCTGACCAGCGCGCCCTCGAAGGCCCCGGTGCCGCTGCTGGTGGTGATCACCGCTTCGTAGGGATCGCCCAGAAGGCGGGTCAGCTTCTGCCGCGCCTCCAGCAACTTGTCCACGGCGGCGCGGCTGCGGTGGTGCATCTGCGGCTGCGCCAGCTCCAGCAATACGCGGGGGTCCACCTCCACCGGGCCGGGGGCGATCAGGCGTTCGCGGTTCAGCGGGACGTGGGCGGCGGGCGCGGCGTGGCGCTGAGTTTCAGGGGCCATCTGGGTCATGCCGCTCAGAGTAGACCCGGCGCGGCGCAGCGGGAGGCAGAGGTCTGAACCACGCGGAGCCGCAACCCCCAACCGTAGGCGCAGGCACGCCTCTACACGGCGAATGAAGTCAAGATCGCGTATGGCCTCTCCCGCCTCTATTCCGCAGCGCGGCCCGCAGACAGCGTGGGCTGCCCTGTGCGGCCTGCTGCTGACCTCCCTGGCCGCAGCCCATTACGCTCCAGCCCTGCCCCTGAGCGCCGTCGCCCAACCTGCGCGGCAATTTGGGCTGCCCTTCGCGGGCGCGCCCGGCCCCGACTCCTGGCTGCTGGGCCAGGCTTACGGCAACACCACCGGCGCGTACCGTCAGCGGCGCAGCACCTACGGCAACTTGCAGGGCATCCACGCCGGGCTGGATTTCAGCGCGCCGGGCTGGATTTCAGCGCGCCGTGCAGCACCCCGGTGCGCGCCATCGGCGACGGCGTGGTGGCCGAGGTGGACGGCCCGCACGGCAGCCCCCCGCACAACGTCGTGATTGACCACGCGGGCAACCTGAGCAGCCTGTACGGACATCTGCTCCAGCGGGCTTCGTTGCGGCCTGGCCAGAAGGTCACACGCGGGCAGGTGATCGGGCAGAGCGGCGACTCGCAGGGAACGTGCATCAGCGCGCCGCATCTGCATCTGGAGCTGCGGGACCGGGCGCACCAGCGTTTTTTCAACCCACTGCCGTACTTGAATGCCGACTGGAACACGCTGGCACTGGCGGGCAGCTTCGGGCGCGGCTACGAATACGACCTGAGTGCGCCGCGCAAGTGGCAATCGCCGGACTCGCAACCCGCCGCCCTGCGTGGGGGCCGCCTGCTCAACGAATTCGCCAACCCCTGGCCCATCGCTCCAGGAGGCGCGCGGTGAGGGGGCTGCTGCTGACCGCCGTTCTCGCGGGCGCGTCTGCCCTGGCCGCCACCCTCCCTTCCCGCGCTGTGCTGGGCGGCGAGTGCTGCCCCGGCACAGTCTGGACGCCGGATTCGGGAGCGCTGCTGTTTCTGGACGGCCCGCCCACCCGCGCCAGCACCGGCTTCTATCAGGTGGCGGCCACGGGGGGCGAGGTCACGCGCCGGTTTTCAAGCGTCGCCTATTTCTCGCCCAAACTGCGCTGGGCGGTGCGGCCCGGCCCCGGTGAAGCCACGGTGCTGGAGCGGCTGGCCGACGGCAAACGCTTCACGCTGCCCACCTACGGCGCGGACGTGAGCTGGAACGACGCCGAGACGGGTCTGGCCTACACCCGCAGCGACACCAGCGGCAACTATGACCGCCGCGCCACCCGAGTCTATGTGGCCGATGCCTTCGGTTCTCCGCGCACTGTCGCCACCCTCTACGGCGGCGGCGTCAGCGGCTGGGTGGACGACGACACGCTGCTGCTGTCGGGCAAGAGCGCGCCGGGCAACCGGGACCGGGAGCTGTTCACGCTCAACATTCGCAGCGGCGCAAAAAAGACCCTGCGGACAGCGCTGGGCTTCCGGGGCATCAGCCTCAGCCCGGACGGGGCGCGGGTGCTGTACACGATTTCTTTCGACAGCGCCGCGAGAAACGGCCTGTGGCTGCAAAGCACGGCGGGCGGCTCCCCCACCGAGATGGGCGATTACGGGTCCTACCGCTGGCGCGACGCGGGGCGCTTCGTGCTGATTCCGCTGAAGCCGGGCGGCGGCGCGCACATTTTGCGGCAGTACAACGTGAGGGCGAACGCCTGGAACACGCTGGGCGATCTGGGCGATCAGGTGCGGCAGGGCGACTGGAACATCAGCCCGACCGGGAAATTGTTGAATTATTTAAGCGCGAAGGACGGCAACGTTCGGGTGCTGACCTTACCGTGAGGTGAGGGAATACAGATTGACTCTGGACCATCAATCGAGAACGGCGCTCCGGCACAGGCTCCAGAGCGGCGCCACAAGTTTTTTTACTTCACCACGATATTGATGATCCGCCCCGGCACGTAAATCTCCTTAACCAGCGTTTTGCCCTCAATGAAGCGGGCCACATCCGTTTCGGCGCGGGCGGCGGCCAGGGCCTCGTCCTGGGTGGCGGTCTTGGAAATGCTGACCTGACCGCGCACCTTGCCGCCCACCTGCACGCCGATGGTCACGGTGTCGCGAACGGCAGCGGCCTCGTCGGTGGCGGGCCAGGACTCGACATGCACGCTGCCCTCTTTGCCCCGCTCGTGCCAGATTTCCTCGGCGATGTGGGGGACCACCGGAGCCAGCATCAAGTTGAAGATGTTCAGCGCCTCGTCCCATTCGGGGGTGACGTAGGCGGGCGAGCGGCGGGCGCGGACCAGAATATTGGTCAGCTCCATCAGCGCGGCCACGATGGTGTTGAAGCTCAGGCGGTCGAAGTCGCCGGTGACTTTTTTCAGGGTGCTGTGGACGCCGTAGCGCAGGTCAGCCACGCTTACGGCCTCGTCCGGTCCCGCCGTGCGCTCGCCGAAGAATACGTTCCACACGCGGGCCAGCCACTTGGAGGGGCCGTTGATCCCTTGCGGGTCCCAGGGGCCGCCCACCTCCCACGGAGCGATGAACAGCAGGTAGGTCCGCACCGTGTCCACGCCGTACTCGCGCACCAGATCGTCGGGGTCCACGACGTTGCCGCGCGACTTGCTCATCTTCTCGCCGTCCTCGCCCAGGATGATGCCCTGGTTTCGCAGCCACGCGAACGGCTCGTTCTGGGTGGTCAGGCCCATGTCGCGCATCACCTTGGTCCAGAACCGGCTGTACAGCAGGTGCAGGATGGCGTGCTCGATGCCCCCGGTGTACAGGTCCACAGGCAGCAGGTTGGCCCTGGCCGGGTCAAAGGGATGTTTGTCATCGTGCGGCGACAGGAAGCGGTACATGTACCAACTGCTGTCCACGAAGGTGTCCATGGTGTCGGTGTCGCGCTCGGCTGGGCCGCCGCAGACCGGGCAGGTGGTCTGCACCCATTCGCGGTCCAGTTTCAAGGGACTCTGCCCGCTGGCCGTGAAGCCCTTGAATTTGGGCAGCGTAACGGGCAATTGATCGGCAGGGACGGGCTGAGCGCCGTGTTCGGGGCAGTAGACGATGGGAACGGGGGTTCCCCAGTAGCGCTGCCGGGCCAGCAGCCAGTCGCGCAGGCGGTAGGTAGTCTTGGCCCTCGCCACGCCTGACGCCTCCAGCTTTTCAGTCACAGCGTCAATGCTGACCTTGCCGCCGGGCAGACCGTCAAATTCGCCGCTGTTGACGATCACGCCGGGGCCGCTGTAAGCCCCCTCCGCGTCCGCGCCCATCGGCCCGGCCCCCTCGGCGCGAATCACTTCGGTGATGTCCAGGCCAAATTTGCGGGCGAAGGCAAAGTCGCGCTCGTCGTGGGCGGGGACGGCCATGATTGAACCCGTGCCGTAGGTGACCAGCACGTAATCGGCCACCCAGATCGGCACTTGATGGCCGCCGATGGGATGGGTGGCAAAGCTGCCGGTGAATACGCCGGTCTTCTCGCCCACGTCCTGCTGGCGCTCCACATCGGTCTTGCGGCCCGCCGCCGCGATATACGCCTCTACTTCGGCGCGCTGCCCGTCAGTGGTCAGTTCGGCCACCTTGGCGTGTTCGGGGGCCAGCACCAGAAAGGTTGCGCCCATGATGGTATCGGGCCGCGTGGTGAACACGGTTTCCGGCCCGGCAGGGGTGTCGAAGACGATTTCCGCACCCACCGATTTGCCGATCCAGTTGGTCTGCATGGCCCGCACGCGCTCGGGCATATCGGTATCGGAAAAGTCCAGCAGTTCGTCGGCATAGTCGGTGATTCTCAGGTACCACTGGTTCAGGTTGCGGCGCTCCACGGGCGTTCCGCAGCGTTCGCACGCGCCGCCCACCACCTGTTCGTTGGCCAGCACGGTCTGGTCTTTGGGACACCAGTTGACCAGACCACCCTTCTTGTAGGCCAGGCCGCGCTTGAAGAACTCGGTGAAGAACCACTGGTTCCAGCGGTAATACTCCGGATCAGAGGTGGCGAACTGGCGGCTCCAGTCGATCATGGTTCCCATGCGCTGAAACTGCCCCGTCATGCTTTCAATGTTGCTGTAGGTCCATTTGGCCGGGTCCACGTTGTTCTTGATCGCCGCATTCTCGGCGGGCAGGCCAAAGGCGTCAAAGCCCATCGGAAACAGCACGTTGTAACCGCGCATCCGCATCCAGCGGGCGCGGGCATCCGGGGCAACATTGGCGTACCAGTGTCCGATGTGCAGGTTGCCACTGGGATACGGGAACATGGTCAGCGCGTAGAATTTCTCGCCGGGCGCGTTCTCGTCGAAGCGGTACAGCCCTTCCTCGGCCCAGCGGTCCTGCCACTTCTGCTCGATGGCGTGGGGATTGTAGCGTTCGGCCCTGGGTTCCTGAATATTGGGTTCGTTGATTGAGATGGGGGTTTCATCGGTCTGGGTCATGGGATGCTCCTGCGGAGGTCTAAGGGTCTAAAATTCTGAGGGTCTAAGGGACCGGGCATCTGAAAAATTGGGCGGGGACCAAAAAAAGCCCCGGCGTGACACAGCCGGGGACAGGCGCTCTAGCGTGGGCTAGTCGCGGGGTCCCCTGGTGGTAAGCGCAGAGCGGATCATGGGTTCAGTTTACGGCATACGGGGCGGCGAGGAAAGGCAGACAATCAAGGGGCGCGTGAAGTGTAAGATACGCAACCGCTACGGCAGTCATCTCGTATTCACTGGCATGAACAGATCACTGTTGACCCTGACCACCAGCATCGCGTTGATCGCCTCTGCCCCGGCACAGGCGCAGACCATGACGCAGACGGAGGCGCTGACCCGCCTGCTCTCGGCCCCGGAGATCAGGGCGGAGTGGTTCTCGCCGGACTTTCTGGCGCAGGTGCCGTTCGGGACCCTTGCCGCCCAGCTCAGGAGCCTGCCCACGCAGTTTGGCAAGTTCGTGCGGCTGGATACCTTTCAGGAGCGCCCGCTGGCCGTCTACGAGCGCGGCACACTGATCGTCACCATTGCCTCGCTGGACGGCCAGGGACGGCTGACTGGATTTGGAGCGGTGCCGGGTCCGGCGGCGGCAGCGGCTGATCCAGCGGCGGCGCAGGGCGTAAAGGCGGGGGCGGCTGCCCTCCTTGAAAAGCTGTTCAAGACCGATCCGGTGGACACTTCGCGTTTTAGCCCGGAGTTTCTGTCCCAGATCAGTGCGGCGGACCTGACCAGGAATTTTGCAGACATCCGCACCGAGAACGGCCCGCTCCAGAGGGTGGAACCGCAGGACAACGGCTTCCGGCTGACTTTTGAAAAAGGGCAACTGGACGTGCCCAGCTTCGCTGTGGATGAGCAGGGGCTGATCACGAGCCTGCTGTTGCGCCCCGTCGCACCGGACATCTCGTATGCCAGTCTGGACGAGGCCCGCGCCGCCTTCGCTGCCCTGCCTGGTCAGGTCAGTCTGCTGGTGCAAGAGCTGGGGCAGCCCCAGCCATTGGCCGATCTGAACAGCCGCAAGTTGCTGGCGATTGGCTCGGCCTTCAAGCTGGCGATTCTGGGTGAATTGCAGGCGCAGGTCACGCGCGGCGAGAAACAGTGGACCGATGAGGTCACGCTGACCGACGCTGACAAGAGCCTGCCCAGCGGAACTTTGCAGAACGCGCCCAGCGGAAGCAAATACACCCTGCGCGATCTGGCCGCCCGCATGATCAGCGTAAGCGACAACACGGCCACTGATCTGCTGCTGAAGGCCGTGGGCCGCGCGGGGGTGGAAGCCCGGCTGGGCCAGACCGCCATGCCCAGTACCCGCGAGGCTTTTGTGCTGAAAGATCCCGCCAACATCGAATTGCTGCGGGCCTACCGTTCTGCGGGACTGGACCGGGACGCGCGGCGCGAGGTCTTGAAGCGGGCCGACACCCTGCCACTGCCGAATGTCGGGGTCTTCGCGCAGGCCAAGACCACCGCGCAGGACGTGGAGTGGTTCGCCAGCCCCCAGCGCCTGTGCCACCTGCTGGCCGACGTGGCAGGGTTGCCCGAGACCCAGTTGAATCCCGGCCTCGCCGATCCCGCCGATTTCTCCAGCGTCAGCTACAAGGGCGGCTCCGAGATCGGCGTGCTGAACCTGACCACCCAGGTCACCACCAGGGCGGGCAAGACGCTGTGCATCAGCGCCACCTGGAACCGCCCCGAACCGCTGGACGAGCAGACCTTCTTTGCCATGTACCAGGGAATGCTGAAGCTGCTGCGCTGATTGCCGTGGCGCTGAAAGTCGGTGGTCACATGACCGTTTCTTCACCTGTCCTCACCCCCCATCAGGCGCGGCGCGTCAGGCTGGGGGCATGACGAGACCTCTGCTGTTGACGCTGGCCCTGCTGGGCGGCACGCTGGCCCACGCGCAAATGAGCATCACGGACATCCCCGTCCTGCCCCAGAGCGGCGCGGCACGGCCCAGCACGACTCCGGCTCCAGCGCCCGCCTCAGCAACCCCAGTGACGCCCCCCACCGTGACCACCCTGCCGTCCGTCAACACGCCGCTGGCGCAGCCCCACACCGCCAAACTGGAGGGACCGCAGAGCGTGCAGGCAGGTCAGGCGAACACGTGGAGCGTGCGGCTGACCAATACGGGCAGCAGCGCCATCAAGCTGCAACACGGCGCGTGCGACGTGCGCTTTGAGGTCGTGAACGCGGCGGGTCAGGTGGTCCGCACCACGCCGAAAGACGCCATCTGCACCATGCAGATTGTCGGGACAGACGTGGCTCCCGGCGAGACAAGCGAGTTGCAGAAGATTCGCTGGGAGGGCAAGGACGATCAGAACCAGAATGTTCCCGCCGGAACGTACACCATCCGCTCGGTGTTCAACGGCGACGGCGTGCTGATCCGCCCGGCAGACCTCATCATCACCGTGCGCTGATCTGGCCACAAACATTAAGCGGGGGCCAGAGCAATTGGCCTCCGCTTCCTCTTGCCTTTGACCCGTTGCTACAGACCCGCGCGCCCGGACGTGCTGTAGTGGGCGCAGCATGACTGCCACCTCTCATTCCTCCAACAGCAGGCGCAAGACCGCCATCATCATCGGCTCCGGCATCGGCGGGCTGTCGCTGGGCATCCGGCTGCAAAGCCTGGGCTTTGACACCACCATCCTGGAGCGCCTGGACGCGCCGGGGGGCCGCGCCTACCAGAAGCGCACCGACGACGGCTATGTGTTCGACATGGGACCTACCGTGATCACGGTGCCGCACTTTATTGAGGAGCTGTTTGCCCTGGAACGCGATAAGGGCATGCTGGGCCAGCCGGATTACCCGCCCCACACGCTGACCGAGGACGCCCGCATCAAGTCCGGCGAGAGCGGCGGCCCGCGCACCCGCGACTACGTGAAACTGGTGCCGATCCTGCCCTTCTACCGCATTTATTTTGATGACGGCACCTACTTCGACTATGACGGCGATCCCGAGAGCACCCGCCGCCAGATTTCCGAACTTGCGCCCGAAGACCTAGCGGGCTATGAGCGCTTCCACGCCGACGCCCGCGCCATCTTCGAGCGCGGCTTTCTGGAACTGGGCTACACGCACTTTGGCGACATGGCATCCATGCTGCGCGTCGTGCCGGATCTGATGCGCCTGGACGCCGTTCGCACGCTGTTCTCGTTCACCAGCAAGTATTTCAGCAATTCCAAAATGCGGCAGGTCTTTTCCTTCGAGACATTGCTGGTGGGCGGCAATCCCCTGAGCGTTCCGGCCATCTACGCCATGATCCACTTTGTGGAGAAAACCTGGGGTATCCACTACGCGATGGGCGGCACCGGGGCGCTGGTGCGCGCCTTTGTGCAGAAGTTCGAGGAACTGGGCGGCCAGCTTCGATTGGGCGCGGGCGTGGACGAGATTCTGGTCACGGACGGGCGCGGTCAGCCTGTGAAGCGGCTCACCCTCAAACGGACAGCGCGGGGTGTGCGGCTGGAGAACGGCGAGGAACTGCGCGCCGATATCGTGGTCAGCAACGGCGACTGGGCCAACACCAACCTGAGGCGCATTCCAGCCGCCGCCCGCCTGGTCAACAGCGATGTGCGCATCAAGGCCGCCCGCCAGAGCATGAGCCTGCTGGTGATCTACTTCGGCTTCCGCGACGATCCGGCCCGTCCGCTGGACCTGCGCCACCACAACATCATCCTGGGGCCGCGCTACGAGGAACTGCTGACCGAGATCTTCGGTCACAAGGTGATGGGCAACGATTTCAGCCAGTACCTGCATGTGCCGACGCTGACCGATCCCGCGCTGGCCCCCGCCGGACACCACGCCGCGTACACCCTGGTTCCGGTGCCGCACAATGCCAGCGGCCTGGACTGGGAAGTGGAAGGACCGAAGCTGGTAGAGCGCGTCTACAGCTTTCTGGAAGAGCGCGGCTACATCCCCAATCTGCGCGAACGCCTGACGCACAGCGAGTACATCACCCCGGATTACTTCGAGGGAACGCTGGACAGCTACCTAGGTAACGCATTTGGCCCCGAGCCGGTTCTGATCCAGAGCGCGTATTTCCGCCCGCACAACCGTAGCGAGGACATTGGCAACCTGTACATGGTGGGCGCGGGCGCACAGCCTGGCGGCGGCACCCCCAGCGTGATGATGTCGGCGAAGATAACGGCCCGATTGATCGCCCAGGATTTCGGCATCCACAAGGACGTGCGGGACGGCGTGCCGGAAGTGGTTGAGAAGCTGGTCCGGGAAGTGGCGGGCGCGACGGATTAAAGCCAGTAGGGCTTACGCGAAACTGGACAAATTTGAGATTCTGAGCTGATGGGAAGACCTCGAAAAGTCAGTCGGCAACGGTACTGCGAGTTTTTGGCTGCCACACAGATCAACCGAACGCAAACCTATTTTGCCGATCACATCGACGATTTTGCTCATGACGCAGTTCAGCGGTACTTGCAAGGAGATCGCCTGACGGCAGCGGAGCTGTGGACGCAGGTGCGCCCACACGTCCAATTCAGCGACAGGGGCTATGTCATCTTCGATGACAGCGTCATGGACAAGAACCATTCACGACGCATGGCATTGGTTCGCACACAGTGGAGCGGCAACGAAAAAAGA
>NZ_JNIW01000011.1 GCF_000701425.1 Deinococcus frigens DSM 12807 | reverse complement strand
GCGGCTTTTGCCCACAGTGTGGGCGCGAGTGAAGATCACCATGTTCTGGTGGTAGAGGACGGAGCGGGTTTCCATGTCCCTCCAGAGGAGGGACAGCCACCAGGTGTCCAGATCATCACCCTGCCCCCTTACTCACCCGAGTTGCAACCCGTGGAGCGCATGTGGGACCTGACGGACGACACAGTGGCCAATCGCTGGTTCGACACGATGGATGACTTCACTCAGACGCTGGGCCAGCAATGCGCCTGGTTGGAAACCCAGCCAGATCTCATCTCCCAGCAGACCCTCTTCCATTGGTGGCCCTTGTCAAGGAATTAATCGGAGTCAGTATTATCCACCCACAGCAAAGCGGCGCTCTACGCTGCCTTTGTCCCACAGGAGGCCAAACGGCTGGCGGACCGCTTTGAATTTCATTTCACGCCCCGGCATGGATCGTGGCTTAATCCCCAGGAACTGGAATGGTCTGCGCTGGCCCGACAGGCCCTGAGCGAGCGGGTGGGGGATCAGGCGGCATTGGAGCAAACCGTGACCCATTGGGTCACGGATCGGCGGGAGCGCGCAGTGCTGATCCGCTGGCGGTTCACGGCGGCAGATGCCCGTCTCAAGTTAAGCCGCCTCTACCCTGTTTTTAGCGCTTGACGCTATACTAATGCCCGTCTTCGCGGTTGACGATGTGCTGAACGGCGCTGTTATTGCCGTTCAACAACTCGCGCACGATCAGCGGGTAGACCGGGCGGGACTGGATCTCGTCCAGCGGAATCCACTCGCAGGTGACGTTGCCGTTGTCCAGCACGGTGAACGCCGTGTCGGGCAATTCGGCGGGCGCGTCCATGCGGAAGTAGAAGCCGATCTCGTGCTGTCGCCGGTGCGCGGGGCCGAAGAAGTTTTCTACAATGCCTAGTAGGCGCAGCTTTCCCGGCGGCGTACCGGTTTCCTCCCGCCATTCGCGTTCGGCACAGGCTTCGAGCGTCTCCTCGGTGGTCAGCGCACCCCCCGGCAAATACCAGAAGCCGATGCCCATTTCAGTGTTCGCCAGCAATTGCCCGTCACGCACGCAAATAATCGCCACCCGCACGCTGAAGTACAGGCCGCCCAGGGGAATGCGGATATCGGTCACCCGCCAGTCTCGGCCCGCACGCTGGGGTCCTCGTCGCGTTGCAGGCGTCCGCGCAGGGCGGGGGAGAGGTCTGAGCGTCCAGCTATCGCCAGTCTCACGCCGGCGTCCGGGTCCTCGCTCAGCGCCTTCACCCCTTGCGGAGAAAGCTCGGCGTGGGCGGCGGCGGCCCGGCGCACGCCGATATTCGCGTCTTGGGCCAGCGTCGCCAGCGTGTCTGCGCCCGGCGCAACCGCGTAGGCCACCGCCCGCCGAACCTCCGCATTCTCATCCCCGGCCAGCCGTGCCAGCCGCTCCGGTCCCAGATCGGGCCGTACCGCCAGAATGGTGCGGATGGTGGGATCGGCGTCGGCCAGCAGCACGTCCAGTACACTGGCGGGCAACGGATCGGCACTGGCGACATGCAGGCGAATGTCCTGTTCTGGGGAGCGGGCCAGCGCCAGGACCGCGCCCTCGGGCAGGTCATCGCGTTCCAGCACGGCGCGGCGCACCGATTCGGCTTCGTCGCGGGCCAGCCGCTCCAGCACGGTGGGGCGGGCGTCCGGGCGGCGGGCCAGCGCGGCGCGCACGTCCGGGTCCGCGTCGGTCTCGGCCCTGAACAGCCACGCGGCAGGCACGCTCCAGGCTTGCAGGGCAGCGGCGCGCACCAGCGGCTCGTCGCTGCCAGAGAGCCACTCGCGCACGTTGCGGGGCAGGTCCACCCGGCGGGCCAGGGTGGCCAGCACATCCGTATCTACATCTGCCGCCAGCGTCAGCATGCAGTCCAGCGGCAGGTCCAGGCGGCGGGCGACGCTGGCGCGTACCAGTCCGTGGCCGTCCTGCACCAGCGTCCGCATCACCTCGCCTGGCAAGTCGGTGCGGGCGGCCACCGCCTTTCGCACGTCGTAATCGTCATCGGCGGCCAGTTGGCGGGTCAGCAGGGGCGAGAGTGCGGGGCGTCTCGCCACCGCCTCCCGGATCTGCCAGCCCGCGTCCGTCGCCAGCGCTGCCACCCGCACCTCGCTCAACCCCGGGCGCGAGGCCAGCGCGGTTCGCACGCTGTAATCCTCGTGCCGCAGCGCGGCGTCCAGCACCCACTGCGGAACCTGGGGAAGTGCGAGCAGCGCCGCCACACCCTCGCCCGGAAAGACATTCAGAAAGCCTGGACGCGCCAGCCGCAGCAGCGGCAGTCCGGGATTGTCCAGCACGTCCTGCGGGTAGGCGGCGGCCAGCGCGCCCAGCACCTCCAGCGGCGCGTTGGGGTGCCGGGCTACCAGGGCACGCACCCGCGTGTCCGGGTGGGCGCTCAGGCCCGACAGCACCGCTGCCGGGGCGCGGGAGTGTGCTGCCGCCTCCAGCGCGCCATTCACCCCCAGAGCAGTCAGCGTGCGCGGATCGAGTTCAGAGGAGGTCATGGGAGACAGGATAGGGGTCTGCTCACCCCAGGCCCAGGGACACGGCGCGGTCAATGAGCTGGCGGGCGATGCTGAAGGGCGGGGGCAGAGTCGGGAGCTTGGAAATAGAAAACCACCGCGCGTCCTCAATCTCCTCGGGCTGTAACACGATCTCGCCCCCGTCATATTCGGCGTCAAAGCCGATCATCAGCGAATGCGGAAAGGGCCACGGCTGGCTCAGGACGTAGCGGAGATTCCTGATGCTCATGCCCACCTCCTCCAGCACCTCGCGGTGGGCCGTCTGCTCCAGCGTTTCGGACGGCTGGACGAAGCCCGCCAGCGCCGAATACATGCCGGGCGGGAACTGCGGCCCGCGGGCCAGCAGCAGCTCGGTATCCGCACCCATGCCGCGCCGGATCAGCACCATCGCCACCGGGGCGACGCGCGGGTAAACGCTCAGACCGCAGTTGGGGCAGACCTTGGAATGCTCGTGGCCTGCGAATTCCAGCGGTGTGGCACAGACGCCGCAAAACCCGTGCGTGCGGTCAAAGTCCACCACCTGCGCGGCGAATCCGGCCAGTCCGAACACGTCCTCTCCCAGACGGCCAGACAGCGCCCGGAGTGGGGAAAGGGCGTATCCGGCAGGAGCTTCGCCCCTGAGCTGCGCGGCGGCGTAAGTCTGACCATCCAACCGCCCCAGCGAGTTGACCAGCTCCAGCTCAAAATCCTCCGCCCGTCCCACTGGCAGCGTGTCGTCCTCGTGCAGCAGCAATTGGCCTTTCTGAAGGATGAACCAGGTGGCCTCGCCCTGCGGCACACCCGATTGCAGCTCAAAGCGTGGGGGACGTGAAACCATCAGCCTTCCTCCAGACGCAATACTTCGCCAAAGGGGAAGCCCTCGTCCTCCAGGCCGCCCGGCGGCACCACCCACAGCGTCGGCATCTGCGGGGCCGTCTCGGGGAAGTCGCCGTAGCCGTCGGTCAGGTAGATCAGCACGTCCGGCGCGTGGTCATCGAGCAGCCCGAAGATGGGCCGGAAATCTGTTCCTCCGCCCCCCTGCGGCGCGGGAATGGCGCTGCCGGGCGACAGCTCGTGCGGCCCATACGCTTCCGTGTCGGCGTAGTAGAGGGTGGCGCGCACATGTGGATACGCGCCCAGCACGCCCTGAACCTCGCCCACCAGCGCCTTGACCGCCTCGTCGTCCACGCTGCCGGAGGTGTCCACGGCAATGAGGGCGGTCAGGCTCTCGTCGTCCAGCGCCTCCAGATACAGGCCGCGTCCCACGAAACGGCGGTCAAAGCCGCCAAAATCAACCGGCGTGCGGGCCAGAAAGCGCCACAGGTGCGCCCGCCAGTCCAGCCGCGCGGGGGCCAGGCGCGCCAGTTCGCGGTGAGCGCCCAGCGGATCGTCGCCCTGGCCGCCGCTCATGGCGTCCATGCTGCGGGCCTTGGCCATCGCCTGCTGCCACTGCTTCGCAGCAGACGAGGCATTCCTGCCTGCCTTCGGTGGCGCGTCGCCGGGGGGGCCGTCCAGCAAGTCGTCCTCGCCCTCTTCTCCCTCGCCGTCCTCCTCGCCCTCCGCCAGCAGGGCGGTGTAGACCTCCTCCACGCTCAGCTTTTCCAGGTGGTCATCGCGGCGCGAACTTGGCGGCGTGGGCAGGCCCGCCGCGTCCACCATGCCGTTCACGATCAGATCGGCGGACTTGTTCCAGCGTTTCTTCTCGCGCGGGCCACGCCGCTCCACATGCGACAGCGCGGCGTGTAAGACCTCGTGCAGCAGCAGCCCGTCCAGCACATCGGAGGGCAGCGAGGCCGCCACCTCTGGATTCACGTAGACCCGCTCGCCGTCCGTCCCCGCCGCCGCCACCTCGCGCGACGGCACGAATTCCGCGTGCAGCAGCAGCGTGGCGAAAAAGGCCGACTTGCCGCGAATCCGCAGCCGCGAACCGGAGATCAGGTGCTGGAAGTCAGGGGTCATCGCGCCGCCATCAAGCCGTGCCCGTCCATCTACATCCCCTCCGACAGCACCAGCGTTCCCTCCACCAGCCCGGCCAGCCGCTCGTCGCGGGCCACCAGTTCGGCCAGGTCCCCCAGTTGGCCGATGGCCTGGAATTTGCTGACCAGCGTGGCGACATACAGTTGAAGCCACTCCGGCCCGGCGCTGTCGGCCAGCCAGGTAAAGGCGTGGTACGCGGCGTCGGCACTCTGCGCGCGGGCGGCCAGGCCCACCACGGCGGCATAGCGGACGCTGGGTTCGTCGGGCAGCTTCAGGTCCCCGCCCCGGCCCTCCAGCACAATGCCCAGGTCTGGCAGTTGTTCATACAGCCGCACGAAGGCGCTGAACTCGGCCCCCGCCGCCTCGCCAATCGCGGGGGCCACGTCCAGCCCGGCGCGGTGCAGGCCACTCGCCATCTCCCATGCGCGCGGGCTGGGCCACGCGGGTTGCTGCGGGTCCAGCCGGTGCAGCAGTTCTGGGCGGAAGGTCAGGAAGGCGATCACATGCTCGTGCAGGCTGCGGCCCAGGGCGTAGGAGCGCCACGAGTCAAAATCGGGGCGCACGGTCAGGTGCAGAAAGCGGTTTGCCAGCGGCGCGGGCATATCGAACACGCTGGCGCGGTCCTCCTTGCGGTTGCCCGCCGCCCACACGAACCAGCCGTCGGGCAAGACGTAACTGCCCACCCGGCGGTCCAGGATCAGTTGCTGCGCCATCCCCTGCATGGTGGGGGGGGCCATGTTGACCTCGTCCAGAAACAGGATGCCGTGGCCGCCGCGCGGCAGGAATTCGGGCGGATACCATTTGCTGACGCCGCCGCCCTGGCCGTCCGCTTCCGGCACGGGCAGGCCGCGCAAGTCGGTGGGGGCCAGTTGCGACAATCTCACGTCCACAAAGTCCAGTCCGCGCTCCTGCGCCACCTGCGCCACCACGGCGCTCTTGCCGATGCCAGGCGGCCCCCAGATCATGGTGGACAGTTTGAGTTCGCCCGCGATCAGGGCAGATAGGTACGTTTGCAGTTCAGTGGCGGTGAGGGACAAGGCTGAAACTCCTCTGAAGGGGTGTGGGAGGTGGGAAATACGGGGTGATCAGCCTTCAGAGGCTAGCGTGCCGGACGGAGCCGCAATGGTGCGATTGGCAGGCACCCCGGCTGTTCTGACCGCGCAGGGGCGTATGCTGGGGCCGTCTCCTATCCGTGCTGCACGTTGCCCCCGCCGTTGCCCTCCCACCGGGCAGACCCCGCTATACTTGCACCCGGTTCAACAATTGCAACAGGCCGCAGGCGCAAGGCAGATGGCCTCACACCCGATTCTCTCTTCCACCGGAGGTTTCCCCGCCGTGCTGCCCCTTATCCATCAAATCCTGTTCTTCATTTTTGCCGTCATTACCGGAGGGTTCGGCCTGTGGGGCTTTTACCGCCTGTACCTGCGCATTCGCCGGGGCGCACCCGCCAGCGAGCGCCGCTTCAACATTCCGGGCAGGCGCGTTCTGGACGCCCTCAAAGTCAGTCTGACCCAGGAGCGCACCTTCCGCCGCCGCACCGTGATCAGCGTGCTGCACAGCTTCATCTTCTACGGCTTCGTGTTCTATCTGCTGGTCAACGTGATCGACGGGCTGGAAGGTTATTTTAGATTCGGCATCTACAGCGACAACTTCCTGGGCGCGATGTACAACCTGCTGGCCGACATTTTCAGCTTCCTGGTTCTGTTCGGTGTGGTCAGTCTGGTCATTCGCCGCCTGTTCACGCCGTCCAAGCGTGAATTCCGCTTCACCGAGAAGACGCTGCTGCACCCGCTGCTCAAGAACAATTACATCCTGCGCGACAGCCTGATCGTCTCGGCGTTCATCTTCTTCCATGTGGGCAGCCGGGTGCTGGGCAACGCGGCGAAGGTGGTGGCCGAGGGCGGCGACGCCTTCCAGCCGTTTTCCAACGCGGTGGGCGCGGCTCTCTTCTCTGGCCTGGGCGAGGGGACGCTGCAAGGCTGGCGCATCTTCGGCTTCTGGGGCGCGCTGGGCAGCGTGCTGGCTTTCCTGTCTTACTTCCCCTACACCAAGCACATTCACATCTTCATGGCCCCGCTGAATTACACCTTCAAACGCCCGGTGGGCAGCGGCGTGCTGCCGCCGATGAAGGGTCTGGAGGAGGCGATGGAGGCCGACGAGCCGCGCCTGGGCGTGGAAAAGCTGGAGGAGCTGGAATGGCCGCGCTTGCTGGACGCCTACGCCTGCATCCAGTGCAACCGCTGCCAGGACGTCTGCCCGGCGAACGCCACCGGCAAGGCGCTGAGTCCTGCGGCGCTGGAGATCAACAAGCGCATGGAGCTGAACGTCATCGCCTCGCACCCCAGCCCCTTTACCCTCAGGGCCGCGCCGTTTGAATCCGGGGCCAGCACCGCGCACCCCCTGCTGGAGTACGCCATCAGCGAGGAAGCGGTGTGGGCCTGCACCACCTGCGGCGCGTGCATGCAGGTCTGCCCGGTGCAGGACGAGCAGATGCTGGACATCATCGACATCCGCCGTCAGCAGGTGATGGTGGCCGGAGAGTTTCCGCCGCAGCTCCAGACCGCCTTCCGGGGGATGGAACGGGCGTCAAATCCCTGGGGCATCTCGCGCGACAAGCGCATGGAGTGGGCCGAGGGTCTGAAAGTCCCCACCATCGACGAGAACGCCGAACCCGACGTTATCTACTGGGTGGGGTGTGCCGCCGCCTACGATCCGGGGGCGCAGAAGGTGGCCCGCTCGTTTGTGCAATTGCTGGACAGGGCCGGGGTCAATTACGCCGTGCTGGGCAAACAGGAGGCATGTACCGGCGACAGCGCCCGCCGCGCCGGGAACGAGTTCCTGTACCAGACGCTGGCGCAGGAGAACGTGGAGACGCTGAACGCCATCCGGCCCAAGCTGATCGTCGCCACCTGCCCGCACTGCATGAACATCATCGGCAACGAGTACCCGCAGATCGGGGGCAATTACAAGACCGTCCACCACACCGAATACCTGGAAACGCTGGTGGCCGCCGGGAAGCTGCCGCTGGCCGAACTGGCCGACAACGTGACCTACCACGATCCCTGCTACCTGGGCCGCCACAACGGCGTGTACGACGCGCCCCGCACCCTGATTACCAAGATGGCGGGTGAGGTCCTCGATCTGGAACGCCAGCGTGAGAACAGCTTTTGCTGTGGCGCGGGCGGCGCACAGTTCTGGAAGGAGGAGGAGGAGGGCCGCGAGCGCGTCTCCGACAACCGCTTCCGCGAGTTGCAGGCGCGGCTGGACGGGGCGAAGTCCGCCTCTGATGAATTTGAGCAGACGGGCAAGATCGTTGCCGTTGGTTGCCCCTTCTGCAAGGCCATGCTGAACAGCACGCCCGAAAAGCAGAAGCGCGACGATATCGTGGTCAAGGACGTGGCTGAGTTGATGCTGGAAAGCATGCAGCGGGCCACCGGAGAGTATGTGCAGCCCACGGGACCTGTCGCGGACGCCCTACCCACCGAGCAGCCCGAAGTGGTCAGCGCCCCCAATGCCGAGGTGCCGATGGCACATTCTGGCGAGGTGCGCTCTGCCGACGCGACGAACGCCGTGGTGGGTGAAACCTCTGCTGACGTGGTGAACGCGCAGCCGGGCAGCCCGGTGGAGAATGCCGACACCCAGCCCGAAGCGCAGGCCGCGCACCCTGAAGCTGTGACGGAACGAAAAGCATGGAAGCCGAAAGCGGAGGCCGACACCACCCCTGAAGCCGCCGCGCCCGCCCGCAAGAGCTGGAAGCCGAAGGCTGGGGTGGATGAGGTCAGCGCCGCGCCTGTGCAACCAGAAGCCGCAACAGGGGAGACTCCCGCACGGAAAGCCTGGAAACCTAAGGGGACAGATGACGTGGCCCCGGTTGCCGAGGCGCAAGTGGATGAGGTTACGTCCGCCGAACCCTCAACCCGGAAAGCGTGGAAACCGCAGGCCGCAGCGGATGATGTGAGCGCCGCCTCTGTCTCCTCTGAATCTGCCCCTCCCGAACCCGCTGCCGAAGCCCCCGCCCGCAAGGAGTGGAAGCCGAAAGCCAAGGCAGATGACGTGAGCGCCGAAGCTGTTGCGGATGTATCTGCCGCCGATTCTACCGAAGCCGCGCCCGTTCGAAAAGCCTGGAAACCACAGGCGAAGGCTGAAACTGTAGAAGCTGCACCCGCACAGTCTTCTCCTGCCGAAACTCCAGCCCGGCCTGAACCCGCGCCCAGTGGGAGAGAGCGCAGGAAGTGGACGCCGAAGGCCAGCGGCGCGGCGGCGGCGGCGGCGGCCCCGAAAGTTCCAGCACCCGAGAGCGCAGCTCCAGCCGAGTCTGCCCCTACCCCGCGCCCCAAATGGCAGCCCAGAGCGAAGGTTGAAGCTGCTTCCCCAGTCCCAGCACCCGTGGCCTCCGACACCGCCAACGATACGCCCATCACTGAGCATGTAGAACTGGCCGAAGTGGGCGAGAACTCGCTGGAAGAGGGTCAGCAGGCCACCTCTCAGCCCGATGACGCCGAAACCGGCGCGAGTGGGCGTAAGAAGTGGGTGCCGAAGAAGAAAGACTGATCTCTGAATATCTTTGACGTGCCGTCCCGAGGGTCTCCCAGTGGGGGCGGCATTGTCTTTTGCACCGGGTTCAATGTCAGCCAAAAGTGAATGTCACGCTAAGATCAATCCATGACAATCGCCATCGTCACCGATTCCACAAGTGACCTCAACCCGCAACTCTGCGCCCAGCACGGAATCGTCAGCGTGCCTTTGTACGTGCTGTTCGATGGCGAGATGCACAAGGACGGCATCGAGATCACGCCGCCCGTGCTGTTCGCGGGTCTCAAGGCGGGCAAGAAGACGCCCAGCACCTCGCAGCCCAGCCCCGCCGAGTTCGCCGAGGTCTACACCGACGCACTGGAGTCGGCGGATCAGGTGCTGAGCATCCACATCAGCGGGCAACTGTCGGGGACGGTGGGCAGCGCCCGGCTGGCCGCGCAGGACTTTGGGGACCGGGTAACGGTGGTCGACACCGGTTCGGTCAGCATGGGCCTGGGCATGCGCGCGCTGCGGGCCGCCGAACTGGCGAAGGCTGGAAAGTCCATGCCCGAAATCCTGACCGAACTGGAGCGAGTGGGCCAGCAGGCCGACATCCGCTTCACGGTGGACACGCTGGAGTTCTTAAAGATCAATGGCCGCATCGGTGGGGCGCAGGCGTTGCTGGGCGGCCTATTGAACATCAAGCCGATTCTGGTGGTCAAGAAGGGCCGTGTGGAGACCGGCGGGCGCGTGCGCGGCCACAAAAAAGCTGTGCAGGATCTGGTGGACCATACCCGCAAGTACGTCGCGGCCCACGGCGGCGCGCGGGTGGCGTTCCTGTCCACGGTGGGCGGCGAGGCATATATCCAAGAAGTACGCGACGGGTTGAGCGGATTGGAATTCACGGACCTAGGCAACCACAGTATCGGCGCGGTGGTCGCCACCCATACCGGGCCGGGCACAGTGGGCGTGACCCTGGAACCGCTCTGAAGCGGTAGACCGCTCCAATGCGCCTATCGTCTGTGGTCTCTTGCTGCTGTCGCCTGCCAGCCGCTGACATAGGAACGGGAATCCCAATCTATGGGTGGCGTAGATTGGGCCAAAGGCCCTGGAATCCGTTCAGGCTGTCGGCACCAACCCGGATCGCATTTTCCCGCTGGCGAGTACCTGCAAACAGGCCGTGCTGTGTGTTGCTGGGCGAGTTGGATGCAGGTCGCCCGAGTCGAAACGAGCGCTTTAACGTGACCCGCGAGAACCAAAGGCTGTGCACCTATGCTTACGCAGCAACATCAAAACCCTCGGCGTCCGCATGATCGCCCGCAGCGACAACACCTTCTCAATTGCTGAGCAACATTCACTCACCCCATTCGGTCAGGAGTGGACACCTTTTTTGACACACGCTCTAGATCAGGCGGGCCAGCGCGCCGCTCATCAGCATCAGGACCAGCAGGCCCAGGGTGACGGTCAGCAGATTGCGGGCATTGGGCGAGGGATTCACGCGGCCTGCCCCTGGCTCACGGAGACGGGATGAATGCTGCCCAGCGCGGCCTTGAGGTGCTTGTAGACCTCACGTTGCAGGTCCAGGTCCTCGGGCAACTCGTAACGCAGTTGCTCCATGGCCTGTACCAGGTGTGCGCCGCCGGGGCTACGTTCGTGATCGGGCCGCGCCCAGTCGGGCAGTTCGGGCGTGACCCTGGGCTGCCGCTTGGCGTCGTCCCAGTCCACCCACTGTTTGGGCAGATCGTAGAGATAGCGCCCGATACCGAACTGCACCGCGCAACGTTTCAGGGCGTCCGAGGAAGCCGCTTTCAGCGTTCCCAGATTGCCGTCCGGCGCTTCGCCAATATCCTCGCGGGTCACCCCCAGCACGGTCAGGCGGCCCTTGACGGCGGCGACGGCTGCGCCAGGAACAACCTCGATCTCGAAGCTCCAGGCGTCGGGGCAGATGGCGTCCAGCCGGTCCTGAACCGCGCGGGCATCCACGTAGGACAGCAGCAGCGCCCGGCTGCGGTCCTTGGTGAAATTCTGGGGTTTCCAGCCCACCAGATGGGACGGAAACGGGGCCTGGAGTCGTTTCTGAACATCACTGAGCTTCATGCGTTTAGTCTATAACAGAATGGAATTATGGTCAAGGCGTAATTCGCTGAAAGTGAAGTGGTACTTGGTGAAGTGTGCCGTAAGGGTGGGTCGCCGTGGGCCAGGTGCGGTGGAACAGGCTTTTCAGCCGCTAGGCGTCGTCGCCACCGCTCGATTCAGCGTGGGTGTGGGCGCAGTCAAGTGGCCCGTTCCGGCTGAGCCTTACAGCGCCGTCGTCACCGGGGTGGCGACTGGCTGGAGAGGGCGGACCGCTTCGGATCAGGAGTCGAGTCCGTGTGAATGACAATACGGTCTTGAATGGGCCTTTTCCTGGCGCTGCGGCGGAACCGGAGCCCAATTTCTGCAAGTTCCGGAACCACGCCCCCTCCCATCCTCTACACTCCTTCCCATGAGCCGCACGGCCCCCGATGCCCGCACAGCAACCGTGATCCGCAAGACCGCCGAAACCGACATCACGGTTCGCCTGGATCTCGATGTCCCCGCTTATGACGCGCCGCACACCGGACACGGCTTTTTTGACCATATGCTGGACGCCCTGGCCCGCCACAGTCGCCTGGGCCTGAGCGTGAGCGCCACGGGTGACCTGCACACCGAACCCCACCACCTGATCGAGGACACCGGCATCACGCTGGGGCAGGCGCTGAGCCAGGCGCTGGGAGACCGCAAGGGCGTTGAGCGTTACGGCAGCGCCTTTGTGCCAATGGACGAGACGCTGGCACATGCGGTGGTGGACCTGTCGGGCCGCGCCCACCTGGCCTTCGAGCCGGAAACGCTGGACGTGTGGGGAGACGCGGGCGGCATGACCCACTACCACCTGCGCGAATTCTTGCGCGGCTTTTGCAACCACGGCGGCGTGACCCTGCACGTCCGTCTGCTGGCCGGGCGCGAGGCGCACCACGTCATCGAGGCGGTGATCAAGGCGCTGGCCCGCGCCCTGCGCGACGCGGTGGCCGTGACTTCCGCCGAGATGCCCAGCACCAAGGGCAGTCTGTGACCTGTCCAGAAGTCCTGCTCCTCGACTACGGCGCGGGCAATGTCCGCAGCGCGGCCAAGGCGCTGGAACGGGCCGGGATGCGGGTGCGCGTCTCTGCTCATCCCGGCGACGTGACGCACGCCTCCGCGCTGGTGGTGCCGGGACAGGGCCACTTCCGGCAGGTGATGCAAACATTTGACACGGGCGGCTTTCACGGCCCCGTGACCGACGCCGCGCGCGCGGGTGTGCCGCTGCTGGGCATCTGCGTGGGCATGCAGATGCTACTGACCGACTCCGAGGAAGCGCCGGGCGTACCGGGCCTGAACCTGATTCCCGGCACGGTCCGCAAATTCGAGGCCGCGCCGGGTCACAAGGTGCCGCAGATGGGTTGGAATGCCATGGAACGCGCCGGGGACTCGCCGCTGCTGCGGGGGCTGAATGGCCCGGCCTACGCCTATTTCGTCCATAGTTATTACGTTCCCGCAGACGTGGCGGTGGAACACGGCGCGCTAACCCATTACGGCGTGCCCTTCTGGGCCGCCCTCAGTGTGGGCAACCTGCACGCCACCCAGTTCCATCCAGAAAAGAGTGGCGCGGTGGGCCTGGCACTGCTGGAGCGCTTCAGGCGAAATGTGCTGGGCTAGGCCGACATCAGTTACTTTGCAGCCGTCTGCAACACCCGCATTAGCGCACCATAAGCGGGTTTTTTCGCGTACTCGTCGTCAAAGATCAGCGGTTTGCCCCCGGCCCGCCACGAGGTCCGGTCCGAGACGCCCTGTAATACAGTTTGGCCGCCGGATTGGCCGCGTGCGCCGTGCGAAAGGCCAGCGCGATAAAGTCCGGCCCCGCCACCGCGAAGGGATTGTTGTCGCGCAGCGGATTTCCCGGCCCGTCCGAGATGGCCTCGTTGACCACGTCCCAGACGTTGGTCTTGTTGCCAAAGTGTTTGACCACCGTAGTGATGTACTGCTGCATGGCCGCCCGCATGGCCCCTTTGTCCTTGATCGCGTAGACCCACGCCGGGGCGCTGTCGTGCCAGATCAGGGTGTGGCCGCGTACCGTCTGGCCGTTCTTCTGCGCCGAGGCCACCATTGCGTCGGCGGTGGCGAACAGGTAATTGTCGGGGTCCGGCGAGTTGGCAATCGCCCGCATTTTCATGGCGTTCTCGGCCACCACGGCGTTGTATTCGCGGTTGACCGTGTCGGCCTCGTCCGAGTTGTCGGCATTGAACAGTTCGCCGCTGATGGCCCCACCCAGCAGCAGGCCGCGTGCACTGGCAAGGGTCCGCAGGCTGGGGGCCTGCCCGGAGGCGAGGGCGGGCGTCAGGCTGAGGCTCAGGGCCAACGCCGCGAGGCCCAGACGGCTCATGTGGTGGTGCATTGATGTCTCCTCTTGAGCGGGTGTGGGGATCTTCAGGGCAGGCTGAGCTGGACCGATTCGCTCCCGACTTCAAAGGCATACTGGCCGGGCACCACGCTTCCCGTGACTGACCCGTAGGCGTCGCCCGTGAAGACTTCCAGCCGCTCCAGCGGAATGGTGACGCTCAGGGTGCGCGCCTCTCCCCGCTTCAACTCGGCCCGCACGACGCCCACTGGACGTTTCGCCGCTTCCAGATTTCCGGCGGGTGGCAGGCTGGCGCGGACGATGAGCGTTCCGGTTCCCCCCTTCTCGCCGGTATTGATCACGGTCACGCTCACTTTCACGCCGTCTGCCATCTTCTCGGCCCGCCCGTCGGCGGTGCGGAAGGCCGTGTAATCCAGCCCGAAGCCCAGCGGATACAGCGGCAGCGGTGCGTCGCCTGCGCCTTCGGGCGGACGATCGGCGGTCAGGCCCACCTCGCCCAGATTGCCCGGCCAGGTAAACGGCAGGCGGCCCGGAAATCCGGCGCGGCCATACAGCGCGTTGGCCAGGGCCGCGCCGCCCTCGCTACCGGGCAGGTAGGCCATCACCAAGGCAGACAGGCGATTTTGCAGCTCTTCGGGCAGCAGGATCGGGCGGCCAGCCATCAGCACCAGCACCACGGGTTTGCCCGTTCCCATCAGGTCGCGCAGCAGTTGCACCTGCGCGGCGGGCAACGACAGGCTGGGATTGTCGGCCTGACTCTCGGCGGCGGGGGCCTCGCCCAGCGCCACGACGATGGTGTCGGCCTTCGCGGCGGCTGTCAGCAGTGCCTCGCGTTTGCCGTCTGGCAGGGCGCTGACGGTCACGCCTGCCGGGGCAGAGGCTTTCAGGGCGGTGGCGATCGTACTGACCTTCGGCACGTAGCCCACGTTGCCCTTGCCCACGCCCTGCCAATTGACGCTCCAGCCGCCCAGTTGAGTGGCCGCGCTGTCCATCGCCGGACCCGTGACCAGCACCCGTCCTTTTTTCAGGGGCAGGGCCTGATCGTTTTCCAGCAGGGTCGGCGTTGCCGCCGCCGCCCGTTTCGCCAGCGCCCTGTGATCGGCAAGCACGCTGCTACCCGCAGGCCGGGTGTCCATCAGGCCCAGTTCCGCCTTGAAGGTCAGCATTCGTAGCGCCGCCTCGTCCAGCCGCTCCTGAGACACCAGCCCGGTTTTCACTGCTTCCTTCAGCGCTGCCCCGTACTTCTCCACATCATTGGGCACCATGTACAGGTCAATTCCGGCGTTGACGCTGGCCGCCGTCGCTGTCACCAGATCGGCGTGGGTCTTGAAAGTGCCCACCAGCCGGTCGATGTCGTTCCAGTCGCTGACCAGCAAGCCCTTAAAACCTAGCTCACCCCGCAGTAGATCGGTCAGGATGTTTTGCGAGGCATGGACCGGCACGCCGTTCACGCTGCCGCTATTCGCCATCACCGACATCGCCCCGGCCCGGATTCCAGCCCTGAACGGGGGCAGATACAACTCGTGCAGCGCCCGCATGCTGATCTCCGCGTTGGCCCGGTCCCGGCCCAGACCCGGCGAGCCGTAGCCCACGAAATGCTTGAGGGTGGCGGCCACCCCGCCGGATTGCAGCCCGGTCACGGCGGCGGTAATCTGATCGGCCACCAGCCACGGCGATTCACCGAAGGTCTCGTAGAAGCGGCCCCAGCGCGGATCGCGGCCCAGATCGGCTACCGGGCTGAAGTTCCAGTCCATGTTCATGGCCCGCATGTCGGCGGCAGTGGCGCGGGCCAGCTCCCGCGTCAGCGCTGGATCGAAAGCCGCGCCCAGTCCCAGATTGTGCGGGTAGAGGGTTGCCCCCGGTACGTTATTCACGCCGTGAACGGCGTCGGTGCCGAACACGGCGGGGACGCCGCCCGGAAGGTGCTGGCGGCCCAGCGTCTCCAGCCCCCGCAGGGCGTCGGCCCAGCCGCGCGGGGTGTTGGGCTGCGGGGCGTCTCCACCGCCGTTCAGCGTCGCGCCGGGCAGGAGCTGAGCAAAAATATCGCCCGCGCCAGGCGCAATCGGCCCGCTTTTTCGGCCTTCCAGAAAGCGGAAGAAGTGCGCCATGCTCACCTGCCCGATCTTCTCGTCCAACGTCATCCCTTGCAGCACGGCACGGGCGCGGGTTTCGGCCCCGGCCTGTGGCAATCTGGGTACGGCCTGCGCCCCTGCCGATGCGGCGAGCAGTGCGGCCCCCAGCAGCGGCCACCTCATGCGGTCTCCACGTACTCGGCCCAGTGGAAGTCGGCGGCCAGTTTGCGCCCGCTGAGGTCCTGACAGGTCAGCGCCACAAAGGTGCCGGTGAAGCTCAGGCCGCCGCAGTGTTCGTCGCTGAGCAGTCCGGCGCTCAGGGGTTCGCCGATCTGCGTCCAGTGGTTACCATCCAGGCTGTACTCGAACCAGAACTGCCCCCCCCGGTACACGATGCCCAGATGCACCGGATTGGCGTCGCCCACCGCCACCTCTTCTGATAGCAGCTCGCGGTAATCGCCGTTCTCAGATTGCAGGACGGCCAGCGTGCGGCCCTGAATCTCGTCGCGGCTCAGGCGCAGGTACACCCAGTTGCGCGAGTCGTAATAGGCGCACACGCCCGCCATCTGCTGAAAGTCCTCGGGGTCAAAGCTGAGGGCAGTGCGGAACCGGGCGTCCAGCGCTTGCAGGCGGCGGGCCACCAGCGCCAAGTGATGCTTGCTCTTCAGCGATTCGTGTCCGGTGAGTCGCAAGCTGTGGCCGGTCAAGGCCACGCCCAGCAGCTCGGCGGGCGCACGCAGGGTCATCCACTCGGGGCGCAGTTCGGGGGCGCTGAAGTCGTCACGGGCAGGCACGCCGGTCCAGGGATGCAGCGGCAGCGCGGGCAACTCGGCGTGAAGCTGCGGGTGGAGTCCGCCCGAGGCCAGGCGCGGCCAGCCGTCCTCTCCCCAGACCAGTGACTCCAGCGCCATTTCACGTCCCAGCGGGCATTCGCCCCGCCGGGTGATGGGCCGCCCACACAGGTAGGCGATCACCCACTGACCGTCCGGCGTGTTGGTGAAGCTGGCATGCCCGCTTTTCTGAATGGGCAGCCCCGGGGCGTCCACGGCGGTCAGAACCGGGTTGTCGGGATGTACCTCATACGGGCCGTGCAGGTGGCGTGAGCGGGCCACGGTCACGGCGTGTTCCCAACTGGTGCCGCCCTCCGCCGTCAGCAGGTAATACCAGCCGCCTCTGCGGTACAGGTGAGGCGCTTCGGTGACGCCCAGTTCGGTGCCCTTGAAGATGACCTCGCGCGAGCCAACGAGCCGTTTTTCCACGGGGCCGTACTCCTGCATCACGATGCCGGAAAACGAATTGCGCCCGGCGCGGTGGTCCCACAACATATTCACAAACCACTTGCGCCCGTCGCCGCCGCTGTCCACCGTGGTACTGCCCTCGGTGTCGTGAAACAGGCTGGGGTCAAAGCCGCTGGAGTTCAGGTAGATCGGCTCGGACCACGGTCCCTCGATGTTCCCGGCGGTGGTCAGGTAATTGTGGCTGTCCTTGAAGACCTCTGTGCTGCCCCAGCTCTTGACGTCGCTGTAGATCAGGTGAAACCGCTCGCCGTCGTGCGACAGCGCGGGTGCCCACACCCCGCCGGAATCGGCGTTTCCGCGCATGTCCAGCATGGAGGTGCGGCTGGCCGGACGGGCCACGGGCCGCCAGTTCAGCAGATCGCGCGAGTGGTAGATCGCCACGCCCGGATACCACTGGAAAGTGCTGGTGGCCAGGTAATAATCCTCCCCGACCCGCACGACGCTGGGATCGGGGTGAAAGCCACGCAGTACCGGATTGGTCACGGTCACGCGCTGCCCGGAACCAGGCCGTTCTACCTGCTTGGTCATGCGGGCTGGCCCTCCTGCGCGCGGGCCAGGAAGTCGCGATACCACTGCCCCGACTGCTTCAGGGTCCGTGCCTGGGTCTCAAAGTCCACATGCACGATGCCGAAGCGCTTGTCGTAGCCTTCGGCCCAATCGAAGTTGTCCATCAGTGACCACGCGAAATAGCCGGCCATCTTCGCGCCACCGGTCAGGGCTGTCCCCATTGCGGCGATGTGCTGCTGGAAATAACGGGTCCGTGCCTCGTCCTGCACGCTGCCGTCGGCGTTCATGGTGTCGGGATACGTCGCGCCGTTCTCGGTGATGTAGATGGCGGCGGGATTGTAGTCCTTTTGCAGCCGCAGCATCAGATCGGTCAGGCTCTGCGGGGCCACCTCCCAGTCGAAGCCGGTGTACTCGCTGCCCTCCACATGCAGTGGCCGCGCGCCCAGGAAACCGTCGCCGGGGGCATCCTCCACCACGCTGCGCGTGTACGTGTTGACGCCCAGAAAATCTGTGGGTGCGCCGACCAGGTCCAGATCGCCCGGCAGCACCAGTCCCTGCGCCTGCGGGCTGGCCCTGTCCAGCAGCTCCACGAAGTCCTGCGGGTAGCCGCGCCCAAACACCGGGTCCAGATACCAGCGGTTGGCAAAGCCGTCCTGACGCCAGGCGGCGGCCCTGTCGGCCTCGCTTCCGGTGGCTGGGTACGCCGCCGCCAGATTCAGGGTGATGCCCACCTGCGCGCCCGGCACGTTGGCCCGCACCGCCTGCACCCCCAGCCCGTGCGCCAGCAGCAGGTGGTGCGACGCCGCGAAACTCTCGGCCAGATCGGTGTGGCCCGGCGCGTGGATGCCGTTGCCGTAACCCATAAATGCGGCCACCCACGGCTCGTTGATGGTGATCCAGTGCTTGACTCTATCGCCTAATTCAGCCGTGACAACTTCCGCGTAATCGCCAAAGGCCAGCGCGGTGTCGCGGGTAGGCCAGCCGCCCCGGTCCTGCAAGACCTGCGGCAGGTCCCAGTGGTACAACGTCAGCCAGGGCGTGATGTTGCGCGTCAGCAGGCTGTCGACCAGACGCGAATAAAAGTCCAGCCCGGCCTGGTTGGTCTGGCCGCGTCCGTCCGGCAAGATGCGCGGCCACGCCACGCTGAAGCGGTAGGCGTTGACGCCCAGACTTTGGATGAGATCAAGGTCACTGTCCAGACGGTGGTAATGGTCGCAGGCCACGTCGCCGTTCTCGCCGTTCAGCACCTTGCCGGGCGCGGCGCAAAAGGTGTCCCAGATGCTGGGGCTTCTGCCGTCTTCAAACGCGGCCCCCTCAATCTGGTAGCTGCTGGTGGCGACACCCCAGGTAAACCGGAGTGGGAAGTTTGCGGGGTTGGGTTGGTTGTTGGCAGTCATGGTGTCCTTGGGGAGGTGAGGAGGAGGAAAAGATGAGGGCTGGAGAAGATGCCGGCGGCTAAAGTGCGCCTTGAAAAAGTGCGCCTTGAAGAATCTGGCTCTGCGTCAAGGCAGACTTTTCAACACCACCCGCGTCAGGCTCAGCGGCGGCAGTGTCAAGGTCCCGCCGGTCCTCAGCGCGCGCGGAGGCTTGTCGCTGTTCACGTCCGCGTCGGTCACGGCCTTGGCCCCGATCACGGTGTAACCAGGCAGCTTGAGGCTCAAAGGCCTGGCGGCGGCCTGAGTGTTGATGGCGAATACGGTCAGCAGGTTGCCCTGCACCGAGGTGTGAACCCACAGGTCCGGGTCATCGCTGGTCACGCCGAAGGTCTGCCCCCGGTAGTTCGCCAGCTCCCGGAAGGCGGCGTAGGACATCCGTGGAAAACCGGCGTCGTCCAGCAGGCCATGATTGCCCGTCGCCATCAGCGAGAAGTAGGGATTGAAGACTGCGCCGGATTCCGACATCCGTAGCGCCGCCTCTGCCGCCCACAGCCCGCCCACCGCGTCTGAGAGGTGCGTTTCCCGGTCCGAGCGGTACGACTGGGCGTACTCAGTGATGCCCTGAGCAAGCGGCATACCCTGGCCTTTCGGATTGGTGGCCGGATCTGACCACAGCTTTTTGACGCGCTCCACGGTCTCCACCACTTTGCTGATGCTGTCAAACGCCTCGGCGTCGCTGCCGTCGCCGTTGGAAGGGTACAGGTGCCACGTCACCAAATCAAAGGCGTCGCCGCATTCTTTAATCGTCGCGTCCAGATACGAATTGGGATTGCTGACGGCGGGGCCAGAAATTTTGGCCCGTGGATCAACTTTCAGGATGGCGGCCCTCTGCGCCCGCACCACGCCGCAGTACTTCTGGGGCGTCCAGCTCGGATCACTGCGGTTGGTGGCGTACAGGTCCGGCTCGTTGCCAATCTCGTAATACGCCACGTTCAGGCCCAGTCGCTGCGCCATTTTCACCATCTCGGCAGCGTCGGCGGGCGTGTTCCTGGCCGCCACATTGCCGCGGTTGCCCCCGGGGCGGGTGAACACGCGGGTCTGGAGCATCAGCGGCGGCCTGCCCAGCAACGTCCAGTTGCTTTTCAGGGTCTGCATGGCCTCGGGCGTGCGGTTTTGCTCGTCGCCGATGTTGCCGCCGGGCCAGCGCAGGGCGGCGGGTTTCAGGGCGTTCAGCGCTTCCACCGCCTCTACCACCGGCATCCAGTTGCCCAGGTTAAAGGCGCTGACGCTGGCGGGAAGAATCGGCTTCGGCGCTGCACCAGACGGTGTAATGGTTGCTGCCTGCGCCGAGAGCAATAGACCGAGGCTGAGAGTGATAATCTTCCTCACCCTCAGTCCTTGACCGCGCCGCTGGTCAGGCCGGAAATCACCTGACGGCTGGCGAACAGAAAGATGATCAGCAGTGGAATCACAGTCAGCACCACCATCATCAGCGTTGCGCCCCAGTCGGCGTTGACGTTGCTGGCCCCGCCAGTAATCTTGCGCAATGACAGGGGCAGCGTCATGGTGCTGTCCTCGCTCAGGCGCATGATCAGCGCGCCCTTGAAGTTGTTCCACGATCCCACAAAGGTCACCACGCCCAGCGTCGCCAGAATCGGGCGGATCAGCGGCAGCACCACCCTCGTGTAGATGCCAAATTCGCTGGCCCCGTCCAGCCGCGCGGCCTCGATCAGCGATTTGGGCAGCGCCGAGACGATGTACTGGCGCATCAGGAAAATGCCGAAGGCGTTCGCCATGCCCGGCACCCACAGCGTGCGCGGTGTGCCGATCCATTTCAGGAAGTTGTTCATCACCAGAAAACTGGGAATGTCCATCACCAGCGGCGGTATCAGCATGGTGATCAGAATGAAGCCGAACAGGTACTGCTTGCCTTTAAAGTCGTACATGGCGAAGGCAAATCCCGCCAGCGAGCAGAAGAACAGCGTGGTCACGGTGGACAGCGTGGCGATGTACAGCGAGTTCCAGAACTGACGCAGGGCCATGTTGTTGGTGGCCTCCATCATCTTCTGAAGGTTCTCGACAAAGGCGTTGCCGAACCACAGGTTAGGCGGCACGGCGAAGATCTTCTCGCTGGGCAGCGTGGCCCACACGAACATCAGGTAAAACGGCACCAGCGAGAGAAAGCAGGCGATGCCCACGAAGACCCACAGCCCCACCCGGCCCCCATTGAACCTGGATTTCTGCCGGGGGGGCCGGGGCGCGGCGGCGATGGGCGTCTCCAGCGGTTGGGTGGTCACGAGCGGCCTCCGCCCCGTGAAAACAGGTAGTTGTTGATCATGCTCAGGACGAAGATCGCCAGGAACAGCAGCCAGGCCATCGCCGAGCTGTAGCCCATGTCCAGATCGCGGAAGGCGACGTTGTAGATGTGCATGGCCGAGGTCAGCGCGGTGCCGCCGCTGCCGCCGCCCTGGCCGGTCATGATGAACGGTTCCTCGAACAGCTGCATGTTGCCCACGATGGTCAGCGTAAAGGCGTAGAACATCATCGGGCGCAGCAGCGGCAGCGTGATGTAAAAGAATTTCTGCACGTTGCTCGCGCCGTCCACGGTGGCGGCCTCGTACACGTCCTCGCTGATGGCCTGCAAACCGCTCAGGTACAGAATCACGTTCCAGCCCACATAGCGCCAGAACACCACCACCGCCACCGACACCGGCACCAGGTCCGGCACCGCCAGCCAGCGCACCGGCCCCAGGCCCACCACCGACAGCGCGTAATTCAGCAGCCCCAGGTTCTCGGAATACAGCATCCCGAAGACAATCGTGATGGCAACCGCGTTGGTGATGTACGGCAGAAACAGAATGGTGCTGATCGCGCCCTGATATCTTCTGAGGGCCTGGTTAATCACAAAGGCCAGCGGCAGCGCCACCAGATGCTGCGGCACCCCCGACAGCAGCCCGATCCAGACCGTGTTTTTCAGGGACACCCAGAACTGATCCGGCGCGCCCAGCGCCAACTGGAAGTTCTCCCAGCCCACGTAGCGCCAGTTGCCCAGCCCGTCCAGCGGGTTCCACAGGTGAAAGGCCAGAAACAGGCTGAAGCCCAGCGGAAACAGCCCGAAGATCAGGAAAAGAATGAAAAACGGGCTGGTGAAGATGTACGGCGCAAAACGCTGTTGAAAGCGGTCATAGCTCCAGCGGCGGCGGGGTGGGCTGGTGGGCAGGGGAACACATTCTTGCATGGGGCCATCCTTTCGCGCCGTGCGCCGGATAGAGGGGGGCAGGTCAGGGAATGGAAACGGGGGAGCCGCCTTTCTCGCTCCCCCAGACAGTCACACCGTTCTGGTCAGGTCCCTCAGGCTCAGCGGGCGCGGCGCAGAATCTGGGCGCGGGCGTCCGAGAGTGCCTGCTTGATGTCCTTGCCCTGCTCCAGCACGTTGGTCAGCTCGGTGTTGACGATCTGATCGGCCACCGAGTCGTACTTGTTCACGTCGATGGGCTGGGTCTTGCGGGCGGCGTCGCGCCACAGGGCGCGGGCCTTTTGCTCGCCCAGGAACGGCACGCCCTTGTTGAAGATGCCGTCGTTCTGGGCGGTCAGCAGCGCCGGGAACGCGCCGTTGTCGGTAAAAGCCGTGATCTGCGACGACTTATCGGTCGTCATGAACTTGATGAACTCCCAGGCCATCGCCTTGTTCTTGGCGGCGCTGGGAATGGCGTAGAACGTGCCGCCCCACAAGGCGTAACCGCCCTCGGGCAGGTTCTGCACGCGCCACAGCCCCTTGGTGTCGGGGGCCATCCAGTTTTGCAGTGCGCCGGTCAGCCACGCGCCGCTGAACTGCGTGGCAACCGTGCCTTTCTTGAAGGCGTCGTACCACTCGTTGCTCCACTCGCCGATCTTGGCGTCCAGACCCGCGTCACGCACCTGCTTGGACAGCGTGAAGGCACGCAGGAAACGGGCGTTGTCAGGGCCGACGAGCAGGTTGTTCTTGCTGTCAAAGTAGATGCCCTCGCCGGGCTTGAGGTTGGTGCGGCTCATCACGCCGTAAATACCCTGCGCGGTGTTAATCAGCGCCGCGCCCGTCTTGGCCTTGATGATCTTCCCGGCGGCGATATAGCTGTCCCAGTCCTTCATCATGGTGGCCGGATTGACGCCCGCCTTGTCCAGGATGTCCTTACGGTACAGGAAAGTACCGGGGCCAATGTCGGTGGGCATGGCAATAAAGCGCTGGTCACTGCTGGTGGCCTGCGCCACGGTAAACGGCGTGAACAACTTCTTGTACTGGGCGGCGTTGTACGGGGCCTTGTTCAGGTCTTCCAGGCCCCGGCCCTCGGCAAACTTGCCCACGTAGCCGATTTCCACGGCCATCACGTCAGGCAGCCCCTGGCCGGTGGCGAGCGCGGTGGTCATGGCGTTGTGGTGATCGGCAAATTCCTGTGCTTGCAGCTTGATGGTCACGTTGGGATATTTCTTGTTCCATGCTGGAATGATCGCCTTGATGGCGCTGTCCAGGCTGGGAAAGGCCGCGACCGTCAGGGTGATCTTTTCCTGGGCGTGGGCGGTGCTGGCGAGCAGAGCGGAAACGAGGGCGAATGTGGCGATTTTCTTCATGGGATGACCTCCAGAGGTCGGGAGTGAAAGCGCTTTCAAAATGAGCGTGAAACGGTGCGGCAGGTCAGGAACTGTCGTGCATCAGTGGCCTCCAGTGGCGGGGGATAGGGGCGCTGGGCCGGTGGATTCGCGGACAATCAGGCGCGGAATATAGGGAATCATGCGTGGTTGCTCCCCGGCCAGCAGACGGAGCACCGTCTGGGCTGCCAGTTCGCCCAGCTCGTTGACCGCCTGATGCACCGTGGTCAGCGGCGGCGTGGTGTAGCGCGAGGAAAACAGGTCGTCAAAACCGGTAAGCGACACGTCCTGTGGCACGCGCACGCCCCGGCGGTACAGGGCCAGCCGCGCGCCCAGAGCCATCTGATCGTTGGCACAGACCAGCGCGGTGAAGGGCCGGCCCAAACTCAGCAGTTCCTCGGTGGCCCGTTCGCCGCTGCCCTCGGTATAGTCGCCCGCCCGCATCAGTTCGGAGCGCAGCGCCAACCCACATTCCTGCATGGCTGCCTCAAAACCCTCGCGCCTCTCTACCGCGTCATGCTGCGATTCCAGCCCAGCGATAAAGGCCACGTCGCGGTGGCCCAGTTCGGCCAGGTGGCGCACCACGTCCCGGATGCCAGCGCGGTTGTCAATCAGTACGCAGCGCTCGGACAACCCGCCCACGTCGCGCCCCACGGCCACCAGCGGGACCCGGGCGGCCACGTTCTGCAATGCAGCGTCCTCAATCACTCCGCCCAGCACGATCAGAGCGTCCACCCGGCGGCGCATCAGCAGGTCCAGCGCCTGCTGTTCCTGCTCGGCGTGCCAGTGGCCGCTGACCACCAGCGGATGATACGAGCTGCCCTCCAGTCCGCGTTCAATGCCGGCCAGCGTCTCGCCGTAAAACGGGCTGCTGATGTTCTGGGTCAGCACCCCCACCGAGAAACTGCGTCCATTGGCCAGGGCCTGCGCCTGCACGTTGGGTGTGAAGTTCAGGCGGTGAATGACCGCCTCCACCCGCTCACGCTTGTCCGGCGTGACGTTGGCGGTGCCGTTCAAAATGCGCGACACGGTGCTGGGCGAAACACCCGCCTCCCGCGCCACGTGCATCAACGTGACGGTTACAGACATGAAAAATCTCCTGGCAGACATGGCAGCCTGCTGCAAAAATGAACAAACGATTGTTGAACGCTTTGAGCTTAGACGCTTCTGAAAGCGCTGTCAAGCGGAAGTGGGCGTAGGTCGATGTGTGCTGTTTCCGGATGCACGCTGCCGATTGGTGAGGATGCCATGAGATCGGACGGCTTCGGCACCCCGGGTCTGTGAATCGCACTCTGGACAGGGGCATGTGCGCCAGGCCGGGTGAACGCTGCGCCCGCCGTTCTAGTGCGTGTGGTTCTGCTGTGTCTGCCGCACAGCCTCGCCGTCCATCCCGGCGGGCATGGAGGAGTCCTGGCGTGCGCCCGGTGCCCTGGCCAGCGCGGGCCAGCGGCTGGCCATCAGCAGGTACAAACCGTAAACCCAGGCGGTGGAGGCCAGGAAACCCACGATCACGTCGGTGGGGTAATGCACGCCCAGGTAATTGCGGCTGGCGGCCAGCAGCACACCCCAGAACACGCCCAGCAGCGCCACCAGCCCGCCCACTCGTGAGCGCCAGAAGATCAGTCCCAGCGCGATTCCCAGGGCCGCGTTCGCCATCGCGTGCCCGCTGGGAAAGCTGAAGCCCGCTTCCACCAGCACCGCGCCCAGTTCGTCCGGGCGCGGGCGCTGGAAGATCAACTTGGCCAGCACGTTCAGCAGCGCTGCCCCCGACAGCGCGAAGGCCAGATACCACGCGTGGGTCCGGCCCCCCGCCCGCGCCAGCAACACCGCGATGACCAGCGCGATCACGGGCAGCACCCGCACTCCGCCGATCACCCCCAGTGCCAGCGCCAGCGCCGTCAGCCCCGGCGTGCGGTGCGCGCGGTACCACTCCAGAATCGCCGTGTCCCACACGAAGCCGCCGTCGCGGAACACGTCTTCGGTCAGTTCCGCGATCAGCACCAGCGGCAGCAGCACGCCCAGGAGCAGCAACAACAGGACGCGCCAGTGCGCCTTGACAAAGGGCACGATTTCCTCAAGCAGGTGCGAGAACATGCCGTCATTACACTCTGCCCGCCCCGGATGTGCGCTTGGCGGATGCTTAACCCTCCCGGCCTAGGCCAATTCGCGCAGCGGACATGCGCCAACCACCGGATGCGCCCACTGCCCCTGCTGGCGCAGCATGGGTCCATCAGCGCCGGACCCACGGATGCCACAGCGGCAGCCGGTGCTCCCAGGACACGCCATGCATTTTGACCTTCAGTGCGGCCAGCAACGCGCCCAGGCCCTGCGCCGGGAAGCCGCCCAGGACAGCCGCGCCCGTCAGGTCCGTCTCGCCCAGGAGCAGCTCCAGGAACAGCGCCCCCGCCCTGACCTGCGCGGTGTGTTGCGCGGTGTGTTGCGCCGCCTGCGCCCCGCATGACCGCCCGTTGTTGCTCCGTCCCACGCCGCCCCCTTGGAAACTGAGGTGGGCGGCGCTTCCTCTGGGACGGTCTCTCGTGGAACCAGACTTATGGATGGTGCGGTGTGCGCCGCCGTGCGTCAAACTGGGCGCAGATGAACGACACCCTGCAAGCTGCCCTGCACGCTACGGCCCTCGGAAGTCCGGCTCTTACCGCCCTGGCCGTGTTCTGCGCCAATGTTTTGCTGTTCGGCCTGGTGGCGCTGCTGGCGGCTCTGTTGCTGCTGCGCCTGAAAAGCCTGACCCCCGCCCTGCTGGCCCGAATGGCGGTGTCCCTGCTGGTGTCGACCTTGCTGACGCTGTTGCTGGGCCACCTGATCGCGGACCCCCGCCCGTATCTGGCCGAGCACTACGCGCCGCTGGCCCATGTGGCCGTAGACAACGGCTTTCCCAGTGATCACACGCTGATTGTCGCGCTGCTGCTGGGCTGGGCCTGGTGGCTGGACCGGCGCTGGTGGCCGGTTTTTGCCGCAGGACTCCTGGCCGTGCTGCTGGGCCGTTTGGCCATCGGCGCGCACCACAGCCTGGCCGTGCTGGGCAGCGTCGGGATCGCGTCAGCAGGTTTGCTAATCGCTGCGCAGATCCCGTGGCCCACGACCTGGCCGACACGCCTGCCCTTTGTGAATCGCTCCTGAGAACCGGCACGCGAAAGCCGCGCAACTGTGCTGACTGCGCGGCTTTCCGAGGGTGTGGACTATCTAGTAGATCGTCCCGCCGGTGCTGGCGTACACGTTTCCCGTCATGTAGCTGCCCTCCTGCGACGCCAGCAGCACGTACAGCGGCGCGATCTCGGCGGGCTGGCCGGGGCGGCCCAGCGGCACCCCCTCGCCGAACTTCATCACGCTGTCCTGCGGCTGACCGCCGCTGGGTTGCAGGGCCGTCCAGTACGGTCCAGGGGCCACGGCGTTCACGCGGATGCCCTTCTCGGCCACCTGCTTGGCGAGGCCGCCCGTGAAATTTGCCATTGCTGCCTTCGTGATCGCGTAATCCAGCAGGTTCGCGGACGGCTGGCTGGCCTGGATCGAGGTGGTGTTGATGATGCTGGACCCCGGTCCCATATGCGGCAGCGCCGCCTTGGTGATCCAGAACATGGCGTAGATGTTGGTCTTCATCGTCTCGTCGAACTGCTCGGACGTCAGGTCGGCAATCGCCTCCACCGCCACCTGCTTGCCCGCGTTGCTGACCAGAATATCCAGGCCGCCCAGGCCGTCTACCGCCTGCTGCACCAGTGACCCGCAGAACGCCTCGTCCTTGAGGTCTCCTGGAATCACCACCGCTTTCTGCCCGGCGGCCTCGATCAGCTTGATGACTTCCTCGGCGTCGGAGTCCTCGACCTTCAGGTAGTTCAGGGCCACGTCCGCCCCTTCCCGCGCAAAGGCAATCGCCACGGCCCGCCCGATGCCCGAATCGGCCCCGGTGATCAGCGCCCTGCGGCCCTTGAGGCGGCCAAAGCCCACGTAGCTGTCCTCGCCGTGGTCCGGCTTGGGGTCCATATCACTTGCCAGTCCCGGCGCGGGCTGCGGCTGTTTGGGAAACGGGGGACGCGGGTACTGGCTCAGCGGATCGCGCATCTCGTACTGGTTTTTTACGGTGTCTTTGGTCATGCCCACGAGTCTTGCCGCCGACCCGCCGCACAAACCCACCCGCCCACACACTTAAAAGGTTGCCTCAAGAGATGGTGGGGGTCCCCTCAACAACCGTGCTGGCCGCTCAGCCCAGCGGCACCCGGTTGGCCTCGCGCTGGACCAAGAACTCCTTGACGCTCTGCGCCGCCCGCGCGTTCATGCCCGGCACGGCGGCGATCTGGGCGACGGGCGCGGCGGCCAGGTCCTCCAGGCTGGAGAACTCTTCGAGCAGCGCGTCCCGCCGTTTCTGCCCAATGCCCGGCAGGTCGTCGAACACGCTGCGGAGCATGTCCTGGCCACGCAATTTGCGGTGATAGGTGATGGCGTACTGGTGGACCTCGTCGCGCACGGCGATCAGAATCCGCAGCGCCGGATGCGTTTGCAGCAGCAGCATCTCCCGGTTCACTCCCACCTCGGTTCCCGTCTCCAGCCACCACTGCGCCCCGTAGCGCCCCGGCAGGATGATGGTTTCCTCGCGCTTGGCGAGGCCCACCACCGGCACCTGTATATTGGCGTCCTTCAGCGCGTCCAGCGCCGCGTTGACCTGCCCACGTCCGCCGTCGATCACGATCAGATCGGGCAGCGGCAATTTGTCGGCCAGACTGCCCGTGAAGCGCCGATGCACGGTCTGTTTCATGGCGGTGTAGTCGTCGGGGTGGTCCAGCCCCTTGACCTTGAACCGGCGGTGTTCACCCCGTCTTGCTCGCCCACCTTCAAAGACCACCATGCCCGACACGATATTGGTGCCAAACAGGTTGGAGTTGTCATAGCCCTCGATGCGCCACGGGCGGTCCGGCAGCGCCAGCATCTCGCGCAGCGCGTCCAGCCCCGGATGATCGCCCCGCCGTTCCAGCACCGCCAGTTCGGAGTCCAGGCCGTTGACCGCGTTGCGCTGGGCCATCTCCACCAGATCCACCTTGTCGCCGCGCTTTGGGGTTCGCATGGCGGTCTTGCGCCCGGCCTTTTCGCTCAGGAATTCGCTCCACAGCGGCGCGTCCTCGAACTCGGCGGGCAGCAGGATCAGCGGCGGCACATGCGTTGCCTGGGTGTAATAGTCCTGCACGAAGGCCCCCACGATCTCGCCAGGGGTGCCTTCCTCGGCGTTCGTCAGAAAGCGCTTATCGCGTCCCACCACGCGCCCGCCGCGCATGCGGAACAGTTGCACCATCGCGTATTCCCCGGCCTGCGCCACCCCCAGGAAATCCAGATCGGTCTCGTCGCTCACAAAGGCGTGCTGCTCGGTGCCAAACAGCTTTTGCACGGCCTGCACCCGGTCCCGCACGCGGGCGGCCTGCTCGAAGTCCTGGCCCAGCGCGGCCACCTTCATGTCTTCCTTGAGGCGGGCAATCACTGGCGTGGCGCGGCCCTCCAGCAGCGACTTCACGTCGTCCACCACGCGGGCGTACTCCTGCGGATCGGCCCTGTCCACGCACGGCCCCAGGCAGCGGCCCATATGAAAATTCAGGCACGGGCGCGGCTTTTTCTGCATCGGCAGCCCGCTGTTCTTGCGCAGTGGAAACATGGTGTCAATCAGGTTTTTGACCCGCCGCACCGCCGAGGAATCCGGGTACGGACCGTAATAGCTGCCGCTGTCCTTGAGCACCCGCCGCGTCACGATGAGCATGGGGAATTTTTCGTTGGTCAGCTTCAGAAACGGGTAGTGCTTGTCGTCCTTCAGCGTCACGTTGTAGTGCGGGCGGTGCTGTTTGATCAGGTTGGCCTCTAGAACCAGCGCCTCCACCTCGTTGCGCGCGGTAATAAATTCAAGCGATTCGGCCAGCGAGGTGAATTTGCCGCTCTTGCCGCCCGCCTTGAAGTGCTGCCCCACCCGGCTGCGGATGTTGTTGGCCTTGCCGATATAGATCGGCACGCCCCCCTTGCGGAAGAGGTACACGCCGGGGGTGGTGGGCAGTACGGGCAGGTCGTCGAAATGCACGTCTCAAGCATAGGGGAGAGGCGGCCCGCGCACCGTAACACCTGTTTCCGAGAACATCGAACCTTTCCGAGAACATCGAGCCTCTGCCTGCCAGGGTCAACCGTGGGTCAGGCCAAAGTCTGTGCCCCGCCTCGCTCTAGACTGCCTTGAATGCCCGCCTTGCCCGCTGCCCCGCTCGTGACCCTGACCGTCAACCGCTTCGCGCCCGCCGATCTGCGCGCAGGGATGCGGCGCATGGCGACCGATCACGCCCACCTGCGCGGGCTGCCGGGCCTGACGTTTTACCGCCTGCTGGGCACCGGGCGCGGCGCGACACTCTCGCTGAGTGTGGACCTGCGCCGCTGGGCGCGCTTCGCCGTGTGGCAATCGCGCGCCGCCTTCGAGCTGTTCGAGAGCAGCCCCTGGCGGCGGCAGGAGCGAGAGCGGGTGGCCGACAGCGCCACGCTGCTGCTGAGGCCCCGGCGCTGGCATGGGCGCTGGGGCGGCCACCAGCCGTTTGGACCGCAAGTGACCCACGCGCCTGCATATAGTCAACTGCCGGTGGCGGTCCTGACCCGCGCCGTCATTCGTCCGGCCAGACTGGCCGCCTTCTGGCGAGCGGTGCCGGGAACGCAGCAATTTTTGCCCCATCAACCCGGCCTGATCTCCGCGCTGGGTCTGGGCGAGTGGCCCCTGGTGCAGCAGGCCACCTTCAGCGTTTGGCGGGACGCTGGGAGCATGCGCACCTACGCCTACCACGGCGACGCGCACCGTCAGGCCATCGCCCGCACCCGCCAGGAACACTGGTACAGCGAGGAACTGTTCGCCCGCTTCGAAGTGCAGGAGGTCCGAGGCGTGTGGGCAGGGCTGCCGTCCGGGCCAGCCGGGCTGGCTACACTCCCGTGGTGAACTCCCCCCACCTCTTGCTGGCCCGCCACGGGCAAACCACCGGCAACGTTGCAGGCGTGCTGCGCGGCGTGGATAGCCGTTACGACGAGTTGACTGCCCAGGGGCATGCCCAGGCCCACGTGCTGGCCCGTCAGATCGCCGCCCTGCGTCCCGTATCGCCGCGCCTCTATGCCAGCAGCTACACCCGCACCCAGCAGACCGCCGCGCCCGTTGCCGAATTGCTGGGTATTCCTGTTACTGTCCTGGACGGCATCCAGGAGATCGATCCGGGAGAGTGGCGTGGGCGTCCGTACAGCGATCTGAAGGCGCATTTCGCTGACCTCATCGGTCCGGGCGACAGCATCTGCTTTCCCGGTGGCGAGAGCCTGCGGGACGTGGCCAACCGGTTCGAGGCGGCGCTGCAACCCGTCTTGAGTCTGCCGGGCACGCCCATCGTCGTTTCGCACGGCGGCGCATTGATCTCGCTCCTGATCCGATTGTTGCGTGCCCCAGTGGTGGAAAGCTGGCGCTCAGACCGCTTTGCCCAGACGAACGTGCAATTGACGGAGTTGCGTTACGGGAGCAGTGGTTGGCAGCTTGAACCATCAGAACAACCGTCAGAACAACCGTCAGAACTAGCACCAGGGAACCTAAATTTCACAAGTTAGAGATATAGTGAATAGTTTCACTTGATGATCAGAGTCATTGACAACCGTATGGATCACGGTCCTGTGGGCACTGTTCGTCGTTCGCCGACAATTCAAAAATCACTTGCAGTCCACCAGTTAATTGCGCCGCTGAATATGCAGCAGGTAGGGTTCGCTTGCCGGAGTGTAGCGAACCGTGCCGCGCTCATTGGTCTTCTGGCGGAAGCGCAGCGTGAACTGGCGACTTGCGGCGTTGTATGCGAATGGCGTGAAAGTGCCACTGCCAGGCGTCAGATCCAGTGTACTCATGTCCGCGACCACCTGGTCAAGGGTATGCGTCGCGGTCACGGCTGGCGTGATGGCGAGGGCAGTTGGCATGACCGTCGGTATGGCCACACTGGGTGGCGTGGCTGGAACAGCCGTGGTACACGAAGTCGCAGTGGGTTCGCAGAGCAACACCTGGGACTGGGTCAGGGCGTAGGTGTTGCTGTCCGCCCAGGTGTCGGGCGCTCTGTCCGCAGCCGTAAGCTGAAGGCGTGGAATGAGCCGGTAGACCAGGTAACTGTAGGCGTTGTCCTGATACTGCGTCACCCCACCCACCGTGCGGGTCTCTCCCACCAGGATGGCGAAGCAGGGGAGTGTGCCTGCCGGAGGCGTCAGGCTACATGCCTGGTCGTTGACGCTGAGGTCCGTGCTGACCAGGCGGGCGGCCCGCAGCCGGGCGGCCAGGTAGCTGCTGGCCTCCTGAAGGTTGCGGATCCGGGCTGCCTGGAGGGCCGCAGTGTTGGCCCCGGTGACGGTGGCGGTTTCCAGACTCAACAGGGCAGCAAGCAGGATGCCGAAGACCAGCAACCCCACCAGCAATTCGATCAACGTCAGTCCGTCCGCGAGGCGCTTTTTCACTATGGCCGCCCGATGTCCATGATGAAAGTCAGGGTTCCGTTCGCTGCGGTGGAGCACGTCACGGTCAGTCGACGCCGCCCCAGCGGGCTGGCCGCGCCCAGCGCGAGACTGCTGGGTGGCTGACAGGTGACCCCGGTAGGCGCGGCTTGCAGCACAGGCAGGGTGCCCGCGCTCAGCCAGGGGTAGGGATCCGTCGCGCCCGGCGTGCTGTCGCGCGTCAGCCACAAGGCGCTGGTCTGCTCGATGACGCTCTTGGCATATCCAGTGACCGCTTGGGCACTCACGGCAGTGCGGTTGACCTGAAAGGTCTGCGTCAGGGTTGGCAATATCACGGCGATCATCACCAACACCAGGCCCACAGCAATGAGCAGCTCTACCAGCGTAAATCCGCCCTGGACGCTACACAGTGCCATCTGCGGTCCCCTGCGGCCAGAGGGCGTCATTGAACGATGACCGTGCCGAGGACGCCGGTGATCCTCAGACGTTTTCCAAGGCTGGAGTTTCCTACCGATGCGATCTCAATGTCCACAGGCAAGCCGGTGGCGTTCACACCGTAAGGGGAGATGAAGCGCGCCACAGTAGCCGTGGAGGTCACGGTCATGCGCGTGGCGCTGGGCAGGGTCAGGGCACGGGTGGTGGGTGTGCCAGTACACGTCTTGTTCGGGTAGCTCTCGACACTGTAGCTGGCGGCGCTGGTAGTGGGCAGGCGGATCACCGCGCAGGTGCCCAGCCGCTTGACCTCGGCGCGGGCGGCCTCGATATCCTGGGCCAGTTGTTGCGCGACCTGCTGGCGCTGCATGACCCTCAGGTATCCGGGCAATCCGATACCCAGGAGTACGCCCAGAATGCCCAGCACAACCAAAACTTCAAGCAGGGTGAAGCCTTGCCGGGAGACCAACCGCCTCCGTGACATCACCCGCCTCATTGCTGACTCCATGTGCCGTCACCGTAGGAAAAGCTCAGCGGACTCAGTGCGCGGGCCGACGTGAGCACGGCCAGCGGACTGTACTGGATCTGCATGCTGCCGCCCAGCGAGGTCTGAGCCTGAAACAACCCGCCCTCAACGACCACCGCACCATTAATGACCGAGTTGCCCTGATTGGAAAAGGTGCCGGTCACGTAGATGACGCCGGTGAACCCCTGCGCAGCGTCGGGGCTGCCTTTGCTCATGCAAGTGTTACTGGCGGTGTTGAGGTTCCCCGTGCCCTTCATACTGAGGTTGCCGTTGATCACGAGGATTCCGTAGCCGCACAGGTCGTTGCCGTTGAGGGTATAGCTTCCCGGCGCGGACCCGGGCGGAGGCCCCATCCAGAACAGGTCCCTGTTCAGCGGCCTGTTAATCCCGGAAAGACGGTTGGCCGCAGGCGTGAGATCGTAGTAGCCCTGTTTGGTAATGCCGTTAAAGACCTGCGCGAAGAGCGACTCTCCACAACTGACGTTGGTGTTGCCTGCGGTGGCCGCAGGTGAGACGACGCTGCTTCCTGACCACGCGCTGGCTGGAACGAGACCGCTGGTTACCCCTTGCATGGAGCTGCTGCTGGTCGCGCCCGGCACATATCGGCGCACCGGCGTGCCAGCCAGCAGGCCCATAACTACCGTGGAAGTGGCGGGCGGTACGCTGCCGGTCACGTTGCCACTGCTGTTGTACGTGAACGCACCGGCACCTGCCGCACCCAGGGTCACGTCCACGTAGCCTTGATCCGTGTCGCCGTTGAGGTAGCCCTTGGAAACGGCAGTCAGGCCGTAGCTGACTGAACCGCTATCGACATACAGCGTGTCGTTGGGATAGACCGATGTTGGATCGGACACTGGAATGCGGAAGCGCGACGCGCCCAGACTGGTGGCGCTGGAGCGCACCGCCATGAGCACGACGTCCACCGCCCCGGTCAGACTTGTCCCCTCTCTGGGCAGCCGCAAGGGATCGCTGGGCGTCACGGCCACCCGGGTGCCGGAGACGACTGCCGTGACGGTATAGCCCTGCGTGCCCAGCCGGATGTACGAGCCGGAGGCGAGGTACTCGCTGCTCAGCACGCTCAGGGTGGCGGGCCAGCCGGAAGCGCTGCCGGTGCCGCTGGCCATGGCCGCGCTTACTGTGGCTGGTGAGGCCGCCGTCGCCGTGGTGACGTTATAGATGACGCCGTCAAAAGTCGTCGCCTGGCCGCCTAGGCGCGCCGATCCCCCGCCACTCACGCTGGAACAGGAGGTCAGGGCGGCCTGCGGCGAGAAATTCATGAATGCGGGTTTCTTGATCTTGATGTTCTGCGTCAATGTACTTGTCGCGGCGCGGGCTGAGGTGCCCAGGCGGCCAGTAGACTGCACCGTCACAGTGGAATCAGCGTCGTTGCGCGCTTTGACCAGCACATCCACCTGCGGTCCGGCTGAGGTGCTGCTCGATAGGTACAGGGTGCCGAGCTGGGCGCTCGTGGTGCAGCTTGACCCATCGAGACTCTCACCCTGCACCCAGCACGCCACGTCATCAATCCGGCCAGAAAAACCGCTCTCCTTGAGACGGGCGACAAAGCTACTGAGGCCGCTGTCTGCCGCGAGAAAAGCCTGATAGGTCTGTGTATCCCGGGTCACGTCCATGCGGCTGCGCCACCCGGCGATAGACGTGGTGGTGAGCAGGACGGCGATGATCAACAGGGTAAATAAGGCGATCAGTATGGCCACAAATCCATCTTGAGCGTGTTTCCTCAGCACCTGACACTTTGATGGGAATGGCGTCCTGGACGCAGTAAGGCAGCACAAGGGGCGGTATCTAAGTCTGTGACGAACAGAGAGACCGCCCTGCTCCATACTGACATGCTCGCTGACCACCTGAAAACTCAGCTCCCACATCGGCGTCTTGATGCTCTCCAGCGGCTGGCCGAAGTCATTCTGGCCGTGCTTCAGGCTGAATCCACCCTTCACCGGAAGATCGCTCTGCACCTTCCCCAGGACGCCACGCTCGAATCCAAGACCCGTATCGGTGCACGTGCCCTTCATGATGCGCAGTTCACCCCGCAGGACGTCCTTGACGTCCTGCTTCCCCTGCTCGGAGACGGCAAGTTAAGGCTGGTGATGGACCGCACGTTCTTGGGCAGAACAGACGCCCATGAGGACGCTTGCCCGCACCTGGCATTATGGTCAGACTCTGCTGAACATCCTCGTGCTGGGTGCCAGCCTCGGGGGGGCGGTGATTCCGCTGGTGTGGACGGTGCTGCCCCATCAGGGGGGGCAGTTGCACCGCCGCCCGCATCCTTTTGGTTGCTCGACTGCTGGGGGTGCTCCCCGCGAAGCGGTGGAGCGTGCTGATCGCGGACCGTGAGTTCACCCTGCAGGAATGGTGCCAATTCCTGCGTTGGAAACGTATTCGGCACTGTCTGCGCATCTGGGAAAACACCTGCGTCAACGACGAACTTGCCCGTGATCTCTTCATGACGTTGCAACCGGGTGAGGTGTGGACGTTGTTTGAGCGGACGTGGGTGTACGGCGGCTGGATGAACGTGGTCATCACCCTGTCCCCCGCAGGGGACAGAATGATCGTCGCCTCAGATTTGTCTGTCCTGGACGTCCTTGTGACCTATCGGCTCAGGTGGGGAATCGAATCCGCATTTTCCGCACTCAAAACCAGGGGACTGAACCTGGAAGCAACGCACATGACGGCAGCAGACCGGATCTCCAGACTGTTCGGATTGCTGTGCATTGCCCTGGCCTGGATGACCCGGGTCGGGGCGGAGGACCAGCAGGGAATACCGCCGAGACGCGATAACCGGGGGCGACTGGTACTCAGCCTCTCTCGGCAGGGCTGGATGCAACTCAGTCAGGCCGTGCGGTGGGGACTGGACACGTTCTGGACCTACCTTCAGCTCCTGAGGACGCCATTTCCTGCGACTGAAACGTCAATTTCTGGAAGTGTCAGGTGCTGAGGCTGCCCGGCCTTCAGTACTGACACCTTGCTCTCCAATCCCGCTAGGAGCTGAAAAAGCGCAGGTCAGGAGCGTAGTGACGCTGATCAGCATCAATCGCCAGGGGGCAGCCTCAGGCTGCCCCCATTGGGGATGGAGGTCGACGAAATCCTGGTCGGTCAGGAAAACGCCGATTTCGTCACGCAGGCGAAGAAATAGCGCACTTTTGGGAAACGCAGCGCGGGCGATGCGGGCGGTGTCAGCCGGAACCTCTGGAATTGCGGTAGGACTTGAGGTCGATCACGGACGGTCAGCCTACCTCCGTCTGGTTAAGGCAACACAACCCTCTGACCCCCTGGCACCCGAAGTTCTTAGGACTCTACTTCCACCGCTGTCAGTAAGTTGCCAGAACTCTGTTAGTAGAGTGAAGAGTACATGCCTTCAAGCACTCTCGTACGCTGGTCCCTTCTGCTGATCACTTATCTGGTTCTGTATGCCCTGTGGACCCTTGGACACTGGGGCGGGATCCGCGTCACCGCACGCATCGGCGGCACCCCGCTCATTCTTCCGGGCCTGATCGCCACTCTGATGGTGTTCTCGCGGTCACAACAGGAGCACGACGCCCGGACCAGGAGCGGCTGGTTGATCCTCGCGGTCGCTACCGGCATGTACACCGCCGGCTTGCTCATGTGGGGTTACGACACCGTGGTGTACCAGAGAATTCCTTTTCCCACCATCGCGGACGCGCTGTTCCTGCTGTTTCCATGGGCCATGTTCGCCGCACTGCTGCAACTCACCGGCACGCGCCTAGAAGGACTCGCACGGGCCAAAGTGATCACAAACACCCTGATTATGGTGTTTTCCATGGGGCTGATCGAGTGGTCGCTCCTGCTCCGGCATACCGTCAAGACAGCCGACAGTGTCCTGGCTGCCGCCGCAGCCGTCCTATATCCCCTAAGCGACCTGGTGATGCTCGGGGGCGTCGTGTTCATCCTGCAACACGAGTGGCAGCGGGAGCGGCGGTCCATGCTCTGGCCGATCCTGGGCGGCGTGCTGATCTTCGCTCTGGGCGACATCATCTATACGGTTCAGGTGGCCCGGGGAACGTACACCGCCGGATCACCTCTGGACCTGACCTGGGCGACCGCCTTCACCCTCTTTACCTTCGCTGCCCTCAGGGCGAAGTCATTTGCGCCGGTGCCACCAGGTACCCGCACGACTCGCGAAGAAACATCATCGCATCTCATCCTGTTCCTGAAATTTGGATCGTACGCCGCCCTGGCACCCCTGATGCTGGCACCGGATACAGGCGTGGGCGATGCGGCCATAGCTCTTTTGGCTCTGTTCGGCCTAGCGTACTTCATTCACAATCGTGACAGAATCGGCAGGCTTGAGAACCAGGTTCTGGGCGAGGATCTGCTTCAGGCGAACTCAAACCTGATCGAGGCTAACACCCATTTGAATGAGCGCGTCCAGGAAGCGGTGCACACGCTCGAAGTGCGCAACACAGAACTTGGATTACAGTCCCGGATCCTGGAGAAGCGAAATCAGGAGATCCAGACCACGAGTGACGTGGCGGATCTGCTTCAGGCTTGCCTGACCCTTGATGAGGCACGCACCGTTCTTTTGCGAGCGGCAGCAAAATTATTCCCGGGAACTAGAGGGTCTATCGCAACGATCAATTCATCCCGCAACCTGATCGAGGCGTTCGTCCATTGGAGTGCAGTGCCGTCTTCTCCTGAGGAACAGGTGTTCGCACCATCAGAATGCTGGGCGCTGCGCCGGGGACATCCTCATTCCCATGCGCGGGATGGAGACCGCGTCAGTATTCCGTGTCTGCCGCTTGGCCGGGATGTGCCAGCGGCCTACTTGTGCGTTCCGTTGGTTGCTCAGGGCGAGACGGTTGGTGTCCTTCGCCTTCAGACCGAGGATAAAGACCCGCAGGCTCTGCAAGCGATGAACGCAGCCATCCAGAGTATGGCGCGGCATGTGGCGCTCGCTCTGGCGAACCTACGGTTGCGCGAATCGCTGCGTCTGCAGTCAATCCGTGACCCTTTGACCGGACTGCACAACCGGCGCTACCTGGAAGAGACCCTGGAACGGGAAGTCCGCCGTGCCATCCGGGGCGGGCTGTCGATCAGCGTTCTCGTCCTCGACATTGACCATTTCAAGAAATTCAATGATTCGTTTGGTCATGACGCGGGCGATATGGTGTTGAAGGAACTTGCCGGGCTTATGCAGCGCGTCTTCAAAGAGGAGGATGTCGTGTGCCGGTATGGCGGGGAAGAGTTCCTGATTGCCTTACCCGATGCCAATGAGGCGCAGGCCATGATGCGTGCAGAGCACCTCCGGCAGGCTGTGGAAGGCTTGACCCTTTCGTTCCAGCATCAGCCTCTGGGTGCCATCACGATTTCAGTGGGTGTGGCGGCATTGTCCGAGCAGCGCTCGAAGCCTGCAGATCTTATTCAGGCGGCGGATCAAGCCTTGTACCGCGCGAAGAAGGGGGGACGCAACCAGGTCATGGCAGCTGCAGCTGATTCCGTGACCGGAGCGGCCTGAGTTGGAGGGCACCAAATTCCAGGGGCTGGGAGCAACGTGGTCCAGTGGAGCGTTACCGGAAGCGTCGAATTCGACACGCCCTATCGTGTTGCTAAATCGCCGTGGGACGGGGCTGCCCCCGCTTTTTGGTGCCCTCGATGTAACGGGGCAGGTTGACGCCGACTTTCCGGTCATGTCCAGCCCTCAGCCGTTCCGCACCACCCGTTCATACGCCTCCAGATACTGCGGCACGATCAGGGCAGGGGAAAAGCGCGTCACTGCGGCCTGCCGCGCCGCCGCGCCCATGCTGAGGTACAGGCCGCGGTCCCGCAGGACCCGCAGCGCCGCGTCGGCCATGCCGTCCACGTCACCCACCGGACTTAAAAAGCCGGTCACGCCGTTCTCGACGACTTCGGGAATGCCCCCGGCGCGGGCGGCCACCACCGGTACCTCGCAGCTCATGGCCTCCAGGGCCGCCAGGCCGAAACTCTCGTTGCTGCTGGGCAGCAAAAACAGATCGCTGATGCCCAGCACGGTCTCCACATCGGGGAATGATCCCAGAAAATGTGTCCTGCCAATCACGCCGAGTTGCTGGGCCAGCTCGAAGGCGCGTGGGCGCTCGGGGCCGTCGCCGATCATCAGCAGCCGCGCAGGCAGCTCGGAGGCCACGCGGGCGAAGATCCGCACCACATCCTCCACCCGCTTAACCGGCCTGAAGTTGCTGACATGCACCAGCAGCGCTTCCTCCGGATGGGCAAAGCGCAGCCGCACCTCCGGGTCCGTAATGCGCCGGAACCGCTCGGCGTCCACGAAATTGTGAATCACCTCGATCTCGCGGTCCAGACCGAAGACCTCGCGCGTTTGCTCGGCCAGAAAGCGCGATACGGCGGTCACGTGGTCACTGCGTTCGATGGCGTGGCGGGTGGTGTGCCGGAAGGCCGGTTCCGCGCCCACCAGCGTCACGTCGGTGCCGTGCAGGGTGGTCAGCACCCGCCCGGAACCAACGATGGCGCGCGCGTGAATGGCGGCTGTGGCGTGCGGGATCGCATAATGGGCATGCGCCAGCTCCACGCCGTATTCCAGCATCACTTCCGTCAGGGTGTTGGCGGCGGCCAGTTCCGGGTAGGGCTGCTCGAACAGCGCGTAGGCGAAGCCGCTGACCTGGTGAAAATACGGCCCGCGCATGCCGCCCTGGCCTGAAAGGCGAAACGGCTGCGCCGAGCCGACGAAATGTACCTCGTGCCCGGCCCGCGCCACCTGGAGACCCAGTTCGGTGGCCACGACGCCCGAACCGCCCGCGCTGGCATGGCACAGTACGGCGACTTTCACTGCTCTAACCCGGCCTGATCCGTCACGTTCATGGCTGGGAAGTATAGGGCCGCAACTTCAGGTCTGATGCGGCTTGCGGTAAAAGTCCGAACTTTCACCCGGCTGAAAGGAGAAGCAGCGCGTATGCGGTGTGCCGGCGTCTTCCGAGCGTGCCGGAGAAATGCGCTAGCCAGATGCCCCCGGTGCTCTTCCCGGCGGAGCTTTCCACGCCAAAGACATGACGGGACTTCTTGTGGGCGAAGCTTGAGACTCCTGCCGTGATCGCAGTTTTCGGAAAAGCCACCAGAGACAATTCCCTGCAAGCAGCGCACCGGCTGCGAATTCACGTTGCTCCGCAGATCACTGAGGTCCGGGAGCGGCAACTGCTGAACTGGCACAACACCAACTCCTGATTCTCGCCGCGTCCCCCTCTTTTGAATCGATCTACGCCGTCAACCCGTCCGCCTCCAGTTTTTCCAGATAGGCCGCGCCACCCTCCACGTCGGCCTTAAAGCCGGACGCTTGCCCGAAGACCAAAGTTTCAGCCAGCGTCTCGGACATCAGGTACTCCTGCCACGCCTCGGCGGCGGCGCGGGCGTCGCCTCCCAGGTCCAGGTGCAGGGTGATGCGGTCTTGTACCTCGAAGCCCGCCTTCTTGCGCCCGTCCTGAATGCCGCGCACCAGATCGCGTGCCAGCCCTTCCAGCTCCAGCCCGCGCGTTAGTGCCGTGTCGAAGGCCACCAGATACCCGGCCTCCTCCTGCGCGGCGTAGCCTTTGGGGGACTGCGCGTCCACCAGCACCTCGTCCGGCCCCAGCTCAAAGCGTTCGCCGGTAGGGGCGATGACCTCAAACTGCTGGCCGTCCCGCACCGCCCGCGCGATCTCGGAGGCGTCCGCCGCTGCCAATGCCGCACGCACCTGCGGCACCGCCTTGCCGAATTTTTTGCCCAGCAGCGGCAGATTGGGCCGCAGCGCGTAGCTGACCAGTTCGGCATACTGATCGAGCAGCTCTACCTCCTTGACATTCAACTCCTCCCGGATCTGCTCGCCGAAGCGCCCCAGCGCCGCCGTCATCCCCGGCGTGCGGGCGCGCAGCATCACGCGGGGCAGCGGCTGACGCTGGCGCATGCCGCTCTGGGCACGCACCGCCCGGCCCAGGCTGACCACTTTCAGCACCGCGTCCATCTCGCCCACCAGCGACGGCGCGGCCAGCGAGTCGTCCACCACCGGCCAGCCGCCCAGATGCACGCTCTCGGGCGCGTCCGGCGCGACGCTGCGGACCAGATTCTGGTACAGCGTCTCGGCCAGGAACGGCGTGAAGGGTGCTGTGAGTTGCGTGACCGTTACCAGCGCGTAGTGCAGCGTAGAATACGCGCCCAGGTCCACCTGCCCGTCCCCGCTCCAGAAGCGCCGGCGGTTGCGCCGCACGTACCAGTTGCTCAGATCCTCGGTCACGAAGTCCTGCAACGCCCGGCTCGATCCGGTGGGATCGTAGTTCTCCAGCCGCTCGGTCACGGTGGCGATCAGCGCCTGAACCTTCGCCAGCAGCCAGCGGTCCACCTCCGGCCTCTCCGAGACAGGCGGCGCGGCCCGCAAATCCGGTTGGTCCAGATTGGCGTACAGGACGAAGAAGCTGTAGGTATTCCACAGTGTCAGGAAGTAGCTGCGGAACGCCTCGCCCACCAGATTCATGCCGAAGCGCCGCGACAGCTCCGGCGGCGCGGACACGTACATGTACCAGCGCGCGGCGTCGGCCCCGTACTGCTCGAACACTTCCCAGGGGTCCACGATGTTGCCCTTGCTCTTGGACATCTTGAGGCCCTTCTCGTCCAGGATGTGCCCCGAGCAGATCACCGATTTGTACGCCACCGAGTCGAAGACCATCGTGCCGATCTGGTGCAGGCTGTTGAACCATCCGCGCGTCTGGTCGATGGCCTCGGCGATGAAGTCGGCGGGAAAGCCACCGTTCTCGAATTTCGCCCTGTTCTCGAAGGGGTAGTGGTGCTGCGCGAAGGGCATGGAGCCGCTGTCATACCACACGTCCATCACGTAGGGAACTCGGCGGTAGGTTTCGCCCTCCAGCTCGAACGAGATGTCGTCCACGAACGGGCGGTGAGGATCGAAGTCCGGCCCGGTCACTTCGGGCCGCCCGCTGAGTTCCGCCAGCTCCGCGTAGCTGCCGACGACTTTGTACTTGCCGCCGTCCGCCGTCTCCCAGATCGGCAGGGGCGTGCCCCAGTAGCGGCTCCGCGACAGGTTCCAGTCGATCAGGTTTTCCAGCCAGCCGCCGTAACGCCCGTTTTTGATGTGCGGCGGGTGCCAGTCGATGGTCCCGTTCAGCTCGATCAGCCGTGTCTTCATGGAGGTGTTGTTCAGATACCAGCTCTCTGTGGCGTAGTACATCAGCGGCGTGCCGCAGCGCCAGCAGTGCGGATACGAGTGCATGAAATTCCTGTCGCGCCACATGACTCCGCGTGCCTTGAGGTCACGGATGATGTCCTGGTTGGCATCCCGGAAGAACACGCCCTTCCACGGGCCGTAACGGTGCTTGCCCTCCGGGTCCACGCCCACGATCACCGGGAAGCCGTAATTCCTGGCCAGCCGCATGTCGTCCTCGCCAAAGGCCGGGGCGGTGTGGACGATGCCGCTGCCGTCCGAATCGGAGACATACGTATCCAGCCCGCTCATCCAGATCGGCGCGCCGTCGCCTTCCGTCTCATATGCCTCGGTGTACAGGGGCGTGTAGCTCAGGCGGTCCAGCTCTGACCCCCTGAACGACTTCACGACTTCCGCGCCCTCGCCCAGCACCTCGTCCAGCAGCGTGCGGGCCAGGATCAGCACCTTGCCGTCTTTATCCCTGGCGGCAACATATTCAAATTCCGGGTGGATCGCCACGCCCACGTTGTACGGCAGCGTCCACGGCGTCGTCGTCCACACCAGAAACGCCGCGCCTGCCGCCAGCCCGATCTTTTCCGGCTCCAGCAGATCAAGCGTCACGTACACGCTGGGGTCTTGAATATCCTTGTAGCCCTCGCTGACCTCGGCATTCGAGAGCGTGGTCCCGTCCTTCGGGCAGTACGGCGCGACGCGGAAGCCCCGGTACAGCAGCCCCTTCTTCTCCAGCTCGGCGACGCTCCACCACACCGATTCGATGTAGTCCCTGTGCAGTGTCATGTAGGCGTCGTCCAGATCCACCCAGTAGCCCATGCGCTCGGTGAATCTGCGCCACTCGGCCTCGTAGACGAACACGCTCTGGCGGCATTCGGCGTTGAATTTGTCGATGCCGTACGCCTCGACCTCGCGTTTGGAGTTCAGGCCCAGCCGCTTCTCGACGCCGATTTCCACCGGCAGGCCGTGCGTGTCCCAGCCCGCCTTGCGCGGGACGTGAAAGCCCTGCATGGTCTTGAAACGCGGAAACAGGTCCTTGAAACTGCGTGCCTGGACGTGATGGATGCCCGGCTGCCCGTTGGCGGTGGGCGGCCCCTCGTAAAAGGTATAGACCGGGCCTCCCCGCGTGCCTTCCAGGCTGCGCTCGAAGATCTTCTTGTCATTCCACCACTTCAGGGTGGCCTCCTCCAGCGCAGGAAATTTGGGGTTGGCTTCGACGGGTTTGAAGGTGGACATGGGAAAACCTCGGTGGGGGAGAGTGGTTTAGAGCAAAGGCGTCAATCGACGATGAATAACCTGGCTCCGGTCACCGTGCTGGAGCGGTGTGCCTCGGCGTGATCGGCCACCTGATAGCTGTGGCCGGGCATGAGGGTGAAGGTGCGGCCATCTTCCAGTTTGGTGTCCAATTGGCCGTCCAGCACCAGCAGGATGTGGCCCTTGCTGCACCAGTGGTCCGCCAGATAGCCGGGCGAGTACTCCACCATGCGGACGCGAATGCTGCCGAAGTTCTGCGTCCGCCAGTGCGCCACACCCGTGACGCCGGGATGCTCGGTGACCCGCACCGCCGACCAGTCGGTGACGCCAAACGGAATGTCTTGCATCTGCATGGTGACCTCCAGCCAAACTAAAAAAGACGACGCGCCTCAGCCTGAATGCTGGGACGCGCCGCCCCCGTGTCGATTCACTAAGGCGTGTGCGTGGTACCACCCAACTTCGCCGCGAACTGCTGCGGCCTCGTTGCATCGGCCCTCTGCCGGGGGGCGTCCGAACGGGTCTAGTTGGCCCGGTCGGGCCTTTCTTCCGTCTGCGCGGGAGGGGATCTTCGTCCCGGAGGCTGGTCTGTCAGGCTCGCACCGTCCCTGACTCGCTCTTGAGCGACTGCCCTGCCGAAGCTACTGTCCTCGCGTTCGCACTCGAATGACTCACCCCATTTTCAGGAGTGACCTGCATGGTAGGGCGGCGGAGTGGGGCGGGTCAATGCGCCGGATGGCGGAGCCGGCACAGCAGTGCTGGAGGCGAACACGGCGAGGCTGCCGTGCCAGCGAAAGCCTCTGCCCGGAAGCTGCATGTTTTGGGGGTATGCTGGGACCAGTCCCGCCTCCCTCTAACGTTAACTTCGTCAGGATGCCCCAGCATACGGGCGCTTAAAATCCTTGCCAGGAAGTGCCACATGAATGTTTTGATTCCGACCATGCCCTCCAAATCCATTCAGACTGCACCAGGTCATCACGGCGGGGAGGCGGGCGGCGGTGACTGAATTCAGCGGAGCCACTCCCTACACCGCCGCGCTGCCATTTCAGGAATTGCAGCAAAAGATTCTGCCGGAGCTGCACCTGATCGCCGCCGGGTACGGCATCGACAATTACCGCAAGCTGAAAAAAGACGCCCTGGCCCTGGCGATCATGGAATACCAGGCCGACGCCGAGGGCCAACTGCTGGCGCGCGGCTACCTGGAAATCAGCGCCGATGGCTACGGCTTCCTGCAATCGGACCTGCTGGACCCCAACAGCCGCACGGTGCTGGTCACGGCAGGACTGATCAAGTCCAACCATCTGCGCACCGGCGACGAGGTCATAGGCCGCGCCCGCCGCCCACGCGAGAACGAGCGTTTCGGCTCGCTGGTGCAGGTGGAGGCGGTCAACGGCCTGGACCCCGAGGCCGCCCGCCGCCGCCCGCGCTTCGATGACCTGACGCCCACCTTCCCGGAAGCCCAGTTGATCCTGGAAGACCCCGGCAACCCCGATGGGCTGAGCCTGCGCGTGGTGGACCTGCTGGTTCCCATCGGGCGCGGGCAACGGGCGCTGATCGTGGCACCCCCAAAAGCGGGGAAGACGACGCTCCTGAAACAGATCGCCAATTCCATCGTCAAGAATTACCCCGACGTGACCGTGATGGTCCTGCTGGTCGATGAGCGCCCCGAGGAAGTCACCGATTTCCGCGAGAGCGTGCAGGGTGCGCAGGTGGTGGCGTCCACCTTCGACGAGCCGCCGCAGCATCACGTCCGGGTGGCCGAATTCGTGCATGAACGCGCGCGGCGCATCGTCGAGGACGGCGGCCATGTGGTGATTTTACTCGACAGCATCACCCGCCTGGCCCGCGCCAACAACCTGGTCACGCCGCCCACCGGGCGCACCCTTTCGGGCGGTCTGGACAGCAACGCCCTGCACTGGCCCAAGCGCTTTCTAGGCGCGGCCCGCAACATCCGCGAGGGCGGCAGCCTGACCATTCTGGCCACCGCCCTGGTAGAAACCGGCAGCCGCATGGACGACGTGATCTTCGAGGAATTCAAGGGCACCGGCAACGCCGAACTCGTGCTCTCCCGCCGCCTGGAAGAGCGCCGCATCTTTCCCGCGCTGGACATCATCAAGTCCGGCACCCGCCGCGAGGAACTGCTGCTCCAGCCCGAAGTCCTCAAAAAGATGTGGCTGCTGCGCAAGGTCATCAGCGACATGGACCCCGCCGACGCCATGGAAATGCTGCTCTCGCGCATGGGCAAGACCCGTAACAACGTGGAGTTCCTGCAAAACCTGGCGGGCGGCTGAGAATTGCGCCCCGGTTGATCGGCTGACCCAAAAGTGCCGACCACTCCAGCTCTTTTCTCCACATCTGACCCCAGACACTCCATGTTTCTAGCCCTATCAGTGGGGGCAGTTGTGGCCTATGCTCGGTGTATGAGCGAATCAAATCCCACCGCTGCCCAATCCCACCTCAACTTCGGTTTCGCCGAGATGTTCAAGGGCGGCGTGATCATGGACGTGGTCACGGCGGACCAGGCCCGCATTGCCGAGGCGGCAGGCGCAACAGCCGTGATGGCTCTGGAGCGCGTGCCCGCCGACATTCGCGTGGACGGCGGCGTGGCCCGCATGAGCGATCCCAAGATGATCAAGGAAATCATCGCGGCGGTCACGATTCCGGTGATGGCCAAGGTCCGCATCGGTCACATCGTCGAGGCCCAGATCTTGCAGGCGCTGGGCGTGGATTTCATCGACGAGTCCGAAGTGCTGACCCCCGCCGACGAGCAGTTTCATATCCTCAAAACAGAGTTCAAGGTGCCCTTCGTCTGCGGCGCGAAGAATCTGGGCGAGGCCCTGCGCCGCGTGGGCGAGGGGGCCAGCATGATCCGCACCAAGGGCGAGGCCGGAACCGGCAACGTGGTGGAGGCCGTCAGGCACGCCCGTACCGTGCTGGGCGACATTCGCGCCGTCCAGGCCCGGCCCGCCGAGGAACTGATGACGGTGGCCCGTGACCTTCAGGCCCCCTATGAGCTGGTCAAGTCCGTCCATCAGAACGGCAAACTGCCGGTGGTCAACTTCGCCGCCGGGGGCATTGCAACGCCCGCCGACGCCGCCCTGATGATGGTGCTGGGCCTGGACGGCGTGTTCGTGGGCAGCGGCATCTTCAAGAGCGATAATCCCGAGCGCCGCGCGCAGGCCATCGTGAAGGCCGTGACCCACTTCCAGAATGCCGAGGTACTGGCCGAGATCAGCGAGGATCTGGGCGCACCCATGACCGGCATCAACATCGACGAGCTGATCCCCGCCGAGCGGCTCGCCTCGCGTGGCTGGTAAACCGCTCAGAATCGGCGTGCTGGCTCTTCAGGGCGCATTCCGCGAACACCGCCGCCTGCTGGAATCGCTGGCAATCACGGTGCAGGAGGTTCGCCTTCCCGCCGATCTTGCTGGACTCGACGGCCTGATCCTGCCTGGCGGAGAGAGCACGACGATGGCCCGCCTGCTGACGGGATACGCGCTGTGGGAGCCGATCCGCGCCTTCTATATGGAGGGTGGGGCCATCTGGGGCACCTGCGCTGGAGCGATTCTGCTGGCCCGCGAGGTCCGGGGCGCGCCCCCGCAATTTGGCGGCCAGCAGGACAGTCTGAAGCTATTGGACGCCACCGTGCAGCGCAATGCCTTTGGGCGGCAGATCAATTCTTTTGCCGCCCAACTGCTCGTGCAAGGACTGGACGCGCCGTTTCCCGCCGTTTTTATCCGCGCCCCCGCCTTCAGCGAGGTGGGAACCGCGACGGTTCTGGCCGAGTGGGAGGGACAGGCGGTGTTGCTGCGCCAGGACCGTGTTTTGGCGACAGCCTTTCATCCCGAATTGACAGGAGACGTGCGCCTGCACGAATATTTTGTAGCACTGGTCAGCCGAAGAGAGATCGTGGCAAATTAGAGAATCTAAATTTCACGAGCAAGATATATCGTGAATCATTTCACGTGCATGAGTTGCACGTCATCTTCCATCATAATCGCGAATGTTCAGCCGCAAATGCCATGCGGTGAGAGTCTAGCGACTCGAAGAGGGGAGTGGGAGCCTCAGCCTCACCATGCAGAAAGGCCAGCCAGCTCCGCACCAGCCCGCTGTCCCCGCCGCCGTGATTGCCGCCCACGTCCACCGTCCAGCGGTCCACTGCCCCATCCCGGAAATCGTGAAGCTCCAGTTGGCCGAGTTCCATCTGACCGCGCAACTCGCCATGTGTGCCCATCAGCTTGAGGGTGCGGGTGCTGTTGTGTGTAAAGGCGCTGACGGTCAACTGCGCAGTCACCCCGTTCTTGAAGGTGACGCTCACGGCTTGATGATCGGCGACATTGTTCAGTCCCAGATACACGCACTGGCCGTATGGACCCGTCGCCAGCGCCTCACCCAGACTCTGGCCCCCGGCGGTCAACACTGTATTGGGCCAGATCTCCTGTGGGAAAGAAGCGTAGATGCGGCGGGCATCGTAGGGGCACCCCACCACCGAACACGTCACGCAACGGTCCGAGGCAGCGGGGGGTGCATTCTCCGGGCGGAAGTGGAATAAACCGCCCTGACTGTGCACCCGTGACGGCGGCGCGTCCGCGAACCAGCGCAGCAGATCGAGGTCATGGCAGCCCTTGGCCAGCACGAAGGGGGCCGCTGGAGGAGAGGACCGCCAGTTGCCCCGCACAAAGGAGTGCGCGTAATGCCAGTACGCCACGTTCTCCGCGTGCTGGATGCCCACCAAGCGCCCCAGCCGCCCGGAGTCCAGGACCCGCCGGACCTCCTGAAAGAACGGCGTGGCCCGCAGCACATGACAGACGGTCACGCTCCCGGCAGACTGGGCCTCGGCGGCCAGCAGCAGGTCCAACTCGGCCTCCTGCAAGCAGACCGGTTTTTCCAGCAGCACGTCGTAGCCCAGCGCCAGCGCCCCCAGACATGGCCCGACGTGCTGATCGTCCGGCGTGGCGATCACCACCGCGTCGGCCACCCGCCCCAGCGCAAAGAAGGCGTCCCAGTCGGAGAAACAGACCGGTGGTCCCAGCCCATGCCGGGCGGCCACCTCCAGGAGACGGGCGGCGCGGGGGTCCACCAGATGCGTGATGCGTGCGCCCAGCGCGGCCAGATGACGGGCGTACACATCGCCGCCCCGGTTGCCGCAGCCGATGATGGCGACGGTAATGCCATTCAACGCCGCTCCACCCCCCAGCCCGGCCCCGGCGGCCTGGCCAGCTCGCCCGCCGTCCAGTCCAGCCCGGTAAACGGATCGTCGGCCAGCAGCAAGGCCCCGTCCAGATCGGCCCAGTCGCACAGTCCAGCCAGATGCGCGGCGGCGGCGATGCCCAGGCTGCTCTCGATCATGCAGCCGATCATGACGCTCAGGTCGTGGGCGCGGGCCAGCCGCAACGCCGCGAGCGCCTGCAACGGTCCGCCCAGCTTGGCGAGCTTGAGGTTCACGCCGTCAAAGGCCTCGGCCAGCGCGGTCACGTCGCGGACGTGGTGCAGGCTTTCATCGGCCACCAGCGGCACGCGCGACAGGCGGCGCAGTTCGGCGTGGCCTGCCAGATCGCCTGCCGCCAGGGGCTGTTCCAGCAGTTCCACGCGGGCGGCGTCCAGCACGCCCAGCATGCGTTTGGCCTGCGGGCGCGTCCAGCCGGCGTTGGCGTCCACGCGCAGGGCCACGTCGGGCACCTCCTCGCGCAAGGCTCCCAGAATGGCCTCATCGCGCGCCGTTCCCAGTTTGACCTTGAGAACCGTGTGCCCGGCCCCCACCGCCTCGCGCGCTTGTTGCCGCATCTCCGGCACCCCGGCCAGGCTGACCGTGAAGCTGCTGCGGGGCAACGGGGCGGGGGAGAGGCCCAGCAGTGTCCAGACCGGCAGGCCCACCGAGACGGCACAGTATTCCAGCGCCGCCATCTCCAGCGCGCACTTGACCGAGGGGTGGCCCTGCGGCATCCGTGCCGATAGACGTTCGTGCAAACCGTCCCAGTCCCAGAGATCAGTGAGCGCCCCGGCCAGCAGGGGCAGCACCGCCTCCACCGTACCCCGCGTCTCGCCGTAAAAGGCGTTGGGGGCCGCCTCGCCGCGCCCCGAGAGGCCGTCCTGCGTGAAGGTGACGACCGTGCGCGGATAGACACTGTGCGTCCAGCGCGCGATGCCGAAGGGCTGGGCGGTGTGCAGTTCCAGCGTCTCCCAACTGACGCTCACGGGGTCCACCGCCCAAACCCGCTGCAATTCGCTGCCAGCCGCTGCCCGTAGTCGCCCTCGCCGAAAGTTTCCACCGTCACGCGCATATGCGTGGCGTTGGCGTGGACCATCTGCCGCGCGTCCAGCATCAGCCCGACGTGACCGGGAAAGAAGGCCAGATCGCCGCGCCGGGGCGTCGTGACCGCCTCCAGCGCCCGCTGCTGCTGATCGGCGTCGCGGGGAATGGCCCGGCCGAACGTGCCAAACACCAGTTGAGTCAGCCCCGAACAATCCAGCCCCCACGCGCTGCGCCCGCCCCAGACATACGGCGCGTCCAGAAAGCGCAGGGCCAGCGCCGCCGGGTCCGGGTCAAGGGTGGGGGAGAGGGCGGCCTCTCCCACCCAGCCGTCGCTGTCGCCGCGCCACCACACGCGCGCCCAGCGCCGCCCGCCTTCCATCACCAGATCATCCGGCGTGCGCTTCACCCTGGCTCCCAGACACAGTTCCGCCACGATGGGCTGGCTGACCCTCGGTCTGGCAAAGGCGTGGGCACGGGGAACGGTAATACCCGCCGTCTCGCCGTTCAGCAGCTCCGTCAAACCGTCCGCCGGAGTCCAGCCCAGGTAGCCGTCATGCACCGTGCGGACGTAGACCCAGCCGTCTGCACCTTCCCACAGCAGTTCCAGCGCCTCGCCGGGGAGCGCCTCGGTGACCTGCGGGGCGTCGGGGCGGGGCCGGGCGCGCAGGCCCAGGCGAGCGGCGGCGGCCCTGGGGCGCGGGGAGACATAGGTCCAGTCGCCCCCGCCAAGCTGGCCACGCAGGGCTTCCTCGGCCAGCCGGGTATTGGCGAGATAGGCGTGGGTGCGGGGATCGGGGAGGAGCATGTGGAACAGGGTAGCGGGAAACGGGCGCTAGAGGTACGCCCTCAGCCAGCGCAGCCAGTTCTCGCCCGCAACCCCCGAGCGGTGCTCGCCGGGCAGCCCGTCCAGAAAGCGCGGCAACTCCGCGTACCGTCCGATTCCCACGGGCGTCTTCTCGGCCCCGAACCCGCCGTCCATATCGCTGCCGATGGCCACCCGGTCCCAGCCGATAAGTTCCGCGTAGTGGCAGGCGTGAGCGGCCAGCTCGTCCAGAGTCGCGCCCGTTTCCGCGCCCTCTTTGATGAACTGACTCAGGAACACCAGCCCGATGACGCCGTCCTGATCGGCGATGGCACGGGCCATCTCGTCGCTCAGGTGGCGGTGGCCGGAAACCAGCGCGCGTGAGTTGGAGTGCGAGGCGATCATCCTCGGCCCGATCCTGGCGGCTTCCCGGAACGCGGCGTCGTCCAGGTGCGAGGCGTCCAGCGCGATGCCCAGGTCACGCATGGCGGTGACCAGCGCCCTGCCCGCGTCGGTGAGTGGCCCCGGCGCACCCGTACCGCCCGCATAACGTGTGCCCCCCCACGCCGGGCCGATCAGCCGCACGCCCGCGTCCACCCAGAACGGCAGATCGTCGGCGTCCCGCACCGGGTCCGCGCCTTCCATCAGCAGCACCACGCCCAGCGGTGCGCCGGTGTCGGCCAGATGCGCCGTGACCTCGGTCCCGGAGCGCAGCAGCCGGATAAAACCGTCGTCCTCCCAGCGGCGGTACACGTCCAGTTGGGCCAGTGCCTGCGCCCGCGCCCCGGCGGGATCGGTATAGCCGCCTGGCGAATCGGGCGTGCGCGGCGCGGCAAACAGCGTGCCGAAACACACCCGCGCCCCCGCCGCCCGCAGCTCCGAAAAAGTGGTGGTGGCGGTCTGCCCCTGCACCGGATCGCCCGCCCGCAGGGATTCGAGGTCCAGGGTCAGATCGCGCCCAATCAGCGCGTTGTAGGCCAGGTCCAGATGCCCGTCGATCAGCATCAGCCGCGCACCACGTCGCCGACCAGGTCCAGCACCGCGCGCAGGTCGTGAATGGCGTCCTTCTCATGGCCGCGCAGGTCGATCACGCTGCCCTGCATGCCCAGCGCGCGGGCGGCGGCCACGTTCTCCAGCTTGTCGTCCACGAACAGCACCTCAGCAGGGCGCACGCCCAGCGCCCCCGCAGCATGAAGGAACGCTCCCGCGTCCGGCTTGTGGACGCCCACCACGCACGTCGCCACCGCCACGTCCACCAGATCGGCCAGCCCCACCTGCTCCAGCGTGCGGTCGATGCTGGGCAGTGTGTTGCTCAGCACGCCAATCTTCAGGCCACGGGCACGCAACCCCTGCAAGACCTCGCGGGCGTGCGGCACGGGCTTCATGAAACGCTCGTAGGGATACTCGGCCATGAACCGCTCGGCGTCGGAGGCCGGCAAACCCACCCGTTCCACCAGCTCCAGGCCGTACCTCTCCCAGAAGGCCGTCTCGTCGTCCTCGGTGCGCAGGTCCCACCACGTCAGCGCCCGCGCCTGCCACTGCCCCAGCATCGCCTCGCCCACCGCGCGGGCCTCCAGTCCGTATTCCCCGGCGGCCCAGCGCGCGGCCTCGCCATACACCTCGCGGTCCGTGTAGGCGATGGTGTCGTCCCGGTCGAACAGGACCGCTTTGAGCGAGACGGCAGGAAGCGGCGGCGTGGAGGTCATGCCGCCAATCCTAGTGGGTTTGATCGTGGAACAGATGACGGCGAACTGAATTATGCCTGAAGTTGGGAGCAGGCAGCTCGAATGGCATGTTTTCAGAAAGTTTTAGCAATTTTAGTGTCTCTTCTCAAATTTTGTGAGGATCAAACGCAACAGGATTGCTAAAGCGATCTCTAGACTCTATTCTCTAGCCATGCCCCTGGACGCCTATCCCGAACACATCCTGCTGACCCCCGGCCCCACCCCGATCCACCCGCGCGCCATGCACGCCATGACCCGCCCGATGCTGGGCCACATGGACCCGGAAGTGTTCGCCCTGAACCGCGAGATCCAGGCCGATCTGCGCGTGATGTACGGTGCGGAACCCGAGTGCTTCACCGCCTTGCTGGCCGGAACCGGCAGCCTGGGCATGGAGGCGGGATTTGCCAATCTGGTGGAGGAGGGCGACGAGGTGCTGGTCTGCGCCAACGGCAGCTTCGGGCGGCGTATGGCCGAGATGGCGGCCCGCTACGGCGCGCGGGTGCGGCTGGTCACGGCCCCGCTGGGCCAGGCAATCCGGCCAGAGGACGTGGCCGCCCAACTGAAACAGGCGGGCGACGTTCGCATGGTGGCGGTGGTCCACGGCGAGACCAGCACCGGCGTCCTGAATCCGGTGCCCGCAATTGCCGAACTGGTGCGCGGCACCGGGGCGCTGCTGACGGTGGACACCGTGACCACTGCCGGAATGGAACCTTTCTACATGCAGGACTGGGGCGTGGACTACGCCTACACCGGCGCGCAGAAGTGCCTGAGCGCGCCCCCCGGCGTGGCCCCGGTGGCGATCAGCGAACGCGCCCTGGCCCGCTACGCCGCGCGCCGCACCCCCACCCCGCTGTGGTACTGCGACTTCGAGGGCCTGCGCGACTACTGGACCCGCCACACCTACCACCACACGGTGCCGGTCAACCTGCATTTCGCCTTTCACGCCGCGTTGCAGGCCGCGCTGGAGGAAGGGATGGAGACCCGTCAGCGCCGCGTGCAGCAGGTGGGTGGGGCCATTCTGAGCGCGCTGAAGCCGCTGGGCTTCTCGCCCTACGTGCGCCGTGCCGGGGACCGCCTGCCCACCGTGCTGGCGCTGAGACTACCCGAGGGCTTCGACGACGCGGGCGTGCGTCAGGCACTGCGGGCACGGGAGATCAGCGTGACTGGCGGCCTCGGACCCACCGCAGGCGTGATCTGGAGGCTGGGGCTGATGGGTGAGGCGGCCCGCCCCGCCCCGTACCGCGCGCTGATGACGGCGCTGGAAGACCTGCTGGGCGAGCGCGGTCTGGTGGCCAGATTCGACGAGGCGCTGGACGGCGTGCTGGCCTGAGGCGGGGCGAAGTCCTGCCACTGCCATACAGCCACAACCAGCCGCTCCAGCTTCGTTATCCCTGGCCCACCAGTCGCCGTACCAGCCTGTCGTAGCCCTCGGGATAGACCGGGAACATCTGGCGCGACTGTGTATTCCACAGGGCATCGAAGCTGTGGTAGCTCATGTAGGCCAGCGGTCCCACCATGCTGTCGCTGACCCACACCAGCCCGGCCTGATCGTCGTAGCCGCGCACCACCCGGAAGTGCGGCACCTCGCCGGGCCGTTCATACCATTGCAGCACGATCACCGGAATGCCCAGCGCCAGCAGCCGTTTGATCTGCAAGAGCTGCCCGCCGCGCACCGAGAGGGTCCGCAACCTGAATTTCTGGAGTTCCGGGGCTATGGCGCTGATCTGCATGTAGCCGCCGTCCGGGCGTGCGGTGCGCTGAATGACGTTCTGAGCGATCTGCACCTTAAAAAAGCCCAGCACCGAGGACAGCGCGCTGGGGCCGCAGTTGTTCTGGGTCTGGAAGCTGAAGCCCAGGCCCGGCAGGTATGTCCGCATCGGCAGCTCATTGCCGAATGGGGAATCCGTCCCAGGCAGTGCCCAGCCGATAAAGCTGGTGACGGTGGCCGGGGGCGGCGTCTGCCATTTGGACGGCCCCCGCACCTGCACCGGATCGGGGCGCGGCGTGCCGGGCGGCAGCGGCGGCGGCTTCACTTTTACCTGTCTTTGCGGCGGCTGCGCGGGCGGAACTACAGATGCACGCAACCGCAGCACCTGCCCTGGCCGCAGCGCCGTCCCGCTCAGGCTGTTGAGCTTAAGCAGGGCCGGGACTGAGAGACCCGCTGCCCTTGCCACCTGGAACAGTGTGTCGCCACTTTTGACCGTGTAGGTCTGAGGCGCTATGGCCCCGGCCCACCCTCCGGCCCACAGCATCAGGGCCGTTCCCAGAAGCCGCCCCAGTGGGGCCAGACGCCTGCTGGGCGGCGCGTTCGTCGGTTGCTCGATCATTCCCCGTCACCATAAACCGCTGCGGGTTAAGGACGTGTGAAGAATTCCGCCCCGCTTCACGCGTGCAGGGTCTCGCGGCCTGATTTAACCCATGCGCCCCGTCTTGATCACGTCCGCGATCACCGGCGGCAATCCCCAGGCCATGATGTCGAAGGCGCTGGAGGCGTAGTCGTAGGTGACCTTGTGCAGCGAGACGCTGGGCCTACGCCCGGCGCAGTCCACGATCACCACGTCCGCGCCGGGTTCGTGGTTGAGGCTGAGGCCCACGCTGCCCGGATCGACGAAGGTGGTGTCGCCGATCACCCGGCTGAACGGCACGTGCGAGCCGCCCACCACGATCACCCGCGCGCCCAGCGTCTCGGCCAGGTCCTCCAGCTCACGCTTATCCGCCATCAGGTCCAGGCGCTGTTCGGGATCGTGGGGACTGCCGTGGAAATAGCGCACCCGGCCCACCGGGGTCATGATGCGCCCACCAGGCGGCAAACGGCGCAGGAAGTCGGTCTGCTCGGGCGTGAGCACCGTCTTGGTCCAGGTCAGCACCTGATCGGCCACGCCGCGCCGTTCCTCGCGGCCCCCCAGATCAATCGCGACACGCATGTCGCTGGACCCCAGGCCAGTAGACCAGCCCTCACGCACGACAGCGTCGATTACCGGCCCTGGCGACGCGCCGTAGCCCACCAGATCGCCCACCACGATCACCCCGTGGACCGCATTCCCAGTAAGAAAGCGCCTGACCGCCGTCAGGGCGTGGATATTTCCATGAATGTCGCTGATAAAGGCCAGTCTCAAGGTGTTTTTATCTTAACCTGCCGTCCGGTCCAGGGGCGGGCGAACGGCCTGATCTTTTCATTTGCCGCCCCCTATCATGGCGGGCGTGTTCTCCCTTCCTCCACCCCTGCTGGCCCTGCTGCTGGGCGCACTTCTCGGCCTGTGCGGCCTGCCCCTGCCGTGGAGCGTTCTGAGCGTTCTCCCCCTATCGGGGGTACTGGCCTACGCCGCCAGCGCCCGCACGGTGGAAGGCGTGCCGGGCCGGTTGTTCTGGTCGGGCGTGGGTTACTTCACCGTACACCTGTGGTGGCTGACCGCCTTTCTGGGCAAGATCTTTAGCTTTCCCCCGGCGGGCGTGCTGGCCTTTGCGTTGTTCGTGCTGGAGGGGCTGTTCCTGGCGGTGATGGCCTACCCGCTGACCCGGCTGGTCCGCTCACCGCTGGCCCGCGTGTGGGCGCTGGCGGGCGGCTGGGTGGTGCTGGAATGGACGCGCTTCCTGGGACCGCTGGCCTTTCCCTGGCCCACGCTGGGCTATACCCTGCTCCCCACGCCTGTCATTCAGATTGCGGACCTGGGGGGCGTGTTGCTGGGCAGCGTGCTGGTGGCGGGCACGGCGGCGGCGCTGGCCGGGCTGTGGGTGGGCGGCTGGGGTCTGAACAGGCAGGGGAGAGGCCGCCCGGTCCTCCTGGCCGCGCTGTGCTGGGCCGCCGCCCTTGCCTACGGCCTGACCCGCACGGCGGGCGAGGGTCCGGTGCAGCCGATGCTGGTGCTGCGAACGGACTTCGATTCGTTTGGACGGGCTGTTGGAGACTTGACGCCGGAGGAGCAGCTCGCTTCCCAGCTCGAAGCCTCTAGAAACCGGCAGCCTGGAGAATTAGTGGTCTGGAGCGAAACAGCATTAACTGCTTCTGGAGTGCAGACTATTTTGCCTCTGTTCCCTGGACTGGGGATCAGTGGGCTGGGAACGCCTTACGGTGAACGTCCAGAACGGAACAGTGCCGTCACTATCGACGCTCAGGGTCAGATCACCTCCAGAGAAGAAAAGGCCAAACTGGTGCCTTTCGGCGAATATTTTGTGCTATACAACGGCCCTTTACGGTCCATTTACCGTGTCATCGAAAATGTCTTGGGTTTTAAGCTGCGTGACATGGCTCCGGCCCAGACTGTCCATCCACTGACCTTAAACGGCGTTCAGTACGGCGCGTATATCTGCTATGACAGCGTGTTTCCCTGGGTGGCCCGCAGCCTGACCCGCCAGGGCGCGCAACTTCTGGTCAATCCCAGCAATGACGGCTGGTACAGCGGCTGGGGCGTGCAGCAGCACTTCATGATGGGCCGGATGCGCGCCATCGAGAACCGCCGCTGGCTGGTCCGCAGCGTGAACAGGGGGGTAGCCGGGGCGGTCAACGATCTGGGGCAGCCGGTGGACATTCTTGCCAGCGGGAATCAGACCCAGGCGTTAAGCGTGCGGCCCAGACTGCTGAGTGGACGGACGCTTTTTAACCGCCTGGGCGACTGGCCCGCGCTGCTGCTGGCGCTGGGGATGATCGGATATGGGGTGCGGGTGGACCGGCGGGAGCGGAGGTGATCAGTCCTGTGGATCGCGCAAACGCTCCATCGCTTCCATAGCTTCGCGCCTGACTTCCGTGTCCATCTTGGCGTAGATGGCCGAGGTGTTGACCGAAGCGTGGCCCAGCACATCCGCGACAACGTGCAGATCACGCGTGGCGCGGTAGAGATGCGTACCTGCTGTGCGCCTAAGGGTATGCAGTCCCCACAGTTCTGGTGACAGGCCAAGCGCCTGGTAATAGACGGCAGCAATCGTACGTGCGCCTTTGGTGGTCAGTCTGCCGCCGTAGTTCCGTCCGCTCAATGAAACGAGCAGCGCCTCGGTCCTGAGCTTGCCTGCTGCTTCCAGAGCTGAACGCGACATTAACCAGTGGCGCAGGCTGCGTTCCACCCGCGCCGTGATCGGAACCATGCGCCCCTTGCCCCCCTTGCCCAGCACTCGCAATTGCCTCTCGTTCAGGTCCGCGTCCACCGCATTCAGCCCTACCAGTTCTGCTGCGCGCAGGCCCAGGCTCCCGCCGAGTTCCAGTAAAAGTGTGTCCCGGTGGGCGTGCAAGGTGTCGTTAGGATGAAGGGCAGCAGGCAAAGCCAGTAACTCCGTGTACCGCGCTACGGACAACGCCTGTTTCTTGGCATGTGCTGGTGTTGTGTCACTGGGAGGCCGTACCCCGAAACTGGGATCGCTGGCAATGGCCCCGGCCCAGACCAGCGCTTTCATCAGGTTCCGCACGCCGTATAAATGGCGCTTAATGCTGGAGGCGGCCAGACCAGTCTGCTGCATGGTCAGCAGCCAGACCTCGAAGTCCTCGGCGGTCAATTGATTCAGCGCCCGCTCCGGCGACTCGGGTGGCCCGGTGAACGCCAGGAAACGCCGGAGCGATTCACAGTAGTGGTCCAGCGTCATCTGGCTGACGCGTGCGCCTCGGCTGGATTTGAGGCGCATGTAAGTCACCAGCAGATCAGCCAGAGCCTCAGCATTCTGCTCATGCGCGGCCCGCAAGCCCTCGCGCCGACGGTTGGCGGCGTTTGACCAGCGTGAGGCCAGGACCAGTGCTTCTCCTGTCAAGTTCCCGTCCTATATCCCATAAGTGAAATTATAGGACATAAATTGCCGTTTCTACCCTGAGTCTCGTCACGCCTCTCACGCCCCGGCCTCAGCCTCAAGGCCATGCGGACCTGGGGGTACAGTGGGTGGGCGCAGGCCACCTCAAGATCGGGGATAAAATCAAGCTGGCCGATGGCACCGTGGGCGTGATCGCCAATGTCGTCACCGTCCAGCAGACCCGGGAGATGTTCAATCTTACGGTCAGTGAAGCGCATACGTACTATGTGGGGCAGGAAGGGTGGCTCGTTCATAACCAGGGTGGGCCAACTACCCCAGGTGCAAACAGTAGATCGGCAGGGAACGGATGGACATACAATTCAAAAGTTGACCTTGATTTGCGTGGATCTGGATTAGCGCAAAGTGATGCTGTGAATGAGGCTTTCAGAAGAATTGGTGTGCCGCGAGATCAATTTGAAATCACTAGATGGGGAAAGACAGCAGAAGGTAAATCCTTCCCCGTTGAGTGGCGTGTTACTACTGGGCAGCATGCGGGAGCTGAGGTCAACATAGATTGGCCCCACTCAAAGAATGGGCCGGAAGTGCCTCACGTTGGTTATCAAACCGCAGGAAAACGCGGAAGCGGCGGTGCCGTTCGTGGACACATTCTTCTCGATCTTGTGACTTGCAACAGGTGAAATATGGGATACGTGGCAAAAGAGATTAGACAGGCTTCGGACACTCTTGGCATTCAATTCTTAGAAATGCCACCAGCAGAATCAGCGGAGTTCCACAATCGTATAGTCGAAAAGTTTAAAATGTACAAGAGCCAAACGCCTTATTGGGAGCAATTTTCACCGGAAATAGCTATACATGACCCTCAAGGATGGAAAAAAATCAGTAAATTCATACATGAGGCACCTGTCTATCTATATTTCGACGAGCATAATGAAACTTCTGTCTTCAAATTTGACAGCCCGAATGATTTAGAATCGGTACTAGCAGAAACGACGGGATTCGTTTTCTATATTTCACCTATTGATCTAGAAATTATAGTTAGTTTTAATGATCACGATATGCTCATGTTGGTTAGGCTAGGTGTCTCAAGCGTATCTGGTTAGCGGCATTGGCTTTCCCAATCACCCCCTGTCTCCAAGCTTCCCCTCCCTACCCCGGCGTCACCACTCACCTGCGACGATAGTTCTCCCCAGTCTGATTGGTCACTGTTACAGCCCAAACCCCTACTGACGAAGCGCGGCAGCCTCAGATTCTGGAGCTGCTGCGCGTTCTCCTCGGTGGCCTTATCTTCAGACATTCAATCCTCTACCCTTCTTTTCGGTTCTATCGTCCATCTGAAGTACACCCTAAATGGACAGACGCGCGACACGATAAACACGCCGTTCAGGTGTCCATCTGAAGTCACCTTACCTCTATCTATCCTGACAGGTGTCAGGGAACGCCTTGGGTTGAGACTGACAGATGGAGGGGACTGTGGGTATCAGGATTGAGAAGCGGACGTGATTCTGCTTCTCTCCCTATGTCTCCACCTCTTCCTCCCGGGCCGCCGTGATAAACCGCGCCGCTCCGGGCAGGATGCGCGCGGTGAACGGTGTGGTTTCCACCATCAGTTCGCCGTCGTATTGCAGCGGAAAGGGATCGGCGGCGTCCACGGTGATCTCGCGGGCGTTCAGGGTTTCGAGGTTGCCGCTGAACATCGGATCTCCCAGATTCAGCTTGGCGCGCAACGAGTCGATCAGGTTGGGAATCAGGCGCAACAGGTTGCCCGCCTTGAGCAGCACCACCGTAAACTGGCCGTCACTGGGATTGATGTCCGTGGTGATTGGCATGCGGTAATTGGCCATGCCGAAGTTGGCCACCATCACGCCGATGCCCTCGAACTCGCGTTCCTGCCCGTCCAGGGTCAATTTGAACGTCGTCTTCCTGGGGTTGAGCTGTTTCATGGCGCTCAGGACGTAGGCCATCACGCCGAAATGCTCCTTTAAGTCCTCGCTGTCCCGGATCATGGCCGCGTCCGCCCCGGCCCCGGCCAGCATGGCAAAACCCTTCTTCTCCCCGCCCACCTCGATCTCGCCCAGATCCACCTGGATGTTGTGACCGTTCAGTACCAGGGCGGCCAATTCCGGCGCAGTGGTGGGCAGGTCCAGATTCTGCGCGATCAGGTTGGCGGTGCCGGCGGGAAAGGCCAGGACTGGCACGCCCTTGCTGCGGGTGATGTAGGCCAGGCTGCTGACGGTGCCGTCGCCACCCGCCGCGACAAGCGCGTCAAAGTCCTCGACATCCTCGACCTGCCGTTCAAGCGGTGTCTCGCGGCTCATCTCGCGCTGGGTAACCTCGGCCCCGCCCTCCTGAAGCCGCCATACGAATTCCGGCAGCTCGCTGTCGCCCTTTCCGCTCTTGGGATTGAAGATCACCAGCACACGCTGGGGCTTGGGGTTGCTGGGGGGGCTGGGGGGGGAGGTTTGACCTGTCATCTTGGCGGTCATTAGACTGTGAAGTCGGAGGCTGTTGCTATGATGCGTTTCTTGGTTGCTTCTTCACTCATGCTTGGGGCGCTCGTGTCCTGCGCGCCTGCACAAACTACAAACCGGTTCGTGACGGTCACACCGGTGCTGATCAAGGTGTCCGGGGCGGCCATGCGCGGCGGCCAGGTCACCATCCAGGGCCGTTACCTGGGCGGTCCCACCACCGGCCAAGTTCGCCTGGGGGCCGATGAAACGGGCAAGGGCGGCTACCGCTTTCCCGCCGCCGCCATTCAGTCCTGGACCGACAGCGAGGTCGTGCTGACCATCCCCACCGACGCCCCGGTGGGCGGAAGCTGGCTGTTCGTGGAAGTCGCGGGCAAGCAGTCCACGGGATTGCCCTACAGCGTCCGCCAGTAAACCCTCACGCCAGCAGGCCGCCTTTCCCACGGTGGGGGAGGCGGCCTCTCCCCTGTTTGCCGCGTCATCTTTAACCCTCTGACCCCCGGACCCATAGTCTCCGTTAGACTCCGCAGGTTATGGCGATTACCCGCCCCAAGGGGACCAACGATCTGCTGCCGCCGGGCAGCCCGAAACTCTCACCCCTGACCAGCGCCGCCGCGCACGGCTGGCTGACCGAGACGGCGCGGCGCGTGCTGGAGCGGGCCGGGGCGGCCAGGATCGACACCCCCATCTTCGAGGAAGCCGAACTGGTCAGGCGCGGCGTGGGCGACAGCACCGACATCGTCCGCAAGGAGATGTTCACGGTCTACTACTTCGGCGATCACGGCGGATTCATTCTGCGCCCCGAGGGAACGGCGGGCATCGTACGGGCGTACCTCCAGAATGGCCTCAAGCAATTGCCCACGCCGCTGAAGCTGTGGACCTCGGGGCCGATCTTCCGCGCCGAGAACGTGCAGAAGGGCCGCTACCGTCAGTTCCATCAGGTGGATTACGAGGTGCTGGGCAGCGCCGATCCCCTGGTGGACGCCGAGGCGATTGCTTTAATGGTGGACGTGGTGCGCGAACTGGGTTTAAAGGAAGTGCGCGTCAAGCTGGGCAGCATCGGCGATCCGGCGGATCGTAAGGCGTACAACGCCTATCTGCGCGAGCTGTTCACGGTTCACGTTGACCGCCTCTCTGACGACTCCAGGGACCGCCTGACCCGCAACCCCATGCGGATTCTGGACAGCAAGAGCGAGGGCGATCAGGTGTTGATTGCCGAGCTGGCTGTGAAACCCATGCTCGACTTCCTGGGTCAGGAAGCGCGGGCGCACTTTGAAGCTGTGCAGGGCCACCTGAAGGGCTGGGACGTGCCGTATAACCTGGACCCCAGCATTGTGCGCGGGCTGGACTACTACCGCCGCACCGCCTGGGAGCTGCACCATGAGGGTGTGGGCGCAAAATCCGCGCTGGGGGGGGGCGGGCGCTACGACGGGCTGGCCCAGGTGCTGGGCGGGCCAGAGGTGCCGGGCATCGGCTGGGCCTTTGGTGTTGAGCGGCTGCTGCTGGCGCTGGAAGCAGAGGGCGTGAAGTTGCCTCAGGGCGAGGGGCCGCTGCTCTACGTTGTCGCCCTGGATGAGGAATACGTTCCACACGCCGCGAAGATTGTGGTAGACGCCCGCGCGGTGGCCCGCGCCGAGTTCGCCTACCGCGCCATGAAACCGGGCAGCGCCTTTAAGGACGCTGAACGCCGGGGCGTGCGCTGGATCGCCCTGCTCGGCTCACAGGAAGTCGAGAACGGCACCCTGAGCCTCAAGAATCTGAGGGGTGGCGAGCAGCGCGTCATCAGGGTCTCGGAGCTGGCGGCGTTCCTCGAAGGCGCGAACTGATCCCCTCTCTGGCTCCGCTCACCGCATCCCCTCCGAAGGAGTCCCAATGAAACGCACCGCCATGATCGGCCACCTCTCCCCCACCCACGCCGGTCAAACCGTCACCTTGCAGGGCTGGGTGAACCGCCGCCGCGATCTGGGCGGCCTGATCTTTCTGGAACTGCGGGACCGCAGTGGCCTGATTCAGGTGCAGGTGGAGCCGAATTCTCCCGCCTTTGCCCAGGCAGACCGTCTGCGGGCCGAGTACGTGGCCGAGATTGAAGGGGCCTATCAACTGCGCCCCGAAAATCAGCGCAAGGGCCTGGCTGCGGATTACGAGGTCATTGCCTTGCGAGTGAAGGTGCTGAATACCGCCAAGACTCCTGCCTTCGAGCTGGAAAAGGGTGCGGAGGTGGCCGAGGATATTCGCCTGAAGTACCGTTATCTGGACCTGCGCCGCCCGGAGATGCAGCGGGCGCTGATGCTCCGCAGCCGGGCGACGGCGGCGGTCACGGCCTTTCTGGACGCCGAGGGCTTCGTGGCCGTGGAAACCCCTATGCTCACCAAATCCACGCCGGAGGGCGCGCGGGATTTCCTGGTGCCCAGCCGCCTGAACCCTGGCGAGTTCTACGCCCTGCCACAGAGTCCACAACTGTTCAAGCAACTGCTGATGATCGCCGGTTTTGACCGCTACTACCAGCTTGCCCGCTGTTTCCGCGATGAGGACCTGCGCGCGGACCGCCAGCCGGATTTCACGCAGCTCGATATGGAAATGTCGTTCGTGGATCAGGAGGACGTGCTGGAGTTGCAGGAGCGGCTGCTCTCGCACGTCTTCAAGACTGTGCTGGACGTGGACCTGCCTCTCCCCTTTTCCCGCCTGAGCTATCACGATGCCATAGACCGCTACGGCTCCGACAAGCCCGATCTGCGGTTCGGGATGGAGTTTATGGACGTGACGGACCTTTTTTCGGGCGGCGAATTCGCCGCCTTTGCAGATGCCGGAGCGGTTAAGGTGCTGGTCGCGCCGGAACTGACCCGCAAGCAGATCGACGAGCTGGAGCGGGTGGCCAAGCAGAATGGCGCGCGGGGGCTGGCATGGGCTAGGCGCAACGGGGACGGATTCACGGGGGGCATCAGCAAGTTCCTGACACAGCAGACGGCGGCGCTCCTGGAACAGACGGGGGTGCAGGACGGTGGAACTCTTCTCTTCGCGGCAGGCGAGTGGAAGCGGGCGGCCACGGCGCTGGGCGCGGTGCGCCTGAGCCTGCGCGATCTGTTTGCTCTGGCCTCGGCTGGCCCGCAGTTTCATGTTTCCTGGGTGACCGATTTCCCCCAACTGGAATACGACGAGGACCGCGCGAGCTGGACCTACATGCACCATCCCTTTACCGCCCCGCACCCGGATGACGCCGGACTGTTCGGCACCGGGCGGCAGAGTGAGATTCGCGCACAGGCATACGATCTGGTTCTCAACGGTTTCGAGATCGGCGGCGGCAGCATCCGGATTCACGATCCGGCAGTGCAGCAGCAGATGTTCGCGGCCATCGGCTTGACCCCCGAGGAAGCGCGGCGGCAGTTCGGCTTCTTTCTGGACGCGCTGGAATCCGGCACGCCCCCGCACGGCGGCATCGCCTGGGGTTTTGATCGGCTTGTGATGGTCATGGCCGGGGCCACCAGCATCCGCGAGGTCATCGCCTTTCCCAAGAACAACCGTGGCGCAGACCTGATGGCCCTGGCCCCCTCCCCTGTTTCGGCAGCCCAGTTGACAGAGTTGGGGCTGGACTTGCTCCAGGATTAGATTTGGAGAGAAGCTGATCACGGGTTCTGCACTGGCAACCTTGTAGTATTAGTGAATAAAGTCACAATAGTTGAAGATTGTGAAATATTTGTGGACTATTGTCCGACTGCTTCCAGAAAATCCAGCGTATACCGCGCCACCGTACGTGGAAAAACGTCGGGCAGGGCGTGGGTTCCGCCTTTTATTTCGCAGACATAAGCTGAGGGGACCGCTTTGCGGATGGCGTCCACTGTCCAGAGCCGGACCACTGAGTCAGACATCCCGTTGACAAGCAGCGTCGGTGCCCTGATTCGCGACAGCAGACGGCCAGTGTCGTGATTGTCCTGATCCTGGGCCAGCTTGAGCATGCGGCGTACGCCGCAACGGGAGTAGGCCCGCAGGGCAGGAACCAGCAGGCCAATCCTTTCGCGGGGCAAGTCCACCAGCAATCTCACGAGCTGGGCAGAAACGCTGGGGTTTTCAGGGATACCGGTGGGCGCGCAGGCGATCAGTGCGCCCACGTGTTGTGGGTAGCGGGCTGCCAGATCGAAGCCCACTTCTCCTCCCAACGAATGTCCGAAGATGGGCACGCCCCTCAGACCCGCCGTCTCCAGCCAGGCCGCCAAATGATCGGTAAGCTGTTCGATGCAGTCCGGCAGGTGACGCAGGCCGTCGCTGTGGCCGTGGCCGGGAGGATCGTAGACGTAGACCGTGCGGCTGCGCGCCAGCTCACGCGTGAGGCGCACGTACATCCACGACGCGCAGCCCAGGCCGGGCACGACCACCAGCGGTGGTCCGCTGCCGCGCACCCAGGCATGGGTGGACAGGCCACCCACATCCAGGTACAGCGCGTGGCCCCCACTCACCCGGAAGCCTGCGGGCCACCGACAAATTCCAGCACGGCGGCGTTGAATGCCTCAGGCGCATCCACCATCACCACATGTCCGGCGTGCGGGATGACCTTGAGTTGCGCTCCGGTAATCGAGCGGGCCAGCATTTCGCCCAGCGGCAGCGGCACCAGGGCGTCTCGCTCGCCCCAGACCACCAGGGTTCTGGAGGTAATCAGGGGCAGGCAATCCTGCACACTGTCCTTGAGCAGATCGCTGGCGTTGCGCCACAAGTTCAGCGGCCCGGCCAGCAGGGCGTCGGTCAGGATACGCGGCACGAAACGTTTGCGCCCGGTGATCAGGGCGCGCGGCAGATTAAGGGCGGTCCGGTAGGCGTTGGCCTTGAGCAAGCCGCTGGCGCAGACCAGCACCAGATTCGCGATGCGCTGCGGGTGTCTGGCTGCCACGCGGATGCAGATGTGGCCGCCCATTGAATGACCGATCAGGGTGATGTCGCGCAGATCCTCGGCGTCCAGCCAACTGGCGATCAGGGCCGCACATTCACGGACGGACAGGGCGCGTTGACGGCGGGCGGTGCCGTAGCCGGACAGGTCCAGGGAGTAGACGCGGTGACGCTGCGACAGGCCCTTCAGATTCCTGCGCCACCAGCGCCCGGAGCCGCTCAGACCATGCACCAGCACTATCGGTGAACCCTCACCGGTGACGCGGTAATGCATCCTCACTCCTGACCGTTCATACACGCCGCTGGACACAGCGGGCAGCATAGCGCGCCGTATCTAGGTGGCTGCCCCATCTCCTCTATTCCACAGTTCTCATTGCACAGTATTGATTAAGTGAATCATTTCACGATAAATCCAATTCGTGAAAAATAGATTCGGTTATTCATCTTCCGACAGAGATAACAACTTCAGTACCGCTCGGATATGGTTGAACATTGACTGTACGGCCTACCTCGACCAAGACAGCGTTCCAACCTTTTCTCAGAGAAGCCAGATAGCCCTTGTTGGCGGTCACCATCACGTCTGCACTGACCCAGGGAATGAACAGCGCCGCCTTGCCCACCATCACGGTGGCCTCGGTTAACGCCTCGTTGTCATCATGACGCTCATTGCCGTTGAGATCACGATAGGTAAAAAATTTCAGTTCACCCGCAAACGCTGCGGCGCTGATCTGCACGGGATCAGTCACTCCCGGCCAGGACACGTTCTGCGGGGTCAGCACGGCCTGAGCGCGACCAGAGGGTGCGCCCGTGGGAACGTCGAGTCGGAACTTGCCACCACTAAGCGAAGCGCTGACTAACTCCTGCACTGGCTGCCCAAACGGCGTGACCGCAAAACCGCCAATACGGGTCTCCGGCGTCACGCCCCCCTGCACCATGCCCGTGACGGTCAGGGCCGAGGCTGAAGCCAAGGTCAGCCCCAGCGCCAGAGACAGCGGACGACGGATGTTCATGGGTTCAGTGTACGGCGGGCGGCTGATCTGGAGGTGACTTCCTCGCTGGGAAAATCCAGATCAGCCGCCCGGTGCAACAGGTTCAGGAGCGAAAGAGGCACGCGTCAGGATGACTGGCGGCTGTGGGCGTACCTCTAAAGCACAGCGCCCCTACGTAGATAGCCAATACAACGATGTTCAAAGCCAACAACCCTAGGGTTCTCGTGTCTGGCCGTGCCCAGAAAACTGACCAGGTCGAAGGTGGCGTGCCAGAGCATCAGCGGCAGCAACGAACCCGCCCGCAGGCGCAGCAGGGCCGCCACCGTGCCGAACAGCAATGAGAATACGATCTGCATGGCCGTCGCGGCCACGCTCTGGCCGCCCAGCAGATTCAGGGCGTGTGTCAGGGCAAAGGCCACCGATGACACCAGCACCGCCGTCATCACGCCGCGCGGCAGCAGCCACTTCATGAACAGGCCCCAGTATAGCCCTTCCTCGACGAAGCCGACCAATCCGGCCAGAGCAATCAGGGAAATGAGGTGGGCCACGCTCTGCGGCAGCGCGGGACGCTGGCTGAAGAGGTTGATCACCACAACCAGCAAAGGGACGAGGAACAGGCCCCAGCGGGCTGCCGTGAATTCGCTCAGCCGCTGTGGGCAGACCGCCCGCCACTGCCGACGGGCAACGTACATGACGGCCAGCCACAGGGCAAAGAAAGGATAGACCAGTGTCACGGGCTGAACCTGCTGGACGACTCCCGCCGCACCTGGCTGAGAACCCATCAGATACAGCGCCGTTCCCGCCGCGCCCAGCATGACTGCCAGAATGTCAACAGCCATGAAGATGTCCGAACTTTCGAAAACCACTGGAGTCAGTACTGCCAGCATCAAGTACTACCTGCGCGAGGGCATGCTGCCTGCGGGGCGTGCCACCGGTCCACGCGACGCCGATTACACCGAGAGCCACGTCGAGCGATTGGAAATCATTCGCAATTTGCAGGATACGGCCCAGCTTCCGATTGCCACCATCAAGCGGTTGCTCGGTGCCGTAGACGATCAGGCTGTTCCCATTCCGCAACTGGTGGCAATGGCCCACTCTTCCATATTGACAACACGCAAAGTCACGGCCCAGGAGCGGGAGCTGGCGGCACAATTGCTGACGGCGCTCGACTGGACAGTGCCGGAGCGGTCCCCCGTTTTCGGGCAACTGGCCCATCTGCTGGGTATTCTTCACCAGGGCCAGGCTCCGACAGACCCGGACGGACTGGCCCCCTGGCTTGCCGCTGCCGGGCAGGTCACGCAGACGGAACTCGGCCTGGTGCGAACTCAGGGCAGCCGCGCGCTGCTCGTTCATGATGTGGTGATTGGAACCTATCTCAGCAATCAATTGCTGGTCACGCTGCACATGGCGGCCCAGGTCAATCAGGCCATGAAGCAGTTCGGCGGCTGACCGTCAGAAAAAACGCAGAGGAGACTGCCAGCACACCGGCAGTCTCCCGTCAAAAGTCTTGAATTACTGGTGTAGCGCGGCCTTGACCAGATCGATGATCTCGGGCATGGTGTCGGCCACCGGCACGCTCGCGTCTTTGAAGGCGGCCAGCTTGCTCTCGGGAGTACCGACGTTGCCCATGATGATGGCTCCAGCGTGGCCCATGCGCTTGCCTGCCGGGGCGCTGCGCCCGCTGATAAAGGCCACGACAGGCTTTTTCATATGTCCTTTGATGTATTCAGCCGCCGCTTCCTCGTCCGCGCCGCCGATCTCGCCGATGACCACGATGGCGTCGGTGCCGTCGTCGGCCTCGAACATGGGCAGCACGTCGGCGAAGGTCGTGCCGATCACTGGATCGCCGCCGATGCCCACGGTGGTGGACGTTCCCATTCCGGCGTCGTTCAGCAGCTTGGCGGCCTCGTAGGTCAGCGTGCCGCTGCGGCTGATCAGGCCGATGCGTCCGGGCTGGGTGTAGATCTTGTTGGGCATGATGCCCACCTTGGCTTCCCCGTTGGTCACCAGACCGGGGCAGTTGCCGCCAATCAGGCGCACGCCCTCGCCGCCGTGTTCACGGCTCTGGGCGTCCAGCGCCTTGACTTCTTGCACGGCCTTCATCATGTCCACGGTGGGCACGCCCTCGGTGATCAGGATGATCAAAGGAATTGCCGCGTGGGCGGCTTCCAGCACGGCGTCGGCAGCCCCGGCGGGAGGCACGAAGATGATGGACACGTTCGCGCCCGTCGCCTCTTTGGCCTCGGCCACCGAGTTGTAGATCGGCCAGCCCTCGAAGTCCAGGCCGCCCTTGCCGGGGGTCACACCCGCAACGACCTGGGTGCCGAATTCCTTCATGGCGCGGCTGTGTGAGGCGCCCTCGCGTCCGGTCATGCCCTGGACGATCACCTTACTGTCTTTGTTGACGAGAATTCCCATTTATTTATTCGCCTCCTTGGCAGCTTCGGCGGCGGCATCGAACATGTTGGGGAACATCTGGATCAGCGGGCTGTTCACCTCGGCCAGCAACGCCTTGGCCTCTTCCTCAGCCGTCCCGGCGATCCGCATCCGGACGGGCTTGGTCAGGATGCCGTCCTGGAGCGCCTGAATCACGCCCTTGGCCACCTCATCGGCGCGGGTGATGCCGCCGAAGATGTTGATGAAGATGGCCTTGACGTCCTTGTCCTTACTGACCAGCTTGACCGCGTTGTAGACGATCTCGGCCTTTGCGCCGCCGCCGATGTCCAGGAAATTGGCAGGCTTGGCCCCGGCGCGGTTGACCACGTCCAAGCTGGTCATCACGATGCCCGCGCCGTTGCCCAGCACGCCCACATTGCCGTCGTCGAGCTTGACGTAGGCAAAGCCGTACTTGCTGGCCTCAATTTCCAGGGGGTGCTCGGCCTCCATCTCGCGCCAGTCGGCCAGGTCCTTGTGGCGGTACATGGCGTTGTCGTCGATCTCGAATTTGGTGTCCAGTGCAATCGGGGTGCCGCTGGCATCGACGAACAGCGGATTGATCTCCACCAGCACGGCGTCGCGTTCCAGCGCCGCCTGACTGAGCTTGACCATCATGTCGGCGATCTTGTTCAGGTTGCCCTTGAAGCCGGCCTGAATGGCGACTTCACGGGCCTCGTAGGGGCGCAGGCCGGTAATGGGATCGACGCGGTAATGCACGATCTTCTCGGGGGTCTCGGCGGCCACCTCTTCAATGTCCACGCCGCCCTCGGCGGAGGCCATCAGGGTAAAGCTCTGGACGTTGCGGTCCACGATCATGCCGATGTAGTACTCGACGCCCGCGTCGATATCCACGGCCCTGGTCACCAGCACCTTGTTGACGGTCAGGCCCTTGATGTCCATGCCCAGGATCTTCTCGCCGTTCTCGAAGGCCTTATCGGGGTCTGCGCTGAACTTGACGCCGCCCGCCTTGCCGCGCCCGCCGACATGCACCTGGGCCTTGACCACCACGGACTGGCCGTAGTCGCGCGCGATCTGACGCACCTCGTCGGGGGTCTTGGCGACCCGTCCCTCCTGCACATTCACGCCGAACTGGCGCAGGATTTCCTTGCCCTGATATTCGTGAAGCTTCACGTTTCTCCCTCCTTGGGGGGCGGCCTGAGCAGGCCCGTTCTCAAAAAATCTGATCTTGTCCCGGTAGAGGAGTATAGGCGTCCCATCCGATTGGCGGGCGCTTTCACGCGCAAACCCTCAACAGCGTGGTGTCTCCTGAACGGGGACAGGATGGGGCGGCAGCACGAACAGGCGGCGGGCGAAGTGTTAGCCTCCCAGTTTATGAGCCAACTGCAACAGTTGAGAGACGCCATGCGCGGCGCGGGCGTGGACGCCCTGTGGGTCAGCCATCCGGCGAATGTGCGGGCGCTGACGGGTTTTTCCTCGCCAGAGGACGGCAGGGTGCTGGTCACGCCGGACGCGGCCACGCTGTACACCGACGCGCGCTACACCGTCCAGGCGCGCGAGGAGTCGGGCCTGCCGCAATTCATCGCCCGGCCCCCGGAGACCTTCAAGCACGCAGCAGCTCTCTTGAAGGGTCAGACGGTCGGTTTCGAGTCCGACAGCCTGACGGTGGCGGGGCTGGACGATTTGAAGGAACACTGGCCCGACGCCAAGCTGGTGCCGTTGCGCGGCATGATCCAGGGGCTGCGGCAGATCAAGACGGCACAGGAGATAGCCGCCATCCGGGCGGCGCAGAATCTGGCGGATCAGGTCTTCAATGAAGTCCGGCCCATGATCATCGCCGAGGTGCGGGAACTGGACATCGCGCTGGAGATCGAGACGCGGCTGCGACGGGCCGGAGCCGGGAGCGCGTTCGGCGTGATCGTGGCAAGCGGGCCGCGTGGAGCCATGCCGCACGGGCTGGCCTCTGAACGGGTCATCGGGGACGGTGAACTGGTGACGGTGGACATGGGTGCGCGGCTCAGCGGCTACAACAGCGACATGACGCGCACCGTAGCTGTAGGAACGCCGTCGGACGAGATGCGGCGCGTGTATCACGCGGTGCTGGAGGCCGAGGAAGCTGCCATCAGGGCCGTGAAGCCGGGCGTGCGGGCGGCGGACCTCGACAGGATCGCGCGCGATGTCCTGACCGGACACGGCCTGGGCGAGGCGTTCGCGCATTCGCTGGGTCACGGCGTCGGGCTGGAGGTGCATGAAGGGCCGGGACTGCGCGGCACCAGCGAGGACGTGCTGGCGGCGGGCATGGTCATCACCATCGAGCCGGGCGCGTATCTGCCGGACGTGGGCGGCGTGCGCATCGAGGACTTGCTGCTGGTGACGACCGATGGCTATCAGGTGCTGAGCCACGCGCCCAAGGAGCCGGTTTGAAACGGGTGGCTCTGGCCCTGGCGTTGATCCTCTCCCCTGCTGGCAGCATGACCTGGGGGACAACCAGCGCGTCCACCGCCGTCTTTCAGAGCGGTTCGGCGGTGTTTTACGGCGGCAGGGCCACGCGGCAGACGGTCATGACCGCCGCGCACCGGACGCTGCCCTTCGGGACCTGGGTGCGGGTCACCCACACCGGCACGGGCCGCAGCGTGGACGTGATGGTCAATGACCGGGGACCGTTTGGCAATGCCCGCCGGGTGATTGACCTGTCACGCTCTGCCGCCGCCACACTGGGCATCCTAGGTCAGGGCGTCGCGCCGGTCACTCTGCGGATCCTGTCCAGACCCTGAAGGCACACCCCCGGCGCCTTGCACCCGGGTTCAAGGTTTCTTCCAGACGGGGGGTGTTAGAATCGTTCGGGCTTGAAATCACACCGCAACACGCACCTGATTTTGTACAGTTGAGCTTCACCCTCAAGGAGATGGTTTTGATGACGATGGAAACGGCACTGCTGACCCTGGACACGCTGGCGAAGTACCTGAAGGAAAAGGAAGTCCAGCTCGATATGGAAGAGAACAACGGCCAGCGCTTCATCCGCATGGGTTGGCGCTTCGAGATGGGCGACGCCGCCGTGCTGGTCAGCGTCAACGACGGTCCCAACAACACCTCGCGCCTGGAAGTCACCTGCGTGACGCAGAAGACCTACACCGAGCGCCGTGAAGAGGTGGTCAACATGCTCAACGACCGCAACCGCGAGCGCGCCTTTGCCCGCAGCATCGACACGGACGGCAACGTGTGGCTGGAATACGTGGGCTTCTACCCCACCCTAGCCGAGATGCCCCAGGAAACCTTCGACACGCTGTTCGGAGGCGTACTGATGCACTTTCAGGATGACTACGCCACGCTGGAGGGCCCCGGTCCCCATGGACCGCAATTGCAGCAGCCGCAGGCATAAGCATTTTCAGATCGCCCTGAACGGATGGAGGGGCCGGGGCAACCTGGCCTCTATTTTTTTAATATTGCTCCACTCTATGGTGTGCAAGTGAATCATTTCACGATATGTCTAATTCGTGAAATTTTTGTTTGCAACATACTTGCCGTTCTCGGAGAGTGGATCAGCTAACATTCGCAGTGTATGAAACTGCGGGCCTCATGGGTGATCGCTCTAATGTTTGCTGGAACTGGCGCTTCGTGCGCGGCCCCTCTTTCGGTCTGGAGCCATTTTATCGGTGCGGATGCCGACTGGCTGAGGGCGCAGGCTGGAGCCTTCACATTTCGCACCGGCCAGCACATCACCATTCATGCGGTCTCCTTTGATGAGGCGGTGACCAGTTTTATGGGTGACGAACGCCCTGAGGGCATTCCAGCCCCCGATCTGTTCGTCGGCGTCCCCCACGACTACCTGGCCCGATCTGTCCAGGCTGGTGTGGTTGCACCACTCAACAGTTTCAAGCTGGACTCAGCCGATGATGCCCTGGCCCTGACCGCAATGGAATTCGCGGGCAAACAATACGGTCTCCCCCTGGCGGCAGAGGCCGTTGCGCTGGTGTATAACAGGAAGCTGGTTGGGACCCCACCCCGAACGTGGCAGGACTTTTTGAACGCCGCCCGCCTCAATACCTGGGGTGGCAGATTCGGGGTGGTCTGGGACGCGCGCAATCCCTACCTGAACTACGGCCTGATCGCGGCTTACGGCGGATACGTTTTTGGCCGCAGGAACGGAGAGCCTGATTCGCAGGACATTGGGCTTGCCAGCCCGGGAGCCGTCAAGGCGGCGGCGCTGCTCAATGACCTGATCTACCGGGACCGGATGCTCACTGCCCACGTGGACGATGAAGCCGCAAAACGCCTGTTTCTGGAGGGGAAGGCAGCCATGTTCCTGGCCGGACCGTGGGACATGGCCGACCTAGTTCTGGCCGGGATGGACTTCGGTCTCGTGCCCCTTCCCTCGCCACCCGGAGCGACCCACGAGTGGAGTCCATTCGTCAGCGTGTACGGAGTTTTCGTGAGCGCGGCCAGCACACAGCAAACAGAGGCCGCACAGTTTGCCAGGCAGCTCACGGGCCGGGAAGCGCAGGTGGCCCTCGCAACCGCAGGCGGGCGGATTCCAGCCAGCAGCAAGGCCCGCGCCGACTTGCGAAACAATTCAGTCGTGAGCAGCTTTGATGAAGTCATCCTCAGAGGAACCCTGATTCCACACCTCACCGACAATAACTTCCTGTGGCAGCCCTGGGGCGAGGCCATGAACGCCGTGATGGCTCAGCCGCAGCCCAACTACACGCAGATCCTGTCCAGAGCTGTCGAGCAGATGAAGGCGGCCCTTAAGCGGTGACAGTCCCCGTTCAATCTGCACCCGCTAAATCTGTCCCCACCAGCTCTTCGAGCCGGTCCACGTACTGCTCAAGGGTGCGGAACGTCGCCTCTACCGGCTCCGGCGAGAGCATATCCACGCCGGCCTCCCTGAGCGCGTCAATAGGGTCCAGGCTGCCCCCGGATTTCAAAAAGTGCAGGTAGGTTTCGCGGGCGGCCCCCTCATCCTGCCCGAACTGTTCGAGGAGCTGGTGCGCCGCGCTGATGCCGGTGGCGTACTGATAAGCATAGAAGTTGGCGTACAGGTGGGTGGAAAACTGCGCCCACAGGATGCCGCTGCGCTCACGGTCCATCGTTACGCCGTCGCCGTAGCCCTGGGACAGCAGATCGGCGGTGAGCGTCATCAGGTCCGGGGCGCTGAGGGTGCCCCCCGCCTCGATGCGGCGGTAGCACTCCAGCTCGAAGGCGGCCAGCGTGGGCATGATGAAGAAGTAGCGGTGGAAGTTGCCCAGCGCCTCCTCGATGATGGCGACTTCCAGGGTGGTGTCCCCGGCGGCGCGGGCCTCTTTCAGCAGGTGCTGGCGGACCATCGCCTGGTTGAAATTGCTGGCGACTTCAGCGTGAAACAGCGTGTAGCGCGGAACGGAATGCGGGTGCTCGCGCATGGACAGCAGCGAGTGCATCGAGTGACCGATCTCGTGGGCCAGCGTACTGTAGCTGGCAAGCGTGCCGTTCCAGGTCATGAAGATGAACGGCTTGACCCGCCCGCCGCCGTTGCTGTACGCGCCCTGGCGTTTGCCGTCGTTCTCGGCGTAGTCGGTCCAGCGGTCCTCGGTCAGGCCGAAACGCAGGTCCTTCACATACTCCTCGCCCAGCGGGGCCATGCCAGCGGCGATCCAGTCCACCGCCTGCGCGTACTCGACTTTGCGGGGCGGGACCAGCGAGGCTTTCACGTCGTATTCGCGCAGTTCCCCCAGACCCAGCCAGTCGCGGCGCACGTTCCAGTAGCGGTGCCAGATCGGGGTGTTGGCGCGGTAGGTGTCCAGCAGCGTGGTCACGACTTCCACGGGAATGCGGTCCGGGGCGAGGGACGCGGTGATGGCGTCGGGGTACTTGCGGGCGCGGGCCAGGAAGACGCTCTGGCGGACGTTGGTGGCGTACATGGCGGCCTGCGCGTGGCGGGCGGCCAGGTGGGCATCGGCGTAGTTTTCCCAGGCCTGACGCCTCACCTCGCGGTCCGGGCCGCTGACCAGGCTGTCCACGTTGCCCTGCGTGACCGGGGTGCCGTCCGCCGCGCCAAAGCGCAGGTCCATGTTGGCCAGCGCCGGATGAATACCGCGCTCGGAGGCGAAGGGAGCGGCCACCGCGCCCAGCAGCTCCTCAACCTCACCGCTGCGGACGTGCGGACGGCTGCGGAGAATGCGCTCCAGCCTCACGCGCTGATCGGCGAAGTCGGGGCGCTGGAGCCACCCCGTGATGGTGGCCTCGTCCAGTGCCAGCAGCTCGGGGCGGAAAAAGGCGGTCACGGTACTGTACCGGGCGGCGATCCCATTGGCACGGTCCCGGCGCGCGGCGGCCTCCGAGTCGTGGCCGTCCACGCTGGCGGTCATGCTGGCGTAGGAGAAAAAGCGGGTCAGACGCAGTTCCTGATCGTCGGCGGCCTTCAGATAAGCCAGTAGTGCCTTGGGGCTGCTCAGTTTCCCGGCGTGGGCGGCCAGGGCGTCGATGGCCGCTGGCAGCGCGTCCGCCTCGGCGTCCCAGGCGTGCGGCGTGGCGTACAGCGCCTCGATGTCCCAGGTCTGCTCACGCGGCACGTCGGCGCGGGCGGGAAGGCTGCGGGGTTGACCGGACGGGTGGGCGGCTGTCATGTCCCCGAGGCTAGAGCATCCGGGGTGAACAAGTCAGCAGGAGCGGGGAGCCAGAGCGTTCAGATCTTCGGACGGCTACCCCAGCAGCCCAAGCGCGTACTCGCCCATCTTCCGGGGAATATCCACGCCCGTGGTGGACACGCTGTTCTTGAACTCCATGGTGTGGTTGATCTCGATGACCAGCAGACCGCGCTCCGAATCTTCTACCAGATCGACGGCGACGATTCTGCCGTCCACAGCGGCGGCGGCCCGCACGGCCAGGTCCGCCAGCTCGGGCGTGATTTCGCAGTTGCTGGCCTTTGCGCCGCGCGCCGTATTGGTGATCCAGTGGCCGGAGGTCCGGTAGATCGCGCCGATGCACCCGCCGCCGATCACGAAGGCCCGGATGTCGCGTTCGGGTTTGTGGATCAGCTCCTGCACGTAGAAGACGGCGTGCTGCGGGCCGCCCAGCACTTCCTTGTGCTCGATCACGGCCTCGGCGGCGTCGCGGTCATTGAGCTTGCTGACCATGCGGCCCCACGAACCGACGGTGGGTTTGAGAACCAGCGGATAGCCCAGCGCCTCAATCTGCTGCAATGCAGCGTCTCCGTCGAAGCTCACACCGGTGCGCGGTGTGGGCAGGCCAGCGGCATACAGGCGCGCGTTCGTCGCCAGCTTGTCGCCGCACAGTTCTATGACGTGGCCAGGGTTGATCACCTGCACGCCGAAGCCTTCCAGCGCGCGGGTGACCGCGTGGCCGCGCGTCTGGCTGACGCAGCGTTCGATGGCCACCTTCCACGGCACGCCTGCGGCTCCGGCCTCGTCGAAGGTCAGTTTCAGGTGCGGGACATACACCTTGTCGTAAGGCGTGCCCAGGGCGTCCAGCGCCTCGAACAGCATTTTCTCGTCGGGGCGGATGCGGTCATACAGAACGGCGAGTTCGGCCATGGCAGAAGCGGGGAGTAGCCCTCAGCAGATGGCGGCCAGAGCAGTGGTGCGCTGACCGCCAGACGCTGAAAAGGGCTTACTCTCCCCAGTCCTCCGCTTCCTGCGGGGCGGCTTCCAGGCGGGGCGGGTCCACCGAAACCACCTCATATTCCACGCCGGTTTCGTCGTCGATCACCAGTTCGCCCAGTTCGGGATTGTTCAGTTCGATGGGTGCTCCAGTGTCCGGGTTTTCAAATTGAATGGCAGTCATAGTTTCTCCTCTCGTTTGATACGTTAAGGCTTATCAGTCTTTTCAGATGTTATTGGCTAGACAGCGAGCGGCCTTCTGGCCCGTCCTCGAACTCCAGCTCGATGCTGGCCCGGCAGTGGGGACAATTCACCACGCTGACCTCACTGCCATCACTGGCATGCAGGGTGGGTGCGGTGGCGAGCAGTTCCTCGGTGACCTCGAATTCCTCGGCGCAGTTGGGACAGGTGGTCAGGATGCCCAGCAGTTCCAGCTCGAAGTCCTCGCCGCCGCCGTTGCGGGTGATTTCCATCTCGGCGTTGCACGAATCGCAGACGATCACGTCGCCCGGCTGCAATTCGGCGCGGTCCTGATCGGTCAATTCCAGCACCTCGGCGCAGACGGGGCATTCAATTTCCAGCGTTGCCATAGACGTCAGTTTAAGGGGTCTTCAGGCGGCTTCTCGCCTGCACCGTGTTCGCCGGGAAAGCGGCCATGCTTCTTGAAAAAGGCCAGGATGCTGCCCTCGGCCAGCGCCTCGCGCAGAAATTCGGGCGGGGGCGGAAGCTGCACGGTGCCGCGCGGGTGGGTCAGCACGCCCGTTTCGATGTCCAGCGTGATCTCTTCACCGTCTTCCAGCACGCCGGTCAGGTCGGCCTCGAAGGCGGGAATGCCCAGATTCAGGAGGTTGCGGTAGTGGATGCGCGCGAAGCTGGGGGCCACGATGGCCCCGACCCGCAGCTTCTTGAGCGCCTGCGGCGCGTACTCGCGGCTGCTGCCCAGGCCCCAGTTGCGCCCGCCGATCAACAGGTCACCGGGCCGCACCGTGGCGGCAAATTCAGGTCGGGTGTAGTGGAAGGCGAAGGTCTGAAACACGTCCTCACCGGCCATGAACGGCGCGAACTTGCCGGGCAGGATGTCGTCGGTGTTCACGCTGTCACCAAATTTCCAGACGCGGGGCATGGGGGCAGTATCGCGCCCGGGGCGCGGTTCGGCGGTTCAGAGGTCTAACCGCCACTTGCCCGCACACCAGTCTTACGGCTTTTCCCACTCGATCACGTCGCGGTGGCGCAGGTAGAACAGAAACTGCGATCCCAGCAGCACGATGTTAAACAGCACCGCCGACAGCACGCGGCCCGACAGGTCGTAGACCTTGCCCAGCGGCGTATAGGGGCGCATGGGCGTGACGAACAGCACCGCCGAGAGGGCCAGCACGAATACCACCAGCATGACGTTCAGGGCGTATTTATTTCGGTGGTAGAAGCCGCGCCACGCCCCACCCTGCGCCGCCCGAATTCGTCCGCCAGTCAGGTCCAGGCGCACGCCCTCCACGCTGACGGCCAGCGTGACGCGGGTGCCGGGAAAGAAGGTGAAGGCCCGCTCCCTGAGCAACCGCTCGGTCAGGCGTTCGGTCTGGTCCTGCACCTCGGTCAGATGGACGCCAAACACGCGCAGCACAACGAATGTGCCGCCGTCCAGGGTACTCACCAGGGCGGGCAGATGGTGGGCCGCCTGCGGCCACGACGCCAGATGCACCGCTCCGGCCCGGACCTCGGCCCGGTCCTGCGAGGTCACCAGACCGAACACGCCCTCGGCGTGGGCGGTCAGCGAGCCGCCGGATTCGCGCAGGGGAAGCTGTCGCCAGCCGGTAAAGACGCGCCCCCACAAGGCCGGGTCCTGAACGTCCGTGCCTGGCGTGACCGGAATGACGCAGATGGAGCGGAGGTAATTGGGCGCGGGCATGGGCTGGAGGGTACTTTACGCCATCAACGCGGGCAAAGCTGTTCAGCGCGCTTGCTAAAAAGCTGTCACGCCGAGCGGGGCCGGCCTCTTTGTATGGGACAGCCCCTCGACTTCGCGCAGGGCGGCGCATCTGTTCCTTGAAATGGTTGCCCTTTGATGCTTGGCAATCTGGCATTCCCACCAAGCTCAACATCTGAGCAACCATTCATATATATTGGAGTTCATGGATTCCTCCTCTCCGACCTCCGGTACTGCCCCCCTGCTGTATTTCGTGGACGGCATGGACTGCGCCAGTTGCGTGCAGAAAGTCGAGCAGATGGTGGGCCGCCTGCCCGGTACAGCGGCGATCAAAACCAGTTTCAGCAAGCAAACGCTGAGGCTGGAGCTGGACGAGTCGCAGACGGCCCGCACCGTTCTGGAAAAGAATCTGCGGGCGCTGGGCTACACGCCTTCTTTGCAGGCAACGGTGCCGCCGGCACAAGGCAGGCCGGCCTCTAGCGACCACGATCACTCGGCAGAGGACCACGCCGGACACGTCCACGCGGTCCTGCCCGCTGGAACGCCGTGGTACGCCGGCAGGCAGGGCAGACTGGTGATCTTTTCCGGCGTGCTGCTGGCGCTGGCCTGGGGGCTGGGTTTCGTCGCGCCGCCATACGCGGTGTACGGTTATATCGCGGCGACGGTGCTGGGCGTGTGGCCGCTGGCACGGCAAGCCTGGGCCAGTGCGCGGCTGGGCGATCCGTTTTCCATCAACATGCTCGTCTCGCTGGCCGCCGTTGGCGCGGTGTTGATCGGACAGGCGGCGGAGGGCGCAGTCGTTGTGTTCTTCTTCGCCGTCGGGGAGCTGCTGGAGGGTGTGGCAGCGGGCCGGGCGCGGGCGGGCATTCAGGCGCTGGCGGCGCTGGCCCCCAAGACCGCGCTGCTGGTGGAAGGAACTGGGACGCGCGAAGTTCCCGCCGATTCGCTGCAAGTGGGGCAGATCGTGCAGGTGCGCCCCGGCGGACGAGTTCCGGCAGACGGCACCATCCTGAGCGGCACATCCAGCCTGGACGACAGCCCAGTGACTGGCGAGAGCATGCCCGTCACCAAGACCGTGGGCGACACCGTCTTCGCGGGCAGCATCAACACCGACGGCGTGCTGAGCATCGCGGTGGAGAAGGGGGCCAGCGACAACACCATTGCCCGCATCATCGAGCTGGTAGAGGAAGCTGAGGGCAGCAAAGCGGCCACCGCGCGTTTTATTGACCGTTTCAGCCGCTCTTACACGCCAGGGGTGGTGCTGGTTTCGGCGCTGGTGGCCCTGGTGCCGCCGCTGCTGCTGGGCGCGCAGTGGTATCCGTGGCTTTACAAGGGCATCACGCTGCTGCTGATCGGCTGCCCGTGTGCGCTGGTGCTAAGCGTGCCTGCGGCGATCACGAGTGGAATTAGTGCGGGAACGCGGCGCGGCCTGCTGATCAAGGGCGGCGCGGCGCTGGAGACGATTGGCACGGTGAAAACGGTGGCCTTCGATAAGACCGGCACCCTGACGGCGGGCAAACCGCGCGTGACGGACGTGCTGGGCGTGGGCGCATCCGGGAGCGAGGTGCTGAGGCTGGCCGCCGCCGTAGAAGCGGGCAGTTCTCATCCGCTGGCGCGGGCGATCATAAAGGAGGCCGCGCGGATAAATGTCTCGGCTCCCACCGCGCAGGACGCCAGAGCCATCGCCGGGAAGGGCGTCAGCGCGACGGTGGAGGGGCGCAGTCTCTTCATCAGCTCTCCCCAGCATGCAGGCAGCACCCTCAATCTGACGGCTGACCTTCAGGGCAAGCTGACCGCACTGGAAGAAGCGGGAAAAACAGCGGTAGTGGTGCACAGTGTGGACGCGGTGCTGGGCGTGCTGGCCATCCGCGACGAACCGCGCGAGGACGCCAGAGCGGCCATCGCCCGCCTCAAGGAAATGGGCGTGAACGCCGTGATGCTGACCGGCGACAATGCCCGCACGGGCCGCGCCATCGCCTCCGGGCTGGGTCTGGACGTGCAGGCGGAGCTGCTGCCCGAAGACAAGCTACGGCTGATCTCCGAACTCAAGAAAAACGGCGGTGTGGCAATGGTGGGCGACGGCATCAACGACGCCCCGGCGCTGGCGCAGGCGGATGTGGGCATCGCGATGGGCGGCGGCACCGATGTGGCGCTGGAAACGGCGGACGCGGCCCTGCTGCGCGAGCGGGTCGGGGACGTGGCCGATCTGGTGCAACTGTCGCGCGACACCATGACGAATATCAAGTGGAATATCGCCTTCGCGCTGGGCCTCAAGGCCATCTTTCTGGTCACGACGCTGCTGGGCTACACAAATCTGTGGATGGCGATTCTGGCCGACACCGGGGCCACGGCCATCGTGACCGCCAATGCACTGCGGCTGCTGGGCTGGAAGGGAGGCCCGGTCAAGCAAGCCCGAGCATCAGGCGGCCTGCCCGCGTCCGGGAGCGTGTAAGCATGCCAGAGATCACCGTCTACACCGTTCCCAACTGCGCCGATTGCGAGGCGGTCAAGCGTTTGCTGACCAGCAAGGGGGCGGCCTTCACCGAGAAGGACGTGCGGGAAGACCCGGCGGCTTTGGTGGAGATGCAGGCAAGGGCCAACGTGCGGATCGCGCCCGTGACGGTCATCGGTGAACAGGTCTTCTTCGGGTATTTTGATGATCAGCGGCCCGGCATTCTGGCAGCGCTGGCTCAAGGCGAATGACCACCTCGCTGACCCAAATTCTGCTTCTCACGCTGATTCCGGTGGCCGCCACCATCCTGGGCGGCGTCAGCGCCAGCTTCCGCCCGCCTGGCGCGCGCCTGCGCAGCTTCGTGCAGCACTTCGCGGCGGGCGTGGTCTTCGCCGCCGTGGCTGGAGAACTCCTGCCGCAGATCACGGCGGAACACCAACCCCTGGGCGTGGTCACCGGCTTTGCGCTGGGCGTGGGCGTGATGCTGGCCGTGCGGGCGCTGGTGGGACGGCTGGAGCCGGAGGAAGAGGAGACTGAGGCGGCTGACGGAGATGCGCCACGTTCTGCCACCGGCTTGCTGGCGGCAGTGGGCATCGACATCCTGATTGACGGCCTGCTGATCGGCGTGGGCTTCGCGGCGGGCGAGCGGGTGGGAACGCTGTTGGTGGTGGCGCTGACGCTGGAACTTCTGTTCCTAGGCCTATCCGTGGCGGCCAGCCTGGGCTAGCGTGGAGTTCCCAGAGGACAGAGCATCCTGACCGTAAGCGGCCTGAGCCTGCTGGTGATCGTGGGAGCCACCCTGGGCGGCACGCTGCTTCAGGGCCTCTCGGGGCTGCCGCTGGAAATCGTGCTGTCCTTCGGTGCGGCGGCGCTGCTGTTCCTGGTCACCGAGGAGTTGCTGGTGGAGGCGCACGAGGTCAAGGAGACGCCGTGGATCACCAGTGCCTTTTTTCTGGGCTTCATCGCCCTGTACCTGATTGAACTGCTGTCATAAGAAGGAGAATGGATGAAAAGATTTGCTTTCTGGAGTGCGCTTCTCAGCGCTACAGGCAGTTTCTTGTGGCTGTTGCCCCGGATCAAGCGCGAGTACCGCGAGGAGGGCCACCTGCTGGGCCAACGGTGGGGGGGTGCTTACGGCCTTCATCTGCTGGCCTTCGTGCTGGGGGTCAAGTGGCGTGAGTCCCAGCAGTCTCGGCCCCTCCTGACTGGTCTGGGCTGCACAGCAGCGGTCCTGGGAACGGCGCTGTTCGTGTCCGGCTGGCGCACGTTGCCCGTGACCGACGATTCGGCCCTGACCACCTCTGGCCTGAAATCGGGCGGCGTCTATCGCCTGAGCCGCAATCCACAGGATGTCGGCTGGGCTATCACGTTGCTGGGCCTCTCACTGGCGCGGCGCTCATGGACAGGCGCGGGTCTCACCGGGCTGTTGTGGGCAGCATTTATTACCTACCTGCCCACCGAGGAAGCCTTTCTGGAACAGACTTACGGGGAGGCGTACCGGCGCTACAAAGCGCGCACTCCCCGCTTCCTGGGCTGGCGGCCCTCGTGACGGCGGCGCAACCGCGCAGCGGGTACACTCCGGGAATGAGAATGCTTTCTCAGGAAGGCGTGTGCGAGGTGAATTGCGTTCACCCCGAGGCGGTGGCGCAGGCCCGCGCGGCTCAACCAGACGGAATGGACGTCGAGACGGCTTCCGCCTTTCTGAAACTGGTGGCCGATCCCACGCGCCTGAAACTACTGAGCGCCCTGAACACCCGCGAGCTGTGCGTCTGCGATCTGGCGGCGGTGGTGGGCCTGTCCGAGAGTGCGGTGAGTCACCAGCTCCGGCTGCTGCGGGCCGGGCGGGTGGTGGCCTTTCGCAAGGCCGGGCGGGTGGCGTATTACCGGCTGCTGGACCACCACGTCACCAGCTTGATCGAGAGCGCACTTGACCACGCCAGAGAGTAGGTCAGGCCGCAAGACGGGGCGCTGGCTGGGGCTGGGCGCGGCCTTTGTCGAGCGAACTGGGCCGCGCGGGCGCGCCGGAGGTTCAAGATCAGTCGGATGGGAAGGGCGACACGACGCTGATCACGCCCCATGGGCGGCCACGATCACGGTGCCGGATTCAGAGATGCGTCAGACTCGGCGCGAATGACCGGCGCGGCCCAGAAAAATTCAGTTCAGAACGACAACGTGGCCCTCTCGCACCGTTTGCGGGACCTGCTCAGCACGCTGGGGCTGGTCTGGCGGGCCAGCCCCCGGCACAGCGTCACCTACGCGGCCACGACACTGATCGCCAGCGTTCTACCTGCCGCCAACTTGTACATCGGCAAACTGCTGCTGGATGAGGTGGCGCAGGCAGCGGGCGGCGGCGTGACCTATGCGGCGCTGCTGACGCTGCTGGCGATTCAGGTGGCGCTGGGCGTGTTCGGCAGCCTGTTGAGCACGGTGGGAACAGCCTCTCAGCAATTGCTGGGCGACAGCCTGCAACACAGCGTCAGCCGCCGGATTCTGGACAAGGCATCGGGCCTGTCGGTGGAGGCGTTTGAGAACGCCGAGACGTATGACCGACTGCAACAGGCATACCGCGAGGTGGGTTCGCGTCCGCTGGGGGTGGCGACGCAACTGGTGGGGCTGGCGGGGGCCGCCGTGACGCTGGTCTCGGTGGGCGCACTGATGGCGCGGCTGGGCGTGTGGGTGCTGCCGCTGGTGTTGCTGGCCAGCGTGCCGGGGGTGATCGTCAGCAACCGTTTTGGCATTGAGGGCTACCGCATGCTGCGCCGCCAGACCCATGACGCGCGGGTGCAAAATTATCTGGGCAGCCTGCTGACCTCCGACACACTGGTCAAGGAGGTGCGGCTGTTCGGCTTCGAGGGCCACCTGCTGGGCCGCTGGCGCGAGTATTACCTGGGCTTCCGCAAAACATTGGAGGACCTGGTGCGCCGCCGCTCGGCGTATGGCTTCTCGGCGGCGCTGGCCTCGGCGCTGCTGATCGGGCTGGCGAGCGCGCTCATTTTGCGGCGGGCGGCGGACGGGCAGATCAGCGTGGGCGACTTCTCCATCTTCGTGCTGGGCATCGCGCAGGTGCAGAGCACCGTGGCAGGGCTGCTGAACGGCGTGAGCGGCATTTACCAGAACCTGCTGTACATGCGAAATCTGTTCGACTTCCTGGAATTGCCCAGCCGCGATCTGGACGCCGGAGAGGTCTGGGACGGGCCGATTGACACGATTGAATTCAGGGACGTGGGCTTCCGCTACCCGCTGACCGAGCGCGACGTGCTGCACGGCGTGAATTTCACGGTGCGGCGTTCTGAGGCGCTGGCGCTGGTGGGCGAAAACGGGGCGGGCAAGACCACGCTGGTCAAGCTGCTGACCCGGCTGTTCGAGCCGAGCAGCGGCACCATTTTGCTCAACGGCATGGACGCCGCCCGCTTCAGCCCGCGCAGCGTGCAAAAGCAGATGAGCATCATCTTCCAGGATTTCGGGCAGTACCAGATGAGCGCCCGCGAAAATGTCGGGCTGGCCGAGGTGGCGCGGCTCTCGGAGGAAGGCAGCGTGGAGGGCGCGGTGGAGCGGGCCGGAGCAGCATTCGTGGACGAACTGCCGGAAGGGCTGAATACGCCGCTGGGACGGCTGTTTCAGGGCGGGCGGCAGTTGTCGGGCGGGCAGTGGCAGCGGCTGGCGCTGGCGCGGCTGTACTTCCGGGACGCCTCGGTGCTGGTCTTTGACGAGCCGACGGCGGCGCTGGACGCCCGCGCGGAGTCGGCGACCATCGAGGCGCTGCGCTCCCAGACCACGGACCGCATCACGCTGCTGATCTCGCACCGCTTTTCCACCGTGCGGCTGGCCGATCAGATCGTGGTGCTGGACGGCGGCGTGATCGTGGAGGCGGGCAGCCACGCGGAGTTACTGGCGCGGGGCGGGCAATATGCCGCCCTGTACAACTTGCAGGCGCGGGGGTATGGGGCGGCAGACCCGGTCAGCGGCCCGGCTTGAGCTTCCCCTTGCGGGCGTCTTCCTCGCGCCATTCCCCGGCGATCTCGGCGGCCTTGCCCGTCACCCACGCCAGCGCGTCGCTGTTGGGATACGAGATGGCGCTGTGGTCCTCACGCGAGGAGATGAAGCGCTCAATGCCGCTGCGGGTGCCGTCCAGGCGCATGTTGGGCGTGACCTCGAACAGGTAATTCACCGGAAATCCGCCGCTGGGACTGGGTCGGGCGGGCAGGCGTTTGCTCTGCACCTCCAGTGCGCGGGCCACGTTGGGCCACACGATGTCCTTGACTCCCACCGTGCGCCCGGCCACCGGCAGGCCGTCACAGGCGTTGAGCGGGGACGGCTCGGTGCCGTGGACCTGGCCCAGTGCCCGGATGCCCGCCCCGAAGTCCGACTTCCAGGCCACACAGATGCCGTCCAGATCGACTTGTAGGGCAATCGGCACCGAGGGATTGACCCGCGACAGGTGGTGCAGCCATACCGACCCCTGTGAATGACCCAGCAGCACCAGCCGTGGCGGACGGGCGAGCTTCATCCAGGTGGTCTTGACCCGCTCGAAATCGACGCGGAGCGCCTCATACCCGCGCTGCGGTCCGCCGATGTACTCGGAAGAGAAGGTAGCGGCGGCGTTGCTGGCGTAGCCGGAGACCTCGACGCGGTAGCCCGCCGCCGTGAACACGTCGGCCAACCGGTCCAGCGTGCCCCGTGACCCCAGGTAATCCCAGTTGTCGCGCGGGGCCAGGCAGGGCGGCGCGCAACGGCCCGACATGCTGAAGATCACCACGTCCGGCGGCGGCCCATTCAGATTCAGGGCCGGGGTCAGGGCCGGGTGAACCACATACAGCGGCGTGCAGCCCACCAGCGCCAGCATGCCCAGGGGCAGGGCCAGCAGACGGGCAATCGGGCGGCGGGACACCCTCGCAGTCTAGGCATGAACCTGCGCCTCCGGTACGGACGCAGCTTTGCATTCTGGTCACACTCGGGGGGCAGGGGAGGCCTCCGTTTCGGCGTTCAGACGATCCCCCTTTCCCTCAGGGACGCGTTGTGGGTATTCTGAATGGCCATGACGCTTGACCAGGCCGAAACCGCTTTCCCTCCCACCGCCCGCCGGGGCCTGCTGATCGTGATTACCGGGGCGTCCGGCGTGGGCAAGGGCACCCTGCGCGAACGCTGGCTGGCCGGGCAGGACGTCTTTTACAGCACGTCATGGACCACCCGGCAGGCCCGGCCCGGCGAGCGGCCCGGCGTGGATTACGTGTTCGTGCCGCCGGAAGTCTTTGAGAGCAAGGCCAGGGGGGGCGGTTTTCTGGAACACGCCGCCTTCGTGGGCAACCGCTACGGCACGCCCATCGAACCCATCGAGGCCGCGTTGGCGCGCGGGCAGGACGTGGTGCTGGAGATCGAGGTCGAGGGGGCCATGCAGGTCAAGGCGCGCGTGGGAGAGGAGGCCGTGCTGGTCTTTATCATGCCGCCCAGCCTGACCGAGCTGCGCCGCCGGCTGGAGGGCCGCGCCACCGAGACCCCCGAGCGCATCGAGAAACGCCTGCGCCGCGCCCGCGAGGAAATTCAGGAGGCCCACGCCTTCCGCTACGTGATCGTGAACGACGATCTGGACCGCGCCGTGGCCGAGTTGCTGGCCGTGCAGCGCGCCGAGCGTGCCGCGCAGGTGCCCCGTGAACAGTGGACCGGCGCGGAACTGGCGGCGGTCACGGCGGCACAGGCCGTCAGGAGCGAGAGCCTGAACACTCGGGATTTGCAGCGCGTTGTGGAGTCGTAGGGACGCGCGTGCCACTTAAGCTCCTTCAGGGAGACATTGCCGCGCAGGACTGCGCCGCCGTAGTGACCGCCGCGAACAGGGAACTGGCCGGGGGCGGCGGTGTGGACGGCGTGATCCACCGCGCCGCCGGTCCGGAGCTGCTGCGGGCCATTCGCAAGATTGGAGGTACACCCACCGGGACAGCGGTGATCACCCCGGCGTTCGGTCTGGAGAGGCGCGGCGTGCAGTACGTCATCCACGCGGTGGGTCCGGTCTGGCGCGGCGGCAATCACGGCGAGGCTGAACTGCTGGCCGGGGCCTACCGCCGCAGTCTCCAGTTGGCTGCGGAGAACGGCTGCCCCTGCGTCGCCTTTCCCTCGATCAGCACGGGTGTGTACGGTTATCCAGTCGAGAAGGCCGCGCCCGTGGCCCTGGCGACGATCCTTGAATTCCTTGCTGACCATCCTGGGCTGGAGGTCCGCATGATGCTGTATGACGGGGGCAGCCTGCATGTCTTTCAGCGGGCCTGGGCGCGGCTGGCGGGCCAGCCGGGAGCCACCTCAGGTTCCCCGCCCGCGCGGTCAGCCGCCTCAAAGTAGATGCTCATGCACGGCGCTTAGCATGCGCGCATATGTCTTTGCACCTGAATCTGGCCCACCTGCCCATCCGGCGAAGCTCCGCGCGGGCGCTGCTGCTTTCCGGGGCCACGGTCCTCGGCGCGCTGACGCTGGGGGCCGCCTCCGCGCAGACCGCCGCGCCCACGCCCAGGCCAGCCGCCTCGTCTGCCGCCACGACGCAGGCGGTCAGTGCCATTTCCATCGAGATCAGTGCCGCCGCCAAGGGCCAGATCATCAGTTGCCCCGCCAGCCTCAAGCTCAGCCCGCGCGCGGTCTGCCTGTATGCGGCAAACGGCGTGGCGACGCTGCGCCCCGTGATCGCCGGCAAGCTCAGCGGGCGCACGGTGGGCGGCTGGAAGACCACCGGCAAGGCCAGTACCCTGCTGGTCAGCGAGCGGGCAGGCGGACCGCTGGGAGCCTTTGTGCTGCTCAGCGCCCTGAACGACAAAGAGAGCCTGGTGGTGGTGGACGCCGCGCAGGCCAAGGCTGCCCCCGCCGCCACCAGGCCCGCCACCCCGGCAGGCGTGATCAGGGGGCAGCCCTACGTGCTGGGACGCGATCTGGCCGGCGTGGTGGGCGTGACCAGCCAGGGCGGCGGCAACTACCGCCTGACCACCGAGGAAGGCTCGGTGCTGACGGTCACGGTGGGCCGCAAGACCGCGCAGTCGGCGGGCGGCAGCGTCGAACTGCCCCTGGCACCCGCCACAGACGGCACCAATCTGATCTTCCCGCTGGACGGCCTGCGCTCGCTGGGCTGCACCGTCACCCCCGCCGGAACCAACCTGACCGTGGCCTGCGGGTCCGACAGCATCGGTCTGCGGCCCATCGTCTTTTAAATCGGAGGTTCAGGCGGCGGCGGACGTGCCAGACACGGTTTCCGCCGCCGGACCTGTTGAGCGGCGCGGCCTGAACATTCTTCAGATGGTCTTAGCCTTTGGCTCATAACGCCTGGGGGGGCAACCCGCCGGGCGCGAAGTGCGTAATCATAGCTGCAATCGCCCGCCCAAACGAGGCGTTGTTCACATCCCCAAGGAGGACCCATTCATGACCATTCTCGACCGACTGTCCCGACTGCTGCGCGCCAATGTCAACGACATGATCAGCAAGGCCGAGGACCCCGGCAAGATCATCGAGCAGGCCCTGCGCGACATGCGCGCCGCCTACGGCGAGGCCCGCAGCGAGGTGGCCGACGCCATGAGCCAGAATGCCAAGCTGGAACGCGAGGCTGGCACCAACCGCCGCCTGGCCGACGAGTACGGCAAGAAGGCCGAGGAAGCCCTGCGCGGCGGCAATGAGGACCTGGCAAGAGAAGCGCTACGCCGCGCCCAGAACTCCAAGGACCTGGCCCAGGGCTTCGACGAGCAGCGCGCCACCCAGACCAGCACCGTCGATCAGCTCAAGATCCAGCTCCGGGCGCTGGAAGCCAAGATCGACGAAATGGAGTCCAAGAAGTCGCTGCTGGCGGCCCGCCAGAAGACCGCGCAGGCCACCGAAACCCTGGACCGCGCCACAGGCTTCAACAAGGCCGGGGGCGCGATGGACGCCTTCGAGGAAATGGAGCAGCGCGTCTCCGGTATGGAAGACCGCAACAAGGCCGTGACTGAGCTGCGGACCGACAACGACATCGATGCCCAGCTCAAGGACCTGGGCCGGGACCGCGATATCGACGACGCGATGGCCGCCTTGAAGGCCAAGGTGCAGGGCGACTCGGGGGCCAAGAGCTGATACGGGTTCCGGACGTGGAGTGCAGGAATCGGGACAGCGCCGATTCCTGCACTCCACGTCCGGAACCCGTTTTTCTCCTTCTCACTCCGCTCGGATTTTCAGGTGTTTTCAACACCTTTCAATCGGAGTCCGTATGACCTCACGGCCCGGCGAATCATTTCAATTTCCTCTCCCCTGCGGACCATCGCGGGGGAGTTTTCGATTGCGCGTGACCCCGCAGTAACGCCAGGCGGCTAGACTGGGCAGCACATGAATAAAGTGTATTCAAACGCCCAGGCGGCGCTCTCGGACGTGGTCCGTGATGGGCAGACCGTCGCGGTGGGCGGTTTTGGCCTGTGCGGCATTCCCGAGGCGCTGATCCTGGCCCTGCGCGACAGTGGCGCTAAGGACCTGACCGCCGTGAGCAACAACGCTGGGGTAGACGGCTTTGGCCTGGGCCTGCTGCTGGAAACCCGCCAGATCAGGAAGATGATCAGCAGCTACGTGGGCGAGAACAAGGAGTTCGAGCGTCAGTATCTGGCCGGGGAACTGGAGCTGGAGTTCACGCCGCAGGGCACGCTGGCCGAACGCATGCGCGCGGGCGGGGCAGGGATTCCCGGCTTCTACACCAAGACCGGCGTGGGGACGGTGGTGGCCGAGGGCAAGGAAGAAAAAGACTTTGAGGGAGAGAAATACATTCTGGAACGGGGCATCGTGGCCGATCTGAGTCTGGTCAAGGCGTGGAAGGCGGACACCAGCGGCAACCTGGTGTACCGCAAGACCGCGCGCAACTTCAATCCAGTGGTGGCGACCTGCGGCGCGGTCACGGTGGCCGAGGTCGAGGAAATCGTTGAGGTGGGCCAGCTCGATCCCGACCGCATTGACACGCCCGGTGTTTACGTGCAGCGCGTCGTCCTGAACGCAATGCCAGAAAAACGCATCGAGCAACGGACGGTCCGGGCCTCAGCCCCAGCCTCGTCCGCCGCCGGAGAGGAGGTCTAGAGGTGCCCTGGAACCGTGACGAGATGGCCGCCCGCGCCGCCGCAGAATTGCAGGACGGCTTTTACGTGAATCTGGGCATCGGTCTGCCCACGCTGGTGGCCAACCACATCCCGGACGGCGTGTCGGTGATGCTGCAATCCGAAAACGGGCTGCTGGGCATCGGTCCCTTTCCCACCGAGCAGGAGGTGGACCCAGACCTGATCAACGCCGGCAAGCAGACGGTGACGGCGTTGCCGGGGGCGAGCTTTTTTTCCAGCGCCGACAGCTTTGCCATGATCCGGGGCGGGCATATCAACCTCGCCATCCTGGGGGCCATGCAGGTCAGCGCGCATGGAGACCTGGCCAACTGGATGATTCCGGGCAAGATGGTCAAGGGCATGGGCGGCGCGATGGACCTGGTGGCCGGGGTGCAAAGGGTAGTGGTGTTGATGGAACACACGGCCAGGGGCGGCGCACACAAAATTTTGCACGAATGCAACCTGCCGCTGACCGGGGTGGGCGTGGTGGACCGCATCATCACCGATCTGGGGGTGCTGGACGTGACCGAGGCTGGGCTGAGGCTGGTGGAACTCGCGCCGGGCGTGACGCTGGAAGACATGCAGGAGAGGACGGGGGCTAGGATTCAGAGCTGACCTCCGCCATCACCGGGCCGTCCGGCCCCAGCGTCACGTCGGCATTCAGACCAGTGGGACCGCCGCCTGGCACGTCCAGCGTGGAATTACGAAGCACCAGCGCGGCGATCACGCCCGCCTCCAGCAGTGCCAGATGGTTGCCGATGCACATCCTGGCCCCCAGACCGAAAGGCATGAACGCTCCCGGCGCGCGGGTCTGCCCCAGCCAGCGCTCCGGCCTGAAGGCGTCCGGCTGGGGCCAGAAGCGGGCGTTGCGCTGGATTAAAAAGATGTTGACGCTGACGTTGCTGCCCTCCTGAAGCGGCACGCCCGCCACCGTGACCGGCCCGGTGGCCTGCCGGGGAACCAGCCACGCGGGTGGGTACAGCCGCAGCGTTTCCTGAATGCAGGCGTTGAGCAGCGGCATCTGTGGCAGGTCGACAGCCTCCGGCGCGCGGTTCCCCAGCGCCGCGCGGACCTCGGCATGGACCTGTGCCTGAATATCGGGGCGGCGCGACAGGCCCAGGAACAGGAAGGTCAGCAGGGTGGCCGTGGTCTCGTGTCCGGCCAGGAACAGGGTCATGACCTCGTCGCGCAGCTCGGCGTCGCTCAGGCCCCCTCCACCATTCTCGTCACGGGCCGCGAGCAGCAGGCCCAGCAGGTCCGTGCCTGCCGCGCCAGTCGCCTGGCGTTCCTGAACAATCCGGTTCACGATCTCGTCCAGCGCCCGCGCCGACACCCTCTCGCGCTGCCGGGCGGGTGTGGGCAGGGATTAGTCCAGGACCGAACGCAAGCGCTGCGCCGTGTGGGTCAGCAGCGGCGGCAATTCGCGCTCCACGACGCGCAGATCGGCCTCGGGCAGCGCCGCGCCGAACAGCACCGCCGCCACCGCGCGCAGGGTCACGCGCCGCATCTCGGAGTCCAGATTTACCGCCCGGCCTGTCGTGGTTGCCACCCTGACGGCCTGACACAAAGTATGAGAAAGCGTCCCCGGTAGGGGACACTTTCTGTCTGTGACAACCGAAAATGCTACCGGGGACGCGCCCCGACTCTATCAAGCCGTCCTCGCCCACCTCCAGAGTGGATTGTGGAATGACGTCCGCAACGCCCACACACTGGCCTGGATGGTCACCGGACTGCTGCTCTCCCAGTGCAGCTCCATCCCCGCCTGGCTCCCCTACATCCACTCCCGTGCCACGTTCGCGCAAAGCAGCGAACGCCGCGTTCGTCGGTGGCTGGAGAATCCAGCCATAGAC